>NZ_CP138991.1:2766802-3074224 GCF_044594925.1 Maribacter sp. R77961 | reverse complement strand
ATGGCCTTGGTAAATCGCTCACCAAATGTTTTCCCCTCTTGTTCCTGATCAGAAATATGAAAATAAGGAAGCCCTGTTCTTTTTACTTTTTGAAGCGTTTCTTGGGTGAGCTGGTCAAATAAAATGTCTCCCTTTAGGATAGGTTTAATTTGCATTTCCGTTTTGGCGGAATTGGCAAATACCAGAATAGCTGTGTTATTCGAACGTTTCAAGGAAAATCTTTTACTTAGCACTGTAAACTTACAATAAAAAGTACACTAGGCTTAGGTCGTAGCGTTAAAAATTTGATTACAGTTTGGTTCATAGTATTTTTCGCAAAACCGACTACAGCGTCTGTTTGCTGTTTTTTATTGGGCTGGCATAAAGTGATTCCTATCGTTATTATTTAAAAAAAACGTGTTGAAATCTATAGTTTTAGCTCCAAGTCACTTTTTAAATTGATAAAACAGATCGGTTAGTTTGTTGGTCTGAAACAAATTATGATGTCAACTAGCAGGTTTTGCCTTAAACCTTCTACTTTTGTAACTCAACAAAACCGATGATACGCCAAATGTTACTATCTAAATCTCTTGGTCTTGTCCTTTCTGGTGGAGGGGTGCGGGGTATGGCACATATTGGCGTTATTAAGGCCATGGAAGAATTTGGCTTGGAGGCTAAAATTGTTTCTGGTAGTAGTGTTGGTGCTTTGATTGGTGCCTTATACGCAAATGGAAATTCGGTTTTGGATATGATGCGCTTTTTTAAGGAGACACCACTTTTTAAATACAACTTCTTTGCTTTGGCCAAACCGGGATTAATTGATACGGAGCGTTATATCAATATTTTTAAAGCTTATTTTCCTCATGATAATTTCGCTGACTTAAAGAAAGAACTTCATGTAGTAGCAACGAACTTGGAACAGGGGGAGGAAGAATTTATTACTACAGGTGAACTTATAAAACCTTTATTGGCCTCTGCGGCCCTACCTCCTGTTTTTAGTCCGGTCAGTTATAAAGGTATGTTGTATGCCGATGGAGGAATTATGAATAATTTTCCAGCTGAACCTGTGGTGGACAAGGTAGATTTTGTAATCGGAAGTAATGTTTCCATTGTTTCGAAATTACAAAAGAAAGATTTGAATAATTCCCTTCAGTTAACGGGTAGGGTTACGGGTTTAATGATTTATGCTATCAACAGGCAAAAAATAGACAAATGTGATTTAGTATTTGAACCCCGAGAATTGGAACATATTGGAATTCTGGACAGAAAAGGTCTTGAAAAGGCCTATGCCATTGGTTATGAGACAGCAGTTAGGGAGTTTGAAAAAAAATCCCCCTAACCCCCGAAGGGGGGATTATTATCGGCTAGATGGAACATTGTCGCCATTATTAGCCGTAATAAAATTCTTTACTAACAAGTAAACATCTGAGTAAGAGTTCCCTCTTCGGGGATCAGGGGGATTAAACATCATCATAATCTACCGTTAAGATAGACGTAGTGGGATGTGCTTGGCAGGTAAGGATAAAGCCATCTGCAATTTCTCCGTCGGTCAGGATTTGATTTTTAACCATCTCTGCCTTACCATCTTTTACTTTAGCGATACAACTACTACAAACCCCACCTTGGCAGGAATACGGAGCATCAATATTTTCTTTCAGAACGGCATCTAGGACCAAGGTGCTTTTATCCATTGTTATTTCAAACTCCTCGTCATCAACAATGACTTTTACAGTGGCTTTCCCATCTTCCGTCACCGGCATTTCTTCTTTAATTTCAGAAGCGGTAAAGAGTTCAAAATGAATTTTGTCTTTAGAGATATCATTAGCAATCAGCGTGTCAGTAACCAAATGAATCATTTGTTCTGGTCCACATAAATAGTAGCCGTCAAAGCTTACATCTTTGTGTTTGTTTTTGAGGGCATAGTTCACGGTAGAAGTGTCTATGCGGCCAAATAAGGCTTTATCCTCTTTCGTTTGGCTATTGGTAAAGTAAATAAAAAACCTATTGGTATAATCGAGTTCCAGTTTTACTAAATCGGTATAAAACATGGCCTCTTCGTAAGATTTATTACCATAGACAAGAACAAATTTGTTCTTTGGATTACTGTCTAATACGGTTTTTGCAATACTCATAATAGGTGTAATACCGCTACCGGCAGCAAATGCCGCAATGTTTTTAGTTTCGGTAGATTTAAACGTGAAACGTCCTTCGGGCGGCATAACATCCAGTACATCGCCTACCTCTAATTTTGTATTTGCGTAGTCTGAAAATCCGCCACGGTCCACTTTTTTAATTCCAATGGTAATGTCTTCCTTGCTTGGCGAAGAACTTATGGAATATGCCCTGCGTAGTTCCGTACCTTTTATCTCTTTTTTTATTGTGATGTACTGACCAGCAGTAAATGCAAAAGTTTGAATGAGTTCCTTAGGAATAGCAAAAGTGACTGCTACCGCACTTGGGGTTAATTTTTTGATTGCTTTTACGGTTAGCGCATGAAAATCTGCCATAATCTCTTTCTTCTTTTAAATAGATTGTAAAATTAAGCAATGACAGAGCGATACAAAACGGAAAACAAAAAAAAACATACCTAGAATTCTTATGCATAAGAAAATTATGTATATTTGAGAGGAAGATGTTAGAGATTTGAGACGGAGTAAAAAGTCTAAGAGGTTCTTTTTTCTGTATAGAGGATTTCTTGTTAGGCATAAATCATTCCACTCTTTGGGCGGGGTCAGTTCAGGTCTTTAACAAAATAGTACAACAATAATAAGAGTTAACTTCCTCCCCTTTGGGGAGGCTAGTAGGGGACTATGGCAAATTCAAAATTATATAAAGGCAGTTTAAATACCATCATCTTAAAGTTGTTGGACGAAGAGGGCAAGATGTACGGCTATGAAATTACCCAAAAAGTGAAGGTTCTCACAAAAGGAGAGTTAAAAATAACCGAGGGCGCACTGTATCCGGCATTACACAAATTGGAGGCGGAAGGACTGCTGGATGTTGAGGTGGCGAAAGTGGATAATCGTTTAAGAAAGTATTATAAACTCACGGAACAGGGGCAAAAGGAAACCGTTAACCGTTTGGCCGAACTAGAGGAGTTTATACGAAGTATGCAGCAATTGGTAAATCCTAAATGGAGTATATCATGAGTGGTTTAACTACAGATCAATTATCAGATATTAAAGGCTATTTGGATGCAAAGGAGTTGTTTCATCTTGATTTAAGAAACGAAATCATAGATCATATTTCAGAAGGAATTTCTGCAGGGATGATGCATCAACAACTGAGTTTTGAGGACGCTTTTACCATAGAGAAACAAAAATGGCATGATGACTTACAAAGTCATTCGAGCTATTGGCTTGGCCTTTTGTGGATGGGGCCTAAGATTGTGATTCAAAAATGTGTGAAACATACTAAAATCTTGTATTTAAAAGCTGCTTTACCCGCTTTAGCAGCCCTTCTATTTTTCTATAGCACCGAAAATTTATGGAAGGAACAAATTTTAATAATCTTAAATTCATTAGTAGGAATTGTTTATATAGGTCTCTTTCTTCTCTTATTAATTTTAAAGTATAAAATAAAACAGACGGGTTATCAAACGTCGTTTAGTTTTCTCTATAAAATCAATGCCATTTCCTTTTCTTTTTTGTTGGTATTATATAATCCTATTCTTAGTAATATATTCAGTTTTATAAAAGAAGGTTCAATTTCATACGTGGCTTTGTTTATTCATGCCTTTACCCATGCCTTTTCTTGGTTTTTTGTTCAGTTTTACAAGGCTCATAGTCAAATTCAAAAAATTAAAATGGCATGAAATTGAGTCAAGAACAAATACAATATATAGATAACTATCTTCAATTTATTGGAGTTAAGTTTATTGATGTTCGAATAGAACTCATAGATCATTTGGCAACGGAATTTGAAACAGAATCCGAGTATGTTTTATTAGGGGATTTTTTAAGAACAAAAAGAAACTTTGCAAGAAAATTTGAAAAACAATGGGATAGAAGTAAACATTGGGGCTATCAGAAATCACTTCTGAAAAGGATAATGAGTTATTTTAGTTCTGTTAAAAACGTTTTTATTTTGCTGATGATTGGTTTCTCAATATTTCTTTCAATTGTAAGCTTAGAAGAAACTGTTGTCAAATTGTTATTCTTTATAAGCTTAATAACACCTCAAATAATTTATATGTATCTAGGACGTAAGCCAAAAGGTATGCATAAAAAAATATTATCTGCAAAATACATGGGTTCTATAATGGCTCTCCCGTCCATGTTTTTATACTTGTTGGGGTTAACTATTCCATTACTTAAGGAAAATACTATATGGTTTTTCTTTTATTGGTTTGCAGCTATGGTCTTCAATATTGCCGGCATACAAGAAGTGTTAAAATGTAAAAATCAGATACTAAAAAACTATAGCGATTTAATTAAGAATTAAATGACCTTAACCAAAGACCAAATACAAGAACTGTACAAGTTTACACGAGCCCATTATGTAGAGTACTATGATGTACAAACAGAGCTTGTAGATCACTTGGCCAATGGCATAGAGGCTCAATGGAAAGAGTATCCAAACTTGAGCTTTGAGGAGGCCAAGCAGAAGGAATTTAAAAAGTTTGGGGTGTTTGGTTTTATGGATGTAGTAACGGAGCGACAAAAAGTTATGTCTAAAAAGTATTATGGCATAATATTTAAATTTTTTAAAGCCTATTTTCAATTGCCAAAAATAATATTGACATTTTGTGTAATAGTCCTTTTGGCAATACTATTACAAAGGTTTCACCTAGGACACCTGCATTATTGGGTTTCAGGAATTTTACTTTTAGGGGTGTCTCCAATGCTTTTTTCTATGTGGATGCATTCTAAAAAATTAAAGAAAAAGAAAAGGAAATGGATGTTAGAAGATATGTTGTTTAATCATGTCGGTGTAGCCCAGCTATTAGTGCTTCCAATACATCTTTTCAATTTTGAGTATACAGCAACGGGTATTTTTGGTTTTTTGACTATTAGTCTCTTCATAGTTGTATTACTGTTATTGGTTTATGTCATCACTTTTGAGATTCCAACTAAAGCAGAAAAATTATTAGAAGAAACCTACCCAGAATACAAAATGACATAGTTTTTGTAACAAAATCTATTTTTCTGTTACCAATGAACAGAATATCATAAACCAACCTTTATGTTTAAAAAATTTGCAGCACTACAATGGAAGTCATTTTTTCGGTCTTCCAATTTTGGGAAGAGTCTTGGCTTAAAAATTATAATGGGATTTTTTGGGTTTATCATGCTCCTTTATCTCATAGGTGCGGGCGGCGGAATGTACTTTATTCTTCGTAAGCTATTTCCAGATGAGAATCCGATGTGGATAATTAGTCAATATTTTATTTATTGGGTGCTTATTGAGCTCTTTCTCCGGTATTTTATGCAAAAACTACCCGTAATGGACATCAAACCGTTTTTAACCACCCCAGTTAAGAAAAGTGCCATTGCGCATTATATATTAGGACGTTCGGGAGCTTCTATTTACAATTTATTGTCGCTGTTCTTCTTTGTGCCCTTCGCAATTGTCCTTTTAATTCAGGGATATCCCGCTTTGAATGTGATACTTTGGCTTATCGCTATTCTGGCGATTGTACTATGCGTTAATTACATTAATCTTTTGATCAATAAGAACGATAAAGCTTTAGTAGCCATAGTAGGTACTTTGGTAATCGGTTATGCGCTAGACTATTTTCAAATATTTTCAGTGAAGGAGTTTTTTGGCCCGATCTTTCATGCTTTGTATGCCTATCCTTTGACCGTTTTGGTGCCAGTGCTAATGGCTGTGCTCATCTACTACATCAATTTTAAATTTTTAAGCACTAAAATTTATTTGGATGCTAGTTTAAAGGCTAAAAGTACCGTGGCAAATACGAGCGACTTAGCATGGACTAAAAAGTTCGGAGAATTGGGAACTTTCCTGCAGTTAGATTTAAAGATGATATGGAGAAATAAACGAACCAAATCTCAAGTGTTCATCTCGCTACTATTCGTTTTTTACGGACTCATATTCTATACTCAAGATATTTATGCGGACATGATGCCCATGAAGGCCTTTTTAGGGGTTTTCATGACAGGGATATTCCTTAGTAATTTTGGACAGTTTATTCCAGCATGGGACAGTAGCTACTATTCGATGATGATGTCTCAGAATATTCCGTTACGAAAGTATTTGGAGTCCAAAGCGATGTTGATATCCGTTAGTGTTGTGGTCATGTTCTTGCTTACGATACCTTATATTTATTTCGGCTGGGAAGCTTTGGCGATTAACTTAGCCTGTGCATTATATAATCTGGGAGTAAATATACCGGTCATTTTATATTTTGGCTCCTTCAACAAAAAAAGAATAGAATTAGACCAGAGTCCGTTTGGGAACATGCAGGGAACCAGCGCAACACAGTTCTTGATTATGCTTCCTGTGTTAATAGCTCCTATCGTACTATTTTCAATTTTCTATTATGCTATTTCTTTTGAAGCCTCCGTTATTATTTTATCGGTATTAGGTATAGTTGGGTTTGCCATGAGGAATTATTTGCTGAATTCGGTAACCGAACAGTATCGAAAAAAGAAGTACGGAATGATTGCCGGATTTAAAGAAAAAAACAGCTAGTGAACGACTAGATTTAAGGCAACACAGTTTACATCATATTCGTGATAAATATAAAAGCAAGATTTTAACTTTAACGAGACATTTGAATTTTATACCATGATAAAAACAGAACACTTAACAAAGAAATACGGAAAACAAACTGTTCTAAATATTGACCATCTAGAAATTCCAAGAGGTCAAAGTTTTGGCCTTGTGGGTAATAATGGGGCTGGTAAAACCACGTTTTTCAGTTTGCTGCTAGATTTAATACAGCCCACATCCGGACATATTCTAAACAATGAGGTGCCAGTAAACACCAGTGAAGCATGGAAACCATTTACATCTTCCTTTATTGACGAAACGTTCTTGATTGGCTATTTAACTCCAGAGGAATATTTCTATTTTATTGGTGATCTTAGAGGAGCCAATAAAGCAGATGTAGATGGACTATTAGGGCAGTTCGACGATTTTTTCCATGGCGAGATATTAGGTCAAAAGAAATATTTGAGGGATTTATCCAAGGGAAATCAGAAAAAAGCAGGTATTGTAGCTTCTTTTATAGGAAATCCCGAAGTTGTTATTTTAGACGAGCCTTTCGCAAACTTGGACCCTACCACACAAATACGTTTAAAGAGTATTATAAAAGACCTTGCATCAAAGGACAATGTAACTGTTCTAGTATCTAGCCATGATTTAATCCATGTTACAGAGGTTTGTGAACGTATCGTAGTATTAAATAAGGGAGAAGTAGTAAAGGATATTCAAACCTCAACCGAAACTTTAAAGGAATTAGAAACCTTTTTTGCTGGGTAGTTTTGTTCAGAATCATTTACAGAACAAACATTTCATCGATATTTTACTCGATAATAAAGATTTAAATGCTCCGACACTTGCGTTGAAACTAAACGCGATTTTCCTTTTAATGCCTCGCGGGCATGCCCCGGGGTAGTTTACCAAGAATAGAAAAACCGACTTATGGGTCGGTTATTTGATAGCGGAGTAGTGTTAACTTTCTATAAAAAATCGTTGTTCAGGTAAAACCATAGCTAAAGGGTATTCTTTAGACCAACGAAACATTGCAAAATGCCAGCTACAAACTAATTAGTTTGTTGTAATACTTCTTGTAAAGGGAATGGGACTTAAAAAAATCATCCTTTTTGTCGATGAACTACATAATAATATGGCGGTTTTTAAGTTAACCATACATACGTATATAATTAATTTTGAAGCTTCAACACAAACTCATTATTGCTATTCTTTTTGGAGCACTGCTCTTTAATGCATGTTCCACTAAAAAAGATGCCTTTGTCAATAGAAATTGGCATGCGCTAAATACCAAGTACAATACCTTGTACAACGGTAATATTGCCTTTGAAGAGGGTAGGACTACGCTAAACGACACCTACCGCGACGATTACTGGGACATACTGCCTATTGAGCGCTTGGAGGTTTCGGGAGAAGTTAAGTTAGATTCGGAAGACAACAACCCTAATTTCCTAATTGCCGAGGAGAAAGCTACAAAAGCAATACAGCGTCATAGTATGGATATTAAGGATCGTGAGCGGAATCCTCAAACAGACGAAGCATTCCTATTGTTGGGGAAGGCACGTTATTTTGATGAACGTTACATCCCAGCCCTTGAATCATTTAACTATATTCTTAAAAAATATACCGACAGTGATAAGCTTAACGAGGCTACGATATGGCGGGAGAAGGTGAATATTCGATTACAGAACGAGGAATTGGCCATTAAGAATTTAAAACGTTTACAGAAGTTCGAGACACTTAAGGACCAAGAATATGCAGATGCGAGGTCTATGTTAGCACAGGCCTATATAAATTTGAACGCTCCGGATACCGCAATACAGCATTTAAAAGTAGCATCATACTACACCAAGAAGAACCCGGAGAAAGGTAGATATTACTACATTATTGGTCAGCTTTACAATCAATTGGGTCATAAAGACAGTGCTAACTATGCCTTTGATAAGGTTATTGAGTTGAACAGGAAATCACCTCGGGTGTACATGATCAATGCCGAAATCCAAAAAATACGGAATACGGAGATTACTGCTGAAAATCAACTGGAGGTGTTGGAGTATCTAACCGATTTGGAAGAGAATCGTGAAAACAGACCTTTTTTAGATAAGATTTTTAGGCAAGTCGCAGAGTTTCATTTGGAACAAGGGTCAGATAGTCTTGCTATCTCGTATTTTAACAAATCGTTGCGGGCCACGCAGAATCAACCCAAACTAAATGCCTTGAATTACGAAAACCTTGGGACCTATAACTTTGACCAGAATGAATATAAGACTGCTGGGGCTTATTATGATAGTGTGCTGACCAATCTTGATGAAAATACAAGAAAATACAGGGCTATAAAGAAGAAATTAGATAATCTTGAGGATGTTATTAAATATGAGGATATTGTACAGTATGCAGATAGTGTCATCACTATTTTTGAATTACCAAAGGATGATCAGATAGCTTATTTTGAAAACCATATTGAAGAATTAAAAGCTGCTAAGGAAGCAGCACAGAAGAAGGAAAAGGATAAAATAACCGAAGGATTTGCGGCTTTTGCAAAAAGCAAGGGAGGTAAGGAAAACAAAGGAAAATTCTATTTTTATAACATTACCAGTTTAGGCTATGGCCAGAACGACTTTAAAAATAAGTGGGGTAATCGGGAATTAGCGGATGATTGGCGCTGGTCTAACAAGGCGGTTTCGAACAACACGGCCACAACAGCTAATCCCGAAGAGGGAGCACCTGTTGCAGACCTTGCTTTATCTGAGGACGAAAAATTTTCCTTGGACTTCTATATGAGTAAGGTGCCTGCCGATATAACCGTGGTAGATAGTCTTAGAGCGGAACGCAACTTTGCCAATTACCAATTAGGGCTTATCTATAAAGAAAAATTCAAAGAGAATATTTTGGCGGTTGGAAAGTTAGAAAGTGTCTTGGCTTCCGATCCAGAAGAACGCTTAATACTTCCTTCTAAATACAATTTGTATAAAATTTATGAAGAAGAGGGGAGCGCTTTACAGGCCCAAATGAAAGCGGATATCGTTGCTAACCACGGTGATTCTCGTTATGCGGAAATATTGTTGAATCCACAAGCGGTATTATCTGATGCCTCCGATAGTCCTGAAAAGCGTTACGAAGCCTTATTTGAACAATACCGACAACAGGATTTTCTAAAGGTCATAACGGGTACAGAAGCAAATATCAACCGCTATACGGGCGACCCAATTGTCCCTAAGTTTGAAATGCTTAAGGCTAACGCAATAGGGAGATTACAAGGTTTCGAGGATTTTAAAGAAGCATTAAACTATGTTGCGTTAACGTATCCCAACAATCCAGAAGGAAAAAAAGCCGAACAAATGATAGCGGAACAACTTCCCAAGTTGGAGCCGAAGGATTTTTCTCCCGAGACCGACTCTAAAGGAACGGCCAACTGGAAAGTCATTTTTCCTTTTAAAAGAAGTAAAAATGAAAGCGCGCTAAAACTAATGAAACTGCTAGAAAAATCTATAGCGGATTTAAGATACAAGAATATTGTTTCCAAGGACATTTATAACTTGGAAGAACAATTTATAGTGGTACATGGCTTTAAATCCAAAGACTTTGCTCTTGGTTATGCAGAGCTATTAAAAAACAATAAGGATTATAAGGTTGCTGATGAGAATTTTGTAATTTTATCTGACAACTATAAGATTATTCAAGTACATAAGAATTTAGAAGCTTACAGAAATACACTTTTAACCCCAAAACCATGAGTACATGTTTTCAGATAAACAAAAACCTAGAGCTATGAACGAAATAGGAGGACAACCCAACAGAATTGAAAAGAACACTAAAATAAAAGGAGACATCGTTTCCGAAGCAGATTTTAGGATAGACGGGAAATTGGACGGTAACGTAAAAACCTCCGGTAAAGTGGTCATTGGTAAAGATGGCTATATCCACGGAAAAGTAGAATGCGTAAATGCAGATATTGAAGGCAGCTTTAATGGCGAACTTTTAGTCTCGGACTTACTTTCTTTAAAATCTTCGGCAGTAATCGAGGGAACAGTAACTGTTACCAAGTTGGCTGTAGAGCCAGGAGCTACCTTCAACGCTTCATGTAGTATGAAGGGCAAAGGTGGAGTAGGTTCTTCTTCAGGAAGCTTTAAGTCCTCAATGAGTGGAAACTCCAGCAATAAAAATGAACCAGCAAAAGCTTCCTAAGAAAAATAATCTTAAAAATGTCGCGATACTTTCTGGCATTGCTTTTGAAATGGGAGCTATAATTTTCCTCGCGGCCAAAGGAGGTATTTGGCTGGATGAATATTATGGAAACGAAAAACGAATTTGTACTGCAATTGCCACACTTTTAGGTGTGGCAATTTCTCTTTGGGTGGTACTGAAACAACTTAAAAATATAAAATATTGAAGATACGGTTACATCCTATTGTCCAATTTCTTCTTTTTCTAAGTATCTGCTTAACACTTTCTTTTTTAGCGCATACCTACATATTGGCGGCCAAGGGTTTGCCTAAGTACGATAATCTCATTGTAAAATCTTATGTGGTAAACGCCTTTTTGGCGGCAGCTATTTATATTTCACTTTATATTCTTCAAAAAAGGCTAAAGAATCAAATAGGCTTTTTATTTATGGGAGGTAGCTTTTTAAAATTTATATTTTTCTTCATCATATTTTATCCTGAGTACAGCGCAGATGACGATATGAATAAAGTAGAGTTTTCCGCATTTTTTGTGCCTTATGCTATTTCCTTAATAGTGGAGACAGTTTTTATGGCTAAAATGCTCAAAAAAATGGATTAAGGTGTTCTTGACTTCATACTTGTAAATAAAGTCTCATTTGCTTTTTTATTTTTACCATAATGACGTACATTTGCACCGATTTTTAGAGACCGATATTTTGAGCAATATGCGAAAAACATTTTTTTTCAAAGTTCTAGTAGCCATAGCTTTACTTCTTAGCTCCAATATTTTCGCCTTCGAGACCAAAGTGTCCTCCGATGAGCCAAAGCAGGACCTAAAAACGGAGATAAAGGAATACATTCAGCATCACCTGCAGGATTCACATGATTTTTCATTGTACTCTTACACTGACGAAAGTAGTGAACATCATTATGTTGGTGCCCCACTTCCTGTAATATTATGGGATAATGGTCTTAAGTTCTTTTCTTCTTCCAAATTTCATCACGGGGAGACCTTAGCCGAAGTAGACGGAAACTATTACAAATTATACCATAGTAAAATCTACAAGACTGACGCGGCCGGAACTATCAACTATGACGAAGAGCAGCACCCAACAAATGTAAAACCCATAGATTTCTCAATAACCAAAAGTGTGGTAATGATAATTATTACTTGCTTGTTAATGTTTTGGTTGTTTACAAGCTTAGCAAAATCATATGCGAAGAATGGAAGCGTTCCAACGGGTGTTGGTCGTTTCTTTGAGCCAATCGTAGTTTACATTAGGGATGATATTGCCAAGCCCAATATTGGAGAAAAGAAATATGCGAAATACATGCCATACCTATTAACTGTATTTTTCTTTATTTGGTTTTTGAATATTTTTGGACTTACCCCACTCGGTATAAACGTAACTGGAAATATAGCGGTAACCGTAGCCTTGGCATTAATCACTTTTTTATTGACCAATTTGACGGGGACAAAAGATTATTGGAAACATATTTTTGATCCATTGGGTGATACGATGCCTTGGTATGGTAAAATTCTTATTTATATTATACTAGTGCCAATTGAGGTGCTAGGAATTTTCATCAAACCATTTGCTTTGTTAATACGTTTGTATGCGAATATGCAGGCGGGTCACATTGTTTTAATGAGCTTGATTGGGTTGATGTTTATTTTTAAGAGCTGGTTGGGAAGTCCATTATCATTTGGCTTGGCGTTCGCTATTTCGCTCATTGAGATTTTGGTAGCTGTATTGCAGGCTTATATTTTTACGATGTTATCAGCCTTATATTTTGGTTTTGCAGCAGAAGAGCACGACCATGGTCATGATGATGAGCCTGAATTAGCTCATTTGTAGAATTGAATTTTTAATTTTTAAACTAGATATATTATGGAAATTCCAGCAATTGTAGGTGCAGGTTTAGCGGTTATCGGAGTAGGTATGGGAATTGGTAGAATCGGTGGTTCTGCCATGGATGCTATCGCTCGTCAGCCAGAAGCTTATGGTAAGATTCAAACAGCAATGTTGATCGCAGCAGCACTTATTGAAGGGATTGGTTTTGCTGCAATATTTGCATCTTAACAAATCTAAAGTTCATTGACCGTAACGGTTGGTTACGGTCAGTGTTCCTTAAAAATTAAAACAGATACAATTTATATTATGGAAAAATTATTGAATGAATTTTCTTTAGGGTTGTTTTTTTGGCAAACATTATTGTTTGTTGGCCTGTTGTTGTTGTTACGCAAGTTTGCATGGAAGCCAATACTGAACGCTGTAAATGAGCGTGAGGACGGTATAAAAAATGCTTTAGCAGCTGCGGAAAATGCCAAGAAAGAAATGCAAAATGTAACTGCGGATAGTGAGAATCTTTTAAAGGAAGCGCGTGCAGAGCGTGAGGCCTTATTAAAGGAAGCCAGGGAAATAAGAGAGAAGATGGTTGCGGATTCCAAGGAACAAGCAAAAATCGAGGGAGATAAGATGATACAGCAAGCCCAAGCAACAATTGAAAGCGAAAAGAAAGCGGCTGTAGCGGATATCAAAAGTCAGGTAGCTGAACTTTCTGTTTCTATTGCCGAAAAGGTAATAAAGTCGGAATTATCAGGTAAAGACAAGCAATTGAAGTTGGTGGACGAAATGTTGGGTGATATCAAATTGAATTAATAAGAATGAGCGAATCTAGAGCAGCCATACGTTATGCAAAAGCCATTTTGGATTTGGCAGTAGACAATAATGCTACTGACGCCGTTGAAAAAGATATGCGCGCTATTGTGGCTACAATTTCCGAAAGCAAGGAGTTAAGAGATATGTTGGCTAGTCCGGTTGTTTCCGGCACTGCTAAGAAAGAGGCACTTCACAAGATTTTCAAGGGAAGTAACGCTATTTCGGATGGGCTAACAACAATGTTGGTAGACAATAAGAGAGTGGCTATGTTAAACGAGGTTGCCCTAAAGTACATAATTCTAAATGAACAACTTAAAGGAAAGGATATAGCTTATGTTACTACTGCAGTTCCTATGAATGCCGCTTTGGAGAAAAAGGTTTTAAAGCAAGTAACCGCTATTACAGGAAAGGAAGTAAGTATAGAAAACAAAATTGATGAAAGTATCATCGGTGGATTCGTGTTACGTGTTGGAGATTTACAATATGATGCTAGTATCGCAAATAAATTGAATACTATTAAAAGAGAATTTACAAACAGTCTATAATAACTATTATCAGACGGTAAACGTTTTACGTTTTACGTCTTTTATCTTATATCTATTAAAAAATGGCAGGAGTAAAAGCCGCTGAGGTATCAGCAATTTTAAAGCAACAATTATCAGGTTTTGATGCAACCGCTACTTTAGATGAAGTAGGAACTGTATTGCAAGTAGGTGATGGTATCGCTAGGGTCTACGGTTTGGCAAACGCACAATACGGGGAGTTAGTTGAATTCGAAGGTGGTTTGGAAGGAATCGTCTTAAACTTGGAAGAAGATAATGTTGGTGTAGTACTTTTGGGACCGTCCAAATCTATTGGTGAAGGTGCCACTGTAAAACGTACGCAACGTATCGCATCTATCAATGTTGGTGAAGGAATTGTGGGTCGTGTGGTAAATACATTGGGAACTCCTATCGATGGTAAAGGACCTATTTCTGGGAAGACTTACGAAATGCCTTTGGAGCGTAAGGCACCTGGGGTTATTTTCCGTGAGCCGGTAACAGAGCCATTGCAGTCGGGTATCAAGGCAATTGATGCCATGATTCCAGTAGGTAGAGGACAACGTGAGTTGGTTATTGGTGACCGTCAAACAGGTAAGACAACGGTTTGTATCGATACTATCCTAAATCAAAAAGAATTTTACGATGCTGGCGAACCAGTTTATTGTATTTATGTAGCTATTGGTCAAAAAGCCTCTACCGTTGCCGGTATTGCACAGGTACTAGAAGACAAAGGCGCCATGGCTTATACAACTATTGTGGCCGCTAATGCTTCTGACCCAGCGCCAATGCAAGTTTATGCTCCTTTTGCAGGTGCATCTATTGGAGAATATTTTAGAGATACAGGTCGTCCTGCATTAATTATATATGATGATTTATCAAAACAAGCGGTTGCTTACCGTGAGGTTTCTTTATTATTAAGAAGACCACCGGGACGTGAGGCTTATCCTGGAGATGTTTTTTATCTACACTCTAGATTACTAGAGCGTGCCGCCAAAGTGATCAACAATGATGCGATTGCTAAGGAAATGAATGATTTGCCTGATGTTTTGAAGCCAATAGTAAAGGGTGGAGGTTCTTTAACCGCACTCCCAATTATTGAAACGCAAGCAGGTGATGTATCGGCATATATCCCAACGAACGTTATTTCAATTACAGACGGACAAATTTTCTTGGAGCAAGATTTATTCAACCAAGGTGTTCGTCCTGCTATTAACGTAGGTATTTCTGTATCGCGTGTTGGAGGTAACGCACAGATTAAATCCATGAAAAAAGTGGCAGGTACGTTAAAGTTAGATCAAGCACAGTTCCGTGAGTTGGAAGCCTTTGCTAAATTTGGTTCTGATTTGGACGCCGCTACATTAAATGTAATTGAAAAAGGGCGTAGAAACGTTGAAATCCTAAAGCAAGCGCAGAACGACCCTTTTACAGTAGAAGATCAAGTTGCAATTATATACGCAGGTTCTAAGAACCTTCTTAGAGATGTGCCTGTAGAGAAGGTAAAGGAATTTGAGCGGGATTTTATTGAATTCTTAAATGCGAAACATAGAGATGTTTTAGATACATTAAAAGCTGGAAAACTAACTGATGAAGTAACGGATACATTGACAGCAGTTTGTAAGGATCTTTCAGCTAAGTATAACTAGTTTGTAGAAATAAGTATGAGGTAGTAAGTGTTTAGAATCTATTGTTCTAACAACTAATTACTAATGACTAAATACTATATTAAATGGCCAATTTAAAGGAAATACGTAATAGAATAGCATCAGTTTCTTCAACTATGCAGATTACTAGTGCCATGAAAATGGTTTCTGCTGCGAAATTGAAAAAAGCACAAGATGCGATTACGGCCATGAGACCTTATGCAGACAAGCTTACGGAATTATTGCAGAGTTTAAGTGCAAGTTTGGATGCGGATTCTGGAAGTAAGTTTAGTGATAATCGCCCTGTGAACAAGGTATTGGTAGTAGGGATAACATCGAACAGAGGTCTTTGTGGTGCTTTCAATACCAATATACTTAAACAATGTACCTATTTAGCAGAGGAACTTTATGCCGGCAAACAGGTAGATTTTGTTGCTATTGGAAAGAAAGCGAATGACTTTTTAGGTAAGAAATATTCGGTTATTGCAAATCATAGTAAAATATATGACGACTTAACCTTTGATAACTCTGCCGAGGTTGCGGAGAGTTTAATGGAACAATTTACCAATGGTTCTTATGACCGTATTGAAATTGTTTACAACAAGTTTAAAAATGCAGCCACACAAATCGTGATGACGGAGCAATTTTTACCAATAGTTCCTATCGAAGGTGCGGAGAATGCCAATGCGGACTATATTTTTGAACCATCAAAAGAGGAAATAGTTGAACAATTAATACCAAAATCCTTAAAGACTCAGCTTTATAAAGGTATAAGAGATTCTTTTGCAAGTGAGCATGGTGCGCGTATGACAGCTATGCATAAAGCAACGGACAATGCAACGGAGCTTAGAGATCAGTTGAAATTAACATACAATAAAGCAAGACAGGCTGCTATTACCAATGAAATTTTAGAAATTGTTGGTGGTGCTGAGGCCTTGAATAATTAGACAAAGCAAGAGCGAAACGAGATAGCATGTTTATCGTATGGCTAAAATTATAAATATAACCCTGTGTTTAACACAGGGTTTCTTTTTTTAACCGATTTTTGCCATAGCCATGAAATCAAAGAAAACTGCACTTCTCTTTATTTTTATTACCATCCTTGTAGATGTAATCGGTATAGGCATTATTCTGCCTATAATTCCAGATTTGATAATGGAATTAACTGGGGAAGGTACTGCCATGGCCGTTATTTATGGCATGTGGCTAACAACCGCTTTTGCTGGGATGCAATTTTTATTTTCACCGGTTCTAGGAGAGATTTCCGATAGATTTGGAAGGCGTCCTATCCTCTTAATTGCACTTTTGGGATTAAGTATAGATTATTTAATCCATGCATGGGCGCCAAGCATTACCTGGTTGTTTTTAGGAAGATTTTTAGCCGGTATAACAGGGGCAAGTTTTACAGTGGCATCAGCTTATATTGCGGACATAAGTACAAAGGAAGAAAAGGCTAAGAATTTTGGACTCATAGGAGCGGCATTTGGCCTGGGCTTTATCATTGGACCAGGGATTGGCGGTTTTTTTGGTGAAATAGATATTAGACTACCTTTTTATATCGCGGCCGGTTTAACCTTTGCAAACTTTATTTTTGGGTACTTCTTTGTGCCTGAATCGTTGACTCCTGAAAATCGTAGACCTATTAATCTTTTGAAAATGATTCCGGGCGTTTCCTTGGTGAGTCTTAGAAATTACAAAGGCGTACTCCTTTTAATCTTAGCTTTTTTCTTGGCCAATCTCGCAGGTCAGGCACTACCCTCTACATGGTCTTATTATGGTATTGAACGTTATGACTGGAGCCCAAGGGAAATAGGGGTTTCTCTTATGGTGGTAGGGCTTCTGGTGGCTATAGCCCAAGGATTTTTAGTAGGGGTGCTCGTGAAAAAATTTGGTAAAAGAACCGTTATTATCTCAGGATTCCTATTATGGACAATCGGAATGTTTCTGTTCTCTTTGGCATCCGAACCATGGATGTTATATGCATTTTTAATTCCTTATGCCCTAGGAGGTGTTGCCGGACCAACTGTACAAGGAGTAATATCCAATCAGGTTTCTGAAAAGGAGCAGGGTAATCTACAGGGAGCCATAACAGGGCTGGTGAGTGTTACGGCAATATTGGGTCAACTAATTTTCTCTCCCGTCTTCTATTATTTCATTCGCCCTGAGAGTGCCATTTATTATCCTGGTGCTTCGTACACACTAGCTGCTTTTTTCTTATTGATTGCCTTTCTATTTGCCGTACTGGCCATGAAACGCATGAATCTTTCGGACGAGGAAACGGAAATAGCTTAGCGTTTTCCTTCGACTTCATCATTTTTAGAGCGATTTATTTACGCATCATGAAAAGTTTTTTGATTTCCGGCCATAATAGATGTAACATTTTTAAAATATAGCATCTAAAGGAAAAATCAATAAAAACTTATAAAATGAAAACAATTCGAAGAATTCTAATGCTAAGTATTTTACTAGCTACTTTCTATAGTACAGCCCAAGATTATCCTTTTGAAGTAACCGTGAAAGGTGAGGGCCAACCGATTCTCCTTTTTCCAGGATTCACTTGTACTGGAGAAGTTTGGGAAGCTACTGTAGTAGAACTTTCTAAAAACTATCAATGTCATATTTTTACATTTGCTGGTTTTGGGGAAGTTCCAGCAATTGACAAGCCCTGGCTGTCAAAGATTAAAGAAGGCATAGAAGGCTATGTGAAAAATCAGAATCTCAAAAGCCCAATTGTTTTAGGACATAGTTTGGGTGGAACTTTAGGACTTTGGCTGGCTACGGAAAAAGGCCATTTCTTTTCAAAAATAATTGTAGTAGATGCGCTACCCGCTGCAGGAGCACTCATGATACCTAATTTTGATAGTGAAGCTTTGGCCTATGAAAGTCCATGGAACAAACAAATGCTTGCGATGGACACCAAGGCGTTTGAAGCAATGGCACAACAGATGGCTTCGGGAATGACCTTAAATAAAGAGAAACAGGAACTAGTGAAGCGTTGGATGCTACAAGCAGATAGGGAAACCTATGTTTATGGATATACAGACCTCTTAAAGCTTGATTTGAGACAAGATATCGCCAAAATAGATATTCCGGTCAGCATCTTGGCCGCAACACATCCATATGGCTTAGAAATGGTAAAAAATACCTACGCAACGCAGTATGCTAATCTGGGAAACTATAAAATAGAATTTGCAGAAGGAGCTGCGCATTTTATTATGTACGATAATCCTAGTTGGTTTCAAGAAAAATTGTTTCATAGCTTAGAGAACTAATGACCCCAAAAGAAAAAAAATACAAAGAAATTTATAAGGAAAATTATCCCAAAGTGATGCGTTTATGTATGGGATACGTTTCAGGAAACCATGCCTTGGCCAAAGATGTAGTACAGGATGTATTTATCAAGATTTGGGAGAACTTGGAACAGTTTAGAAATGAAAGTGGTATTGGCACATGGATTTATAGAATTACTGTAAATACTTGTCTTACCCAACTTAGGAACCAAAAGAAGTATGCAAATAACTATGATGTAAAAGATATTCCTGAACTCCATGAAGCCTATTCGGGAGAGGAAAAACATCAAATGCTAGTACAGTTATATACCTGTATCAATAAACTATCTGAAACCAATAAGGCTATTATTTTATTAGAACTTGAAGGTTTGCCACAAAAACAAATTTCAGATATCATAGGGATAAAACACGAAGCGATTCGTACGCGGATACATCGTATTAAAAGTCAATTAACGAAATGTGTAAACAATGAATAATTTTGAAGAATTACAATCTAATTGGAAGAATCAGGAGACAGATAAGGCCACTGAAACAGGGTTTAACGAGGTTCTAAGAGGCGCTAAAAGAATAAAGAATAAACAAAGAATTACGAACATTATCTTGGGAATTACAGTCGTGATTTTGATTTCATTTTTTATCTATATCTCTGGATATAAAAATAATCAAGTAATCTTAGGATTGTCGTTAATGGTAGGCACACTGATTATGCGTATGCTATTGGAAATCCTTAGTATAAAGAAATTAAAACAAATGAATTCGCTTTTAGATCATAAGGCCTACAAGCAAGAGTTAATTTGCTATTACGAACAACGAAAGAATGTACATTTCATATGGACACCCTTAACTGTCCTTGGTTATGTAGCTGGTTTCTTGATATTATTACCATTATTTAAAGCTAATTTATCTTCTGGATTTTATAGCTATATCATTGTATCGGGTATCATATCCTTAATAGTTTTGACTGTTTTTATTGCTAAACAAATACAAAATGAAATACAGGAGATAAGAAGACTAAAAGAATAGCCGCTGCTTTGTAATACATAAATCGGCACTACTTTTGGTTTGATATGACGTAGGTGTAATTAATACATATTCACATATCTTTACAAAAATCAAATAGGAACTGTACATGAAACATTTTAAATACATTATTTGCATTATGCTATTGGGACTTTTCAGTTGTTCATCGCAAAAAAAAATACAAACAGAAACTCCTTTTGAGTTAGGTAGTGCAACTTGTCAAGCATATATTGGAGGTATGGAAAACAGTGGAAATGGACTTTCTATAAAAATCCCTGTTACCATAGATGAGGCCAGTACTTTGGAAATGAAAGAAATTTATTTTCGTGGTAAGCAAGCATCCATAACTATGGAACAAATAGATGGTGCAAATTACGCTATAGCTAAAATACCGAACTCAAAAGGAGGTTCAGCCGAAACAATAGCATTAGCATTAGAAGCTACTGAAGCCGTTCTTAGTTATACTGAAAATGGAAAGTTAAAATACACTAAGGTAACAGGGATAAAAGAAAAACAACCCTTATTGTATAAGGGGAAACCAAAAAACTAACTTTGTTTAACCACCGCAATTAGGTACTTTTGAACCCTTAATGTAAGGTGTTTGAATCCGCTCAAAAAACTTTTTAAGCAAACGGCCATTTATGGCTTGGCAACCGTTTTACCTAGGATGCTATCATTTTTGCTTGTACCCATCTATACTGCTGTAATGCCGCCGGGTACTTATGGTGAGGTTACCCTTATTTTTTCATGGTTTGCAATTTTTAATGTTTTCCTGGCCTATGGAATGGAAACAGCCTTTTTTCGTTTTTATAAAGAAGCGGAAAATAGGACCAATGTAATAGCTACCTCGCTTATTTCATTAGGGGTTTCAACGCTGTTATTCGTATTGGTTGGTCTTGTCTTCAAAGGAAGTATTGCGACCGCATTAAATATAGATACGGTTTACATGAATTATGTGCTCGGAATCTTGGCTTTGGACGCTTTGGTAATAATACCATTTGCCATGTTAAGAGCAAATGAAAAACCTATGCGCTATGCAGTAATAAAAATATTGAATGTAGCTATTAATTTAGGTCTTAACCTCTTTTTCTTACTACTGTTGCCTAAAATGGCTCAGGGAGAAACTTCGAGTATTTTTAGTGGAATCTACATTCCAAATTTTGAAATCTCTTACATCTTAATCTCCAATCTTATTGCAAGTGCCGTTACTTTGGTTTTAATGCTCGGCGTTTACAAAAGACGTTCCTACAGCTTCGATAGTATTTTATGGCGTAGAATGTTAACTTACGCCATGCCAGTCATGGTAGCGGGCATTGCATTTACGATAAATGAGGTTTTTGATAGATACCTACTATCACAGTTGCTTCCTGAAGCTATAGCGAAAAGTGAAATGGGAAAATATTCTGCTTGCTACAAGCTGGCACTTTTCATGACCTTGTTCGCCACGGCTTTTAGAATGGGAATAGAACCATTTTTCTTTAGTCATTCGGACACGAAAAACCCGCAGAAGGCCTATGCCCAAATTACCAATTATTTTGTGGTTTTGGGCAGTATTATTCTGTTGACCGTTGTTGTTTTTGCCGATGTTTTAAAGCGGTTGATTGTATTAGACGAGTCGTATTGGGATGCCATGTCCATTGTGCCATTAATAGTGTTGGCCAGTTTTTTCTTAGGTATTTATCATAACCTATCCGTATGGTATAAAGTTACGGATCGCACAAAATTCGG
This sequence comes from Maribacter sp. R77961, assembly GCF_044594925.1. Taxonomy (GTDB): domain Bacteria; phylum Bacteroidota; class Bacteroidia; order Flavobacteriales; family Flavobacteriaceae; genus Maribacter. The sequence continues at coordinate 3,052,521 of NZ_CP138991.1, read as the reverse complement.
AGCGTATATCTCCATGATCGGGGCTGTGCTTACCATCATTATTAACTTTGTCTTTATTCCTTATTTTGGGTATATGGCTTCTGCCGTTGCTACACTGATCGCATATGGTACAATGATGCTATTGTCCTTTTATTTTGGACGTATGTATTATCCCATACCTTATAATTTTAGAAAAATTATCTTTTATTTAGGAATCTCCATCTTGTTTTCTATCCTATCATTTTACATTTTTGATAGAAACCTTTTCGTGGGAATAACATTATTGCTGATTTTCCTTGGACTAACATATAGATTGGAAGGTGAAAATCTCAAAAAAATAATCATTAAAAAATGAATATAAAAATCATCAACAAATCGCAACATGTCTTACCACATTACGAAACTGGGGCATCTGCCGGGATGGATTTAAGAGCAAGTATTCAGGAGCCTGTAGTGTTACGGCCTATGGAGCGTACAATTATAAAAACAGGGCTTTTCATGGAGATTCCGGTCGGTTTTGAAGCACAAGTGAGACCTAGAAGTGGATTAGCAGCTAAAAAAGGAATCACCGTATTAAATGCTCCTGGCACAATTGATGCGGACTATAGAGGCGAAGTAGGGGTTATATTGATAAACCTCTCGAATGAGGCGTTTACCATTGAAAACGGGGAGCGTATTGCCCAAATGGTCATCGCAAAACATGAGCGTGCAGAATGGGAAGAGGTTCAGGAATTATCTGATACGGCTAGAGGGCAAGGTGGTTTTGGTAGCACCGGGGTGAAGTAAAAGCCCCCTCACCCCCAAAGGGGGAATTTATGATAAGCTATGAAAAATGAATACATTTTTTTGTTATTTTTTTTAGGAACAAATTTTGTTCCAGCTCTTTGCTATGCTCAGGAAAAGCAGGAAATCCAAATAGAAGAAAGTGCCGAAGTTTTTTTAGAAGATTATTCGGACGATTTTCAAGAAAACTTTTTTGAGGCCTTAAAGCAAAAAGGGATACAGAATTATGACAGGGCCATTAACTTTTTGCTGGAATGCAAACGGCTACAGCCAGACAATAAGGTGGTTGCTTATGAACTCGCAAAGAATTATCATTTAGACAAAAAGAATATACCCGCTCAGGAATACGCCATTGAAGCATTAAATAGTGATCCCGGAAACTATTGGTATTTACACACGTTAAATGCAATTGTGGGTAAACAGGGAAATACCCTCAGCTCTTTAGAAAATGAAATTCCATACAAAAATGACGTACTCAAGGAAAACTTAGCTCAAATTTATTTTAAAGACGGAAAGTTAGAAGCTGCACTTGCGGTGCTAAATACACTTGAGGGTTCAAAACAAAGAACTGCGTTAGAACAAGAAATCAATGGTTCCTTGCAAAAGAAAAAGGCTAAACAGCAGACAGTTTCGTATACTGCGAGGGTAGAAAACGCCGCTCCTAACAGCATAGCAAATTATAAAATGAGAATAAAGGGGTTAATGAACATGACCACTGCTAACCTTTTGCTAGTACAACTCACGGAAGAGGCGTTGGAGAGCTACCCTTCTCAGCCCTATTTTTATTATAGTAATGGCTACGCGTTAAATAGAAGCAAAAAGTATAGGGATGCCATTGAGGTATTAGAAGCTGCTTTGGATTATTTAATCAACGATATTGCTTTGGCCAATAAAATTTACAAGGAACTTTCAGATGCCTATAGTGCTATGAGCAATCCATCAAAGGCAAATATGTACCTTAGTAAGATTAAACCCGGATTTTAAGCTATGATAGGGAAATCACATACATACCTAAAACCTTTCTTTTATGGTATTCTTATGCTTTTCGTTTTTTCTTGTAAAAGCACAAAATTGGTATCGGACGGTACTATTGACAATAGACTATCGTCCAAGGCAATTATAAAGGCACATTATCAAAACCAGACCGTATTTAAAACCTTAAGTGGAAAAGTGAAGATTGATTATTCTAATGGAGAAGACACACAAAGCTTTTCCGTTAGTTTGCGTCTAGAAAAGGATAAGGCTATCTGGATGAGCGCGCCCTTAGGCATTGTTAAGGCGTACATTACCCCGAACAAAGTCTCTTTTTATAACAAATTGCAGAATGAGTATTTTGATGGTGATTTTTCTTATTTAAGCGAACTTTTGGGAACAGAAGTCGATTTTAAGATAGTTCAAAACTTACTTTTGGGAGAAGCATTGTTAGATTTAAGGGAGAAAAAATACGAAGCTTCCGTGACCAAAGAGACATATAGGCTTGTTCCAAGAGTTAACGAGGTGCTCTACAAAATACTGTTTGAAATAGAGCCCAAGAATTTTAGAATGGCCGCTCAACAATTGTCTCAGCCCTTAAAGAAACGCTTGTTGCAAATTAACTATGAGAATTACCAACGTATTGGTGATGAGGTACTGCCCAATGCCATTAACATAAGTGCTGTTGAGAACACTACGGAAAATAGAATTCAGCTAGCGTATCGAAACCTAGAATTGAACAGGACCTTAAATTTTCCATATAAAATACCGAAAGGATATAAAGAAATAGTATTAGAATAGCATGCGTTTAAAAGGGCTAATAGTTAAAGTAGTTTTTTTCATTCTGGTCGCACTGACCCAGAATTTACATGCGCAAACAAGCGAGCAAAAGGCTTTAGAGGAAAAGAGAGCGCAGCTGCAAAACGAAATACGGGATATAAATCGTCTGCTTTTTGCCGAAAAGAAAGAAAGAGGTAATGTTTTGGACCAAATGGAAGCCTTGGATAAAAAAATAACCGTACGGCAACAGCTGATACGGGTAACCAACCAACAGTCTAACCTGCTGAACAGACAAATCAACACCAACATTAGAAATATTGGAAAACTGAAGAGCGAATTACAGGAGACAAAGGACCAATATGCCAAAATGATACAGAAGTCGTATCAGAATAGATCTAAACAGAACAGGTTAATGTTTTTGTTGTCATCGGAAAGCTTTTTTCAGGCTTTTAAGCGACTGCAGTATATGAAGCAGTATACCGATTATAGAAAGGAACAGGGCGCTCAAATAATTGAGAAGACGGATGAGCTAACACGACTGAATAGTGACCTTAACGAAGAGCGAAAAGTAAAAGAAGTTTTACTTGCCCAAAATAGAAAAGCTAAAAATCAGCTCTTTGGAGAAATACAGGAACAGAAAGCACTCTTAGGAACTATCCGTAAGAACGAAAGTAAATACAGTAGTGCTATAAACAAGAAAAAGCGGGAAGCACGAAAAATAGATCAGCAGATTGAAAAGCTTATTCGAAGCGCTATTGCGGCCTCTAACAAGAAGTCTGGAAAGAAAAATACAAGCGCTAGTAAATTCGCCCTTACTCCGGAAGCTACCCTAATTGCCAAGAACTTTTCCTCGAACAAGGGCAAGCTTATTTGGCCTGTGGAAAAAGGGATTAAAAGTCAAGGTTTCGGGATCTATAAAGATGCCGTATATCCCGGCATTAAGCACCAGAGCAATGGTGTAATCATTGCCACCGACCCTGGTGTTAAGGCGCGAGCAATTTTTGAAGGAGAGGTTATTGCTATTTTAGCCGTTCCCGGAGGGAACAAAGGGGTGCAGATCAAGCATGGTAACTTTATAAGTACCTATTATAATTTGGCAGAACTCTATGTGAAAAAAGGTGATAAAGTGGGCATTAAAGAAGAACTGGGTACGATTTATACGAACAAGACCAATGGACAAACCCGCTTAAAATTTTATTTATACCAAGATACGTCTAGACTGAACCCTGAAGAGTGGGTGTATCAACTTTAACCAAATAAGCATGAGTAGCAAGAAAATTACAGACATAAAAGGAAGCTTTACTCTACATAATGGGGTAGCGATGCCATACCTTGGTTTAGGCACCTACCAAGCCGATAATGAGCAGGAAGTGATAGATTCTGTTAAAGATGCTTTAGAAATTGGATATTGGCATATAGACACGGCATCGGTATATAAAAATGAAGAGGGTGTTGGTAAAGGTATTAAGGAAAGTGCTGTAGCCAGGGAAGATATTTTCGTTGTTAGTAAAGTGTGGAACACGGACCAAGGTTATGACAGCACAATACAGGCCTTTGCTGATAGTTTGGAACGATTGCAATTGGATTATTTGGATCTATATCTAATCCATTGGCCCGTAGCAGGAAAGTATAAAGATACCTGGAAGGCTTTGGAATATTTATACGCCCAGAAAAAGGTAAGAGCCATTGGGGTTAGTAATTTTTTACAACATCACCTTGAAGATGTATTGACGGATTGTAAGGTGGTGCCTATGGTAAACCAGATGGAGTTTCATCCCTATGTGGTACAGCAAGATTTAATCGATTTCTGTACTAAAAATACCATTCAGTATGAAGCTTGGTCGCCATTTATGCAGGGTAAGGTCTTTGGCTTGAATATTTGTAAGGAACTGGCCGAAAAATATAACAAATCCGTAGCACAGGTGATACTGCGCTGGAACCTTCAGAAAGGAGTGGTAACCATACCAAAATCGGTGCATAAAAATCGTATTGTAGCCAATGCTGCTATTTTTGACTTTGAACTTTCTAAAGAAGATGTCGCTTACTTGGATAGTTTAGATAGGGGAGAACGTATTGGTCCTCATCCGGACCATTTTGATTTTTAACTTAAATTTATTTTTCAAAGCTCACGGAACATTCCCCCTTTGTGGGCTAAGGTGCTATAAACAAAGCACGTAATTCCGTAGCTTCATTAGGCTTCATTTTTCCAGCAAGCACAAGACTTAATTGTTTTCTGCGTAATGCTCCTGCAAAACGCTCTTTTTCCAAATCCGTATCTGGGGAGAGCGGAGGTACTTCAGTGGGTTTTCCCGTTTCATCTACCGCTACAAAGGTATAAATAGCTTCGTTGGCTTTGGTACGCTCACCACTAAAACGGTCTTCCATCCATACATCTATATAAACCTCCATCGATGTTCGAAAAGAACGAGAAACTGCGGCCTCTACGGTAACCACGCTACCAACAGGAACAGCTCTGTTAAACGCAACATGGTTAACAGATGCCGTAACGGTAATGCGTCTGCTATGTCGCCTAGCGGCAATACTTGCCGCACGGTCCATACGTGCCAAAAGCTCACCTCCGAACAGATTGTTCAGCGGATTGGTCTCACTAGGGAGCACCATATCGGTCATTGTGGTTCTTGAATCTGAAGGTGTTTTGGTGTTCATCACGATAAATTTTCTTTTTACAAAGATACGTGCCTAAAAAAGATATTTAAATGGTATTCACTAAAAGAAAAAGGAGTTTACTTTTCAGAAAGTAACCAAGCATCTGGCGATTGCGTTTTCTTAATTTCCCTTAATGCGTTCAAGGCTTCTTGAGCATTGCTATGGCGGTCATAGGTTACCATATGAAGACCATAGGCATTAGTCCCATAATAAGCGGCGTTATAGCCTTTTTGTTGTAGTGCTGCTATTTTTCTATCTGCATTTGCTTTTATCCGAAAAGCTCCCGCAACAATATGATGGCGCGCGGAATTTTTCGCTACGCTAGCGGTAGCATCAATAGTTACTTTTGGCAGTTCTAATGGCGCTGTATTAAAAAAAGTAGCCTCTTGTATTTGTTTGGTTACCTCCTTTTGAGCGTCTTGTCTTACGATTTGCTCGTTAATACTGCTTTTTTCATAGAAACGATATGCTGTAAGCCCAGTAGATAAAGCTAAGAGTAAAATCGCTGCATATTTTAAGTAGGGTCTAAAAGAGGTGGTTTCTCGTTTTTCTGGGCTTATGATAAACGGAATATCTTCCTCCAGTGCAACAACCTCTTCTTTTAAAACTTCACGTGTTACAGGAATAGCATTAAAAGAAGACAGACCAAAGGACGACGTCAAATAATTAACATCCGTAGAAGGCTGAAATTGGACCTTATTTTCTGTATTGGTCCATAACATACCAATTCTTGGGATGTTTAATTTTTCACCAGCATTCAATTTTTGACTCCACTTTTTTGTGATTCCCTCTATTTTTAAAAGCGCAGTTTCAAAAGTGATTTTTTCTAATTGTGCTATGTGAGAGACCAAAAGTCCATCATTCGTAATTAACTGTTCGTTAAATGCGATAGATTTGGAAGGGGCAAAAAAAGTGTTCGTAGTATCATTGATGCGTGCAGCGGTTTTCTGTGTAAGGAAAGCCCCAAAATTTGGGACCACCACACAATTATACCTGTAGAGCAAGTCGCTGATATAGTGTTCTATTGCCATATGGGACAAATATCAAAAAAAAATAGGGTCATAGAAACGGATAGGATAACTTTTTATTAACATTAATATTTGTAGTATTTTGTGAACTTACATGATAAATTCCCAACACACTACGGCTGAGTTAATTGCAATTTTGAGATTGCAACATGTTCCTAATATTGGTGATGTAATCGCTAAAAAGCTTATTGCACATTGCGGTAGTCCAACTGCAATTTTCGAGGCTAAACGAGATCAACTGCTCAAAATTGATGGTATAGGAACGCAGACCATAAAACATTTATTTGATGCAGCGCATCTAGAGGCCGCCGAAAAAGAGTATGACTACTGTAGTACCAATTCAGTAGAAGCTATCTATTTTAAGGATGATGATTATCCCGAATATTTGAAACATTGTATCGATGGTCCCCTTCTTTTGTTCAGAAAAGGAAAAATAGCTTTAGAACAACGAAAAGTAATCAGCGTTGTGGGTACACGGAACATTACCAGTTATGGAACGGCTTTCTGCGAACAGTTTATTGCCGATATTGCACCGTTAAATCCCATTATCGTTAGTGGTTTCGCTTACGGAGTAGATATTTGCGTTCAGCGAGAGGCAATGAAACATGGTCTGCAAACTATTGGTTGTTTGGCACATGGTTTAAATCAGATATATCCTAAAGTACATGCTAAATATAAAGCTGATGTTTGTGCCAATGGTGGTTTTTACACAGAATTTTGGAGTACGAGTAATCCGGAGCGAGAGAACTTTCTTAAACGAAATCGAATTATAGCCGGAATGAGCGAAGCCACCGTAGTTGTAGAATCTGCAGAGAAAGGAGGTAGTTTGGTTACTGCGGATATTGCGAACAGTTACAATAGGGATGTTTTTGCCGTTCCTGGAAGAGCGTCGGATAAATATAGCTTAGGGTGTAATAACCTTATCAAAAAACAGCAGGCGCATATGCTAACCTCCGCAGCGGACCTCATTTATTTGTTAAATTGGGATTTAGAGGAAAAGGAAACAAAACCAGTGCAAAAGCAATTGTTCGTAGAATTAGATGATTTAGAACAAACGATTTATGATTATTTACAAAATAACGGGAAGCAACTTTTAGACACTATAGCATTAGAATGTAAGATTCCGACTTTTAAAGCGTCATCCACTTTGTTGACCATGGAAATGAAAGGAGCAATTCGCCCCTTGCCCGGTAAATTATTTGAAGCGATTTAATTTTTTACAAACCAACTGGTTTGCCAAAGAGCAGGTCAACTTTCGATTTAGAGTATTTATTGGCACCTGTCGTTAAAATATGGCCTTTGAACCCTAGAGGACGGCTATTAGTTTGTGGTGTAGTATTAAAGCACCGACTACTAGGTCGGTTCTTTAATTTTTCTCAAAATATAAGACTTAATTAATCCCCCTCCTTTGGAGGAATTAGGGGAGACTAGAGGGCTCTAATATCCCAACTTTCCCCTCACTCTTTGTAAAACGCCATCGGCTACCTTCTTAGCTTTTTCAGCACCTAGGGCGAGTGCATCATCCACTTCGTTGAGATTGTTCATGTAATATTCAAACTTCTCGCGTGGTTCTTCAAATTTATTTAAAATCACCTCATAAAGTTCTTGTTTGGCATGGCCATACCCATAATTACCAGCCAAGTAATTGGCACTCATTTCTTCTATTTGAGGTTGTGAAGCCAGTATTTTATAAAGGGCGAACACATTATCCGTCGTAGGGTCTTTAGGGTCTTCCATTGGTGTACTATCGGTCTGAATGCCCATAATCTGCTTACGAAGTTTTTTATCCGTTTGAAAAAGATTAATGAGATTGCCCTTGCTCTTGCTCATCTTGGCCCCATCCGTTCCTGGAATATACATGGTTTCTTCTTGCACTTTTGCATCAGGTAGCATAAAGGTTTCGCCTAGTTGTGCATGAAAACGAGATGCAACGTCCCGAGTCATCTCCAAGTGCTGTAACTGGTCTTTCCCTACCGGAACGATGTTGGCATCGTACAGCAAAATATCTGCCGCCATAAGCATAGGATAGCTAAAGAGTCCGGCATTGACATCTTCTAACCGGTCTGATTTATCTTTAAAGGAATGTGCCAATGTTAATCTTTGGTAAGGGAAGAAACAGCTTAGGTACCATGCCAGTTCCGTTACTTGTGGCACATCACTCTGTCTATAGAAAACTGTCTCCTCTATATCCAACCCAAATGCTAGCCAAGTAGCTGCGGTAGCATAGGTGTTGTTCCGTAATTCCGAACCATTCTTTATTTGCGTTAGCGAATGCATATCCGCTATAAAAAGAAAGGATTCATTTTTGGGATTTTGCGCCATTTGTATGGCGGGAATAATAGCTCCAAGGATATTGCCTAAATGCGGTGTTCCTGTACTTTGAATTCCCGTTAAAATTCTTGCCATTTAATTCGTATCTAAGAGAGTAAAGATAAAACAAATCAAAAAATAAGAACCGAAATAACTATTTTTGATTTATGCTCAAAATGTTTCAGCGCGTAGGCCAGACTTTCTATCGTATTTGGTTCTATATTGTGGTAGCCATACCAATATTTCTTTTCTTTCCCTTCCTAGTGTTATTTGCTTCAAAAGAAGCATGGTATCCTAAATTTTTTTGGTTGGCCCGCAATCTTTGGGCAATACCTATATTATATGGAATGGGATGCCCTCCGAGTGTAATATTCGAACAGCCTATTTTAAGAGACCAGAGCTATATGCTGGTTGCTAACCATACTAGTATGTTAGATATTATGCTCATGCTCTATGTTAGTAAAAATCCTTTTGTGTTCGTTGGTAAGAAAGAATTGGTTAAAATACCAGTCTTTGGATTTTTCTATAAACGGGTTTGTATTATGGTAGATAGAGAGGATACACAAAGCAGAACAGGTGTCTATAGAAGAGCCCAACGACGACTAAAGCAAGGTCTTAGTATTTGCATTTTCCCTGAAGGTGGAGTGCCTGAGGAGACTGTACTTCTAGACTCTTTCAAAGATGGGGCATTTAAAATGGCTATAGCGCATAAAATCCCTGTAGTTCCTATGACTTTTTATGATAATAAAAAAAGATTTTCGTTTACCTTTTTTAGCGGAGGTCCAGGAAAGACTAGAGCTAAAGTGCACCAATTTTTTGAAACAGGTATCTTAGGAGCAGAGGACAAATCTACCCTCAGAGAGGAAGTAAGAGAAGTTATTTTGACCGATTTAAAAGGGTACAATGCCAATTCTGTTTAGAACCTAAAACTAAGCCCACTATAAATACCTAAAGAATAAGGGTTAAAAGTACCATCGGTTTCCGAGAACGTATTCAATTGATATTTAAACATTGGCTCTAAATTCAGCTGTACCTTAGGGGAAAATTTATAATTAACCCCCAGACCAACATTTGCACTGAAATTCAGGTCATTTACATTATTAGCCTCGCCCATTTCCGTGGTTAAACTACCAGAGGTAAGGGCTACGGAGTTATCTACCAAAAACAAGGAGCTAATACCACCAATAAGGTTTACTCCAAATTTATTGTCTACAAGCGCATAATTAAGCTCCACAGGAACTTCAACATAACCCAACTGCTGCGACATAACCCCATCTCTCTCCGGATTTTGAGCTGCTACATCTATTGCTTCATTGCTTACCACAGCACTCGCGCTCCCTCCTTTTCTGCTAGATACTACCAGGTTTTTTGAGGTTGCAGAATAATCAATATTATCAATCTGACCATTTGTAGAGGCTACCAAGGAAGAGGAAAATGCAACATCATTAGTGTCATAACCATAATCTACCTTATGAACTCCTGACCTCACGGTCAGCTTAGGACTAATTTCATAAGCAACCGACAATCCATAGCTAAGATTAATGTTTCCAGATTTAGAATTTGGAACGAATATGGAATGTACAGAAGAACCTTCCCCAATTGCATTAAAATAGACAGGAGCAACACTAGGGCCGGCGGACCACTTTTTGGTGTTTTTTTCTGCCACTTCTACCTCTTCTTGCGCCTCGATTTCTTCAAAAATGGATTTTTTCCTAGCATCCTCAAGGATTTCTTCAGGTACCGTATTTTCCACTACTGCAGTTTCGGAATTATTTGGAATGCTGGTTTCAACATTCTTTTCTTTACTGGTCATAGTTGTATTCGCAGGTTGTTCTTGGGAAATTTTCTCTTTAAGAGGAGTATCGGTCTGTGTTATTTGAGAATCGGTAACAAATACATCATTCTTGAAGTTTGAACCTTCCCTTTCCTTAATTCTATTCTTTTCGCGTTGACTTTTTTCTTTCGCCTGAGTTATTGCGTCTTCATTTGTATTCCAGTTGTCAATAGCCACTTTCGATTTTTGCTTGGACATATCCTGTCCACTACCTGATTTCCTTGGGTTAGCTTCAGGCGTATCCGCCAATTGTTGTGCATTTTGTTCAGCGCTATCCTTCATTTCTTCTTTGGAGGTAATGGCTGTAGTACCCTCCTTAATCGTATTAAAACCTGATTTGTTAATGACTGTAGAATCAATGGGGTTTGTGTTAATCTCCGGAGTATTATGTTCTACATCCGTAATTATTTCTTCTGTGGTATTGTTCTCCATAAACGGATTGAACAAGACAAAACCAAGTAACAAGGCAGCAGCTATACCGCCTAGTTGCCACCACAAGGGCAGTACACGTTTCTTTTTCTTTTTGTTCAATGACACCTCAATGGATTTCCAGACACGGTCGTCGGGAACTTCCTTGAAGTCCAAGAATTTATCTTGGAATAATTTGTCTAATTTCTTTTCACTCATCTTTTTAAGACTTTTATTTTGACCCCTAAGAATCACATGTAGTTTCCCATAATTATTACCATTCCGATAATAGATTGAGAAACTTTATTTTCTATTTTTTCTTTTAAGAGCATCCTTGCTCTAGCAAGATTAGATTTTGATGTTCCGGTGGTGGTGCCCAGCAACTCACCTATTTCTTTATGTGTGTACCCATCAAGCACATACAAATTAAAGGTTGTTCTATATTTATTCGGAAGCTCCCTTATGTATTCCAATAAGGTCTGTAGTCCAATATCCTCAAAAGAGGAATCTACGGTCACTTCCTCTTCCGTATTTTCATGCACTACATTTAAAGGCTCTTCCTTTCTGTATTTTTGTAATACGGTATTTACAGTAATTCTTTTCATCCAGCCTTCAAAAGACCCTTTAGATTTATACTGCTCAATTTTATCATAAATGGTCATAAAGCTATCATGCAAACTGTCTTCGGCTTCGGTCTTGTTTCTGGAATATTTAAGACAAATACCAAAGAGAACATCAGCGTATTTTTGATACAGCCGTGCTTGCGCCTTTCGGTCGCCTTTCTTACAGTTATGTATGAGTTCTTCTAGACTCACTAAGATTGGTTAGATTAAGTTGGTTTTTAATTTACGGGTACAATTATTTCTAGGAATTCCGCTTCCCCATCGCTATTTTCTCCTTGAAAAAATTTGAAAGTGTACGGTTGGTTGTAGATGACCGTAAAATTAAAAAATGCCTCTTCTGTTGTTACTACTTGTGTGCATGCCTCTATGTCCGTTCTAACAGAACCTATGGCAACTATATTTCTTGTAGTAGTGTCTTCATCACTTACATCAAAACCTTCGTAAGCGGTGCAACCATCAGGCAAGTTATAAGTGACGTTTATTTGATAAGTCTGGTTTAATTCAAATGATTCCGGAACATCCGCACTGGTTATTTGTAATGCCGTAAAATGAAAATTTGGACCATCATCATTGGAGCAACCACACAAAATCAAAGTAAAACATACAACTAGGAAAATAACTTTTCTCCCCATCATAATAATTTCTTTTCTTTTAAGATGAAAATCTAGCCTAAAGGTTGCGTGAACCTTGTAAAAAATGAAGTTTTAAGAGTTAATTGTATTAATGGCCTCTCTAATCTTTACATCCAATTCCTCAAAAAGTTCGGGATTGTCTAGCAACAATGATTTTACGGCATCTCTACCTTGACCCAATTTTGTGTCTCCATAGCTAAACCATGAACCACTTTTTTTGACGATTTCATATTGAACACCAAGGTCTATTATTTCTCCCACTTTGGATATTCCTTCACCATACATGATATCAAACTCAGTGGTGCGGAAAGGTGGTGCAACTTTGTTCTTTACTACTTTAACTCTTGTTTTATTTCCTTGAACATTTCCGTCCGTATCCTTTATCTGAGTAGATCTTCTAATATCCAGTCTAACGGAAGCATAGAACTTAAGGGCATTACCACCAGTAGTAGTTTCAGGATTACCGAACATAACACCAATTTTCTCTCTCAATTGGTTAATGAAAATTACGGTACAATGTGTTTTGCTAATAGAACCTGTGAGTTTTCTTAAGGCTTGTGACATTAAACGGGCGTGTAATCCCATTTTTGAATCACCCATTTCGCCTTCAATCTCACTTTTAGGAGTAAGGGCAGCAACAGAATCTATGACAACAATATCAATAGCACCAGAACGAATTAAATTATCGGCAATTTCTAGACCTTGTTCTCCATTATCAGGTTGGGAAATAATTAAGTTATCAATATCTACCCCTAATTTTTCAGCATAAAAACGGTCAAATGCATGTTCCGCATCTATAAAAGCGGCGATACCACCATTTTTTTGAGCCTCAGCTATGGCATGGAGCGTTAATGTAGTTTTACCAGATGATTCCGGACCATATATTTCAATGACTCTTCCACGGGGATAACCGCCTACTCCCAAGGCAATATCCAAACCCAAGGACCCTGAAGGAATAACCTCAACATCGGCAACCACACTATCTCCCATTTTCATGACAGCACCCTTACCATAGGTCTTGTCCATTTTATCCAAGGTTAGCTTAAGGGCTTTTAATTTTGCATCTTTTTCGGAACTCATCTTTTAATTTTTAGGGTAGCTAAATTAACACTTCTTTTTTGAAAAGAATAATATCGTGTGCTATTACGCAACCATTTCACCTAATTATTATCTTATTTAAAAAGTATATTGGTTAATTTGTTATAATCCGTTGTTTTAGTGTCAGCGGAGACTGGTGGCTATCTCCTTTTTATCATTTTCAAAGAATGCTATGAAGAAGAGAAATGGAATAGCCGAATAAAGGGTCTTGAGAAATCAAGGCTCTTTTTTGTTGTAAGAAACGTATTTTAAAATAGAACATAGCTGATTTTCGTACCTTTGGCTTCTTAAAAAATCATTCTTTAACTTAAATTATTGGTATAGCATGCAACTGTACAATACATTAAGTGCAAAGGAAAGAGCGGCATTAATTGAACAGGCGGGAAAAGAACGCCTAACCATCTCTTTCTATAAATATGCACACATAGCCAACACTTCCTTATTTAGAAATCATTTGTTTATTCACTGGAACGAGTTGGAGGTTCTTGGCCGTATTTATATCGCTACTGAAGGCATAAACGCCCAGCTTTCTGTTCCAGCTGAAAATTTTGACGCATTTAAGACCCATTTGGATAGTATTTCTTTCTTAAAAAATGTTCGTTTGAACATTGCCATTGAGCAGGATAACATGTCCTTTTTAAAATTAAAAGTGAAGGTGCGCCACAAAATTGTTGCAGACGGACTGAATGATGATGCTTTCGACGTTACCAACAAGGGTGTGCATGTTGACGCTGAACGTTTTAATGAACTCATTGAAGACCCTGATACGGTATTAGTTGATATGAGAAATCACTACGAAAGTGAAATTGGTCATTTTAAGAACGCCATAACTCCAGATGTAGATACTTTTAGGGACTCCTTAGATATTATTGAAAAAGACCTAGCCGACCATAAAGAGGATAAGAAACTAGTGATGTACTGTACTGGGGGTATACGATGTGAAAAAGCCAGTGCATACTACAAACACAAAGGCTTTCAACAAGTATACCAATTAGAGGGCGGTATTATTGAATACACCCGACAAGTAAAAGACCAAAATCTAGAGAATAAATTCAAAGGTAAAAACTTTGTGTTCGACCATAGAAGAGGAGAGCGTATTAGTGACGACATTATTGCACAATGTCATCAGTGTGGAGAGGCTTGCGATGAGCATGTAAATTGTGCAAATGAAGCTTGCCACTTGTTATTTATCCAATGTGAATCATGTGCTGAAAAAATGAATCAGTGTTGTTCGGATGCATGTAAAGAAATTCATGAGCTGCCTTTTGAAGAACAGAAAGCATTAAGAAAAGGGAAAACGGTGAGCAATAAGATTTTTAAAAAAGGTCGCTCGGAAGTTTTAAAATTTAAAAAGTAGTAAGTATTTGTTGCCCTTGGTATTCAGATGCTTTCGTAATTCTTTTTTTATTTTGCACCGTCAAAGGATATAATAACTTGGGCTTGCCCCGACGTAGGTTGCTAATTTAGTAGTTATTTATGAAAATGTATCCTTAGCATTATGGCTATTCAGACCTAGCTGTTCCTTTGAGACCTGCTTATGTTGTGCTTTACATCGGATTAAAAAAACACTATCTTTACCTTTAAGTTTTTATGAACCTTTTTTGACAGAATTAAACTGTTCTTGTCAAATCAATATATAAATTATGGGTTGTAGTAGTTGTTCTACCGGCAAGGATGGACAACCAAAGGGATGCAAGAATAACGGTACTTGCGGTACAGATGGTTGCAATAAATTAACAGTTTTTGATTGGCTCTCTAATATGGCGTTACCCAATGGGGAGAAGCCTTTTGAGTTTGTTGAGATAAGATTTAAAAATAGTAGGAAAGGATTCTTTAAGAACACGGAAAATCTTTCGCTTTCTATTGGCGATATCGTCGCTACCCAAGCCCAATCTGGGCATGATATCGGTATGGTCACCTTAACAGGAGAGCTGGTACGCGTTCAAATGAAACGCAAAAAAGAAGACTATAAATCAGAGGAATTTGCTAAGGTTTACAGAAAGGCTTCCCAGAAAGACATTGATATCTGGCAAAAATGCCGGGACCGCGAAGAAGAGATAAAAAAGAGGGCCAGAGAAATTGCTATTATATTGAAATTACAGATGAAAATTTCTGATGTAGAATTTCAAGGAGACGGCTCTAAGGCCACGTTTTACTATACTGCGGAAGAACGTGTTGATTTTCGTCAACTTATAAAAGATATGGCTAAAGCATTCGGTATCCGTATTGAAATGCGCCAAATAGGATATCGACAAGAGGCTCAACGCCTTGGAGGTATTGGTTCTTGTGGAAGGGAATTATGTTGCTCTACATGGCTTACAGACTTTAGGTCAGTTAGCACATCCGCTGCACGTTATCAACAATTATCCTTGAATCCTCAGAAACTCGCCGGACAGTGTGGTAAGTTAAAATGTTGTTTAAATTATGAGCTAGATGCTTACCTAGATGCGCTAAAAGATTTTCCAGGTCAGGACACAAAATTATTTACGGAGAAAGGAATTGCCTTCTGTCAAAAAACGGACATTTTCAAAGAAACGTTATGGTTCTCATATAAGGATGAACCTGCCAACTGGCACGTGTTGACTAAAGACCAAACCAATGAAATTCTTCAAAAGAACAGGAAGAAAGAAAAAGTCGCCAGTCTGGAGTTTTATGCATCAGTGAATACGGTAGAAGAAAAGGTCGTTTTTGAAAATGTAGTGGGGCAAGACAGTCTAACAAGGTTCGACAGACCCAAAGGAAAAAACAATAGGAACAACAGAAACAAAAACAGGAACCGTAAAAAGAACAACAATAGAAAACGAAATCAAAAAAATGCGAAGCATTAGTTATCTGCTGATTTTCACGATTATCTTAGCCTCTTGTAATACCAATGTGGCCCATACAGAATATAAAAGCATAAAAGGAGCTGCATGGAACAGAGATGCTACTGTTCAATTTTCTTTTTCCGAGATGGATACGGTTCAGAATCATCAAATGTTCATCAATGTAAGGAACGATGATAGTTTCCCTTATAGCAACCTTTTCTTAATTACCGCTTTAACGACGCCAAAAGGGGAAGTACTCCAGGATACTTTAGAGTATAAAATGGCCTTGCCAGATGGTACATGGTTGGGAAAAGGAAATGGAAGTATAAAAGAAAATAAACTTTGGTACAAGGAAAACATCGTTTTTCCTTCCCAAGGCGTATATAACTTAGAGATATCCCATGCAATGCGAAAAAACGGTACCGTTTCCGGTATCATAGCATTGGAAGGGATTACTGATGTCGGTATAGAAATAACAAAGAGTAACCCCTAAGCTAATGGCAAAAGTCGCTAAAAAGAAAGAGTCGAAAGGTTTTTTTAAGTTCATAAAATGGTTTTGGATTTTATTTATTTCAGGAATAGCTTTCGTGGCATTGGTATTTCTTTCCGCTTCTTGGGGTCTATTCGGAGAATTGCCACCTTACGAGTATTTGGAAAATCCACAGACAAATTTAGCCTCGCAAATACTCTCTTCGGATAATAAGTTATTGGGTAAATTTTATCTAGATGATAACCGTACGGATATCAAATATGAAGATCTTCCGGAAAATTTGGTGAACACCCTAATCGCAAGTGAAGACATTCGTTTCCGTGAACATTCGGGAATAGATGCCAGAGGTACGTTAAGAGCTGCATTTTTTCTTGGTAAAAGAGGTGGTGCAAGTACTATTACCCAGCAGTTGGCACGTCAGCTTTTTGTTGGAGTCAGGTCTAGAAACAAGTTCGAGACCATTCAACAGAAAATAAAAGAATGGGTACTTGCCGTTCGTTTAGAAAGGAGTTATACAAAAGAGGAGATTGTAAGTATGTACCTTAATATTTACGACTTTGGAAACAATGCGGACGGTATACGCTCTGCTTCGCGCATCTATTTTGGAAAAGAACCGAAAGACTTAAAAATTGAAGAATCTGCCATGCTCGTGGGAATGTTACAAAATTCTTCCCTATTTAACCCAATGCGCAGGGAGGAACTTACATTCAAAAAGAGAAATATTGTTATAGGACAGTTGGCCAGATATGAGTTTATATCTGAGCAAGAAAAAGATTCGCTTCAGGCTTTGGAGATGGATATTAATTTTAATCCTGAAAACCACAGAGAAGGTCTGGCCACCTATTTTAGAATGTATTTGCAACGCTTCATGAAAGGATGGATAGCGAATAATCCGAAACCGGCATTAGAAGGGGAACGCGACAGGTATAACCTTTATCTAGACGGACTCAAAATTTATACGACTATAGATTCCAAAATGCAGGCAAATGCCGAGGAAGCCGTTTCCCAACATATGGAGCGCTTACAAGCAGAATTTTTCGTTCAGAATACAAAGAAGCGTAACCCGACCACTCCTTTTTTAGACTTAACCGATGATGAAACCGACCGTATTATGGAACGAGCTATAAAGACCTCAGAACGGTGGAGAAAAATGAAAGATGCTGGGAAATCGGAGAAAGAGATACGAGATTCTTTTACCAAGAAGACTGAAATGACCGTTTTTGATTGGAAGAGCGAAACCCGAGAAAAGGATACTATTTTAACTCCTTTGGATTCTATAAGATATTATAAGACTTTCCTTAGGGCAGCTATGATGTCCATGGAACCCCAGACGGGACATGTAAAGGCATGGGTAGGCGGAATAGATTATAAGCACTTTCAATATGATAATGTGATTCAAGGGTCTAGACAGGCTGGGTCCACATTCAAACCATTTGTTTATGCGGCCGCCATTGATCAATTGCGCTTGTCGCCTTGTGAGACTTTGCCAGATACGCAATACTGTATAGAGGCAGGTAAACACGGTAACGCGGAACCATGGTGCCCTAGGAATTCGGACTTTAAATATTCGGGTAGGGATATGACCTTGAAACATGCCTTGGCCAATTCCGTAAATACGGTGACTGCACAACTAATTGATAAAGTAGGCCCTAAATCTGTAGTATCCATTGTTGAGAGTTTGGGTTTTACGAAAGAAATTTTACCCGTTCCTGCCATCGCTTTAGGAACAGAATTGGTTAATGTGTACGAAATGGTGGGAGCCTATGGCGCTTTTGCGAACCAAGGAGTCTATGTGAAACCGGTAATGGTAACACGTATAGAGGACAAGAACGGAACGGTGCTATACGAATACGTTCCAGAAACAAAGGACGTGCTAAGTAAAGAGGTGTCCTATGCTATGGTAGACTTAATGAAAGGCGTTACCCAAGGAGGTTCTGGAACGAGATTACGGCATAGTTACAATAAGAATAATTCAGTTTACAAAGAGATTATAACGGGCTACCCCTATGAGCTAACGAACCCTATTGCGGGTAAAACTGGAACCACTCAGAACAATAGTGATGGTTGGTTTATGGGTATGGTGCCTAACCTTGTAACCGGTGTTTGGGTTGGCGGTGAGGAACGTTCCGTGCATTTCAAAAATATACTTTATGGTCAAGGAGCATCAATGGCTTTGCCAATATGGGGACTTTACATGAAAAAGAACTATGCGAACGAGGAACTTGGTATTTCAAAAGGTGATTTTGAAAAACCAGAGAACATGTCCATTATCACGGATTGTGTTAAATTTGTAGAGAATCAGAAACAGGATATAGATGTTGAGGAGGATTTGGAGGATTTAGATTTTTAGGACACCCCGTTTAACTTATTATAATTACAGACCTTGTACTATGCAAGGTCTTTTTTTTTGACTCAGATTTCATTTAAAAGCAGTAATTTAGAAGGAGGATAAAAGCTGCGATTATGATTAATAAAACAGTATCGGATATTGGAAAAGCACTGAAGGGAGTTAAAGATGGTATGACTTTTATGCTCGGAGGATTCGGGCTATGTGGCATACCGGAAAATGCAATAGGGGAACTCGTCAGATTGGGCATTAAGGATATTGTATGTATTTCGAACAATGCCGGTGTAGATGATTTTGGTCTAGGTCTCTTACTACAGCAGAAGCAGATTAAAAAAATGATTTCTTCCTATGTGGGGGAAAACGATGAATTTGAAAGACAGATGTTGAGTGGTGAATTAGAGGTAGAGTTAACGCCACAAGGGACTTTGGCGGAGAAATGTAGGGCTGCCCAGGGAGGTTTCCCTGCATTCTTTACACCAGCGGGTTACGGAACAGAGGTTGCCGAAGGAAAAGAAACAAGAGAATTCAATGGAAAAATGTATGTCCTCGAAGAAGCTTTTAAAGCTGATTTTTCTTTCGTAAAAGCTTGGAAAGGAGATGAAGCTGGGAATTTAATTTTTAAGGGTACAGCCAGAAACTTTAACCCTGCAATGTGTGGGGCTGCGAAAATTACGGTGGCGGAAGTAGAGGAGCTGGTACCTGCTGGAGAACTAGACCCTAATGAAATCCACGTGCCGGGTATTTTTGTTCAGCGTATTGTGCAAGGAACGGCTTATGAGAAACGAATTGAGCAGCGAACCATTAGACAAAGAGCATAGATTATGTTAGACAAGAACGGTATTGCGAAACGTATCGCTAAAGAGGTAAGAGACGGATTTTATGTAAACCTTGGCATTGGGATTCCCACTCTAGTTGCCAATTTTGTTAGGAATGACATTAGGGTAGAGTTCCAAAGCGAAAATGGAGTCTTGGGTATGGGGCCATTTCCATATGAAGGAGAAGAGGACGCAGACATCATCAATGCAGGTAAACAAACGATAACTACGCTGCCGGGCGCTTCCTTTTTTGACTCGGCAACAAGTTTTAATATGATTCGGGGAAAGCATGTAGACCTTACTATTTTAGGGGCCATGGAGGTCTCTGAGCAAGGAGATATCGCCAATTGGAAAATCCCAGGAAAAATGGTGAAAGGTATGGGAGGTGCAATGGATTTGGTAGCTTCTGCTGAAAATATCATTGTCGCCATGATGCATACGAATAGAGCAGGGGAATCGAAACTACTTAAAAGTTGTTCGCTTCCTTTAACTGGAGTCGCTTGTGTAAAGAAAATTGTTACGAACCTAGCGGTATTGGAAGTTACACCAAAAGGTTTTCTACTATTGGAACATGCACCTGGTGTTAGTATTGAGCAGATTAAGGAAGCTACTTCAGGGACATTGCAGGTTTCCGAAAATGTAAAGGAGATGCAATTGGATTAATTGTAAAGGTATTTCATCGATGAAAGGAAACTGTTCGTTTTTTTCACAACATTTTAGAATGTGTTCACAACAATAATTGAGAAAAAACAAAGGATTCATTTTATATTTATAGTGTAGAAAAGTTACAACCGACAATAAAAAATTAATTTTACCCAAATGAATACCCAAACAAACCACATCGCACCAGAAGAGAAAGTACAAGTTTATAGAAATGATTTTTTCAGCGGAATTGTACAGTTGACCAAAAAACTATTTATGTTATAGATTCTTTAAAAGAATAGATTACAAAAGAGCGACTCCCCCAAGTCGCTCTTTTTTTATGCTTAAATCTGAAAAACTAGAGATGTGTTATTCTTTTTCGTAAAAGAATGTTTATTTGAATGGGTTTAAAGAACTTAGACTTTCATGATTAATTAAGACGAAATTATATATTGTGCATTTTAACGGTAAAAATATACAGTTTAACGATTATATTTTTATATTTAGACAATTAACAAAAATAAATGACGATTTCGCCACATTTATTAAATTAGTAAGAATTTTCTTTCATATTTTTGTATTGTAATTAAAGTGAATCCCAAATCACTTTTTAAACTTAACCTAAAATGAAGATTTTTTTTAAATGCTTGTTGGTGTGCGTTCTTTTTACATCCTGTTCAAAAATAGAGACTAATAATGATCCTGTAATCGGTATTTGGCAAAATAATGTGAAGACCGCTACGAATAGTAATAAAATGATTGTTGATAAGGAAGAATGGATCTTTAACGATGTGTACTTAGGAAGGTTTCATGGATATAATGACGATGAGATAACGTTTTTAACGGATTTTAGATGGACTGTAGAAGGTGATGTATACACCATTTCCTATCCTGGAACTGATTTTCCAGAGGATAAAGTAAAGATGATAACCAGTGAAAATGGAGCTTATTTGGTAAGAATTACTGGAAGTAATTTCGCGACAAAACAAAATAAATAATGAAATACCTACTTATTATGCAAACCCCAACTAGTCAAACAACAGTAGCAATGGAAGAACCAACCATTCAAATTGGAGAATTTCTAAAAGGAATTTTTAAGCTTACGAAGAAATTGTTCATGATATAAAAAACTAAACCTTAAAATTCCCCCTAAGAGGAGCAAATTTATTTGCTCCTTTTTTTATTTTAGTCTTATGATAGTTATTTATGAAGAATGTCGAGAGTCAGAAGTAAATGTTTTGGTCCGTATGGCCAAGAAGACATTTTCAGATGCATTCGCTGAGGATAACGACCCAAAAGATTTTCAGAATTATATTAAACTGGCATTCAGCAAAAAAAAGCTCTTGTCGGAATTTAATAATCCAAATACAAGATTCTTTTTTGTTTATCTGGAGAAGGTAAGGATTGGGTATTTTAAGTTGAATATAGGTGATGCACAGTCTGATTTAAAATCAGATACTAGTATGGAGTTAGAGCGTATTTACGTAATCCAAGAATTTCAAGGTAGGGGATATGGAGAATTGATTCTTAAAAAAGCAAAGCAATTAGCAATTGCGGCGCGTAAATCCTTTTTATGGTTAGGTGTCTGGGAGCGAAATACCAAAGCCATACAATTTTATAAAAAACACGGCTTTATCAAATTTGGAACCCACCCCTATTATATTGGCTCCGATAAGCAAACCGATTGGTTAATGCGTTTTGATTTGATTAACTTCAAACATTAATAAAAAATCATAATGAAATACTTCATTTCAATTACATTATTACTTTTTGGAGCAGCACTAACTGCTCAGGAGTACTATTTTCCAAATTATAATACGGCTTGGGAAAGCAGACATGTAAAGGACTTTAAAATAAGCGACTCTAAATTAAATGAGGCTGTTTCGTTCGCAAAATCGAACGAATATTCTGGTTCCCGTGATTTACGTATGGCCATTCTTAAAGGTTTTGAACGTGAACCTTATCACGAAATTTTGGGCCCTACCAAAAAGAGAGGTGGGCCTGCCGGAATTATACTTAAAAACGGATATGTTATTGCCCAATGGGGAGACGTTAAAAGAGTGGACATGACTTTTAGTGTCACTAAAAGTTTCTTGAGTACCATGGCGGGCTTGGCAGTGGATAGAAGAATCATTTCAAGTACCGCTGATAAGGCCGGTAATTATATTTGGGACGGTACTTTTGATGGTGAACACAATTCCAAAATTACTTGGGAGCACTTACTTCAACAAAATTCCGCCTGGTCAGGAGAACTTTGGGGAGGAAAAGATTGGGCGGATAGGCCACCAAAAGAAGGAGGGGTTGATGATTGGAAATTTGAAACGCCAAAAGAGCCAGGCACCTTTATGGAATATAATGATGTTAGAGTTAACGTGCTAGCCTACGCACTTACCCATCTATGGCGTAAGCCAATGCCATTAGTCCTCAAGGAAAATATTATGGACAAAATAGGTGCTTCGACAACATGGCGCTGGTTTGGCTATGACCATGCTTGGACGGAAATAGATGGACTTAAAATGAAATCCGTAACAGGCGGTGGTCATTCGGGTGCAGGGTTATTTATTAATACTGAAGATATGGCTCGTTTTGGGCTTTTATTTATGAACAAAGGGAAATGGAAAGAGGATACCATAATTAGTGAAGAATGGATTAAACAGGCTACGGCCCCGTCTGCTCCAAATCCAAATTATGGTTATATGTGGTGGTTAAATAAAAAGGGAGATAGGCATTGGGAAGGCCTTTCAGAAAATATTTATTATGCTGCAGGATTTGGTGGAAATTTTATCGTCATAGACAAGGAAAATGATTTGGTCGTAGTTACGCGATGGTTAGCGCCAAGTAAAATTGCCGAGTTCATGACCAAAGTAAATGCTGCAATGCCTTAAAGTTGGTTCAGAATAGTCAAGGCCTTTATTAGAGTTTCTTCTTTTTTTGCAAAACAAAACCGAAGTACCTTATCATCCCTGCTATTTACATTGAAGGACGAGATAGGAATACTCGCTAATTTGAAATCCTTTATTAACCTTTTGGCAAAATCTTCGTCCGCCTCATCAGTGATTTGGGTGTAATTTAATAATTGGAAATAGGTTCCCATTGTTGGTTTAAAAATGAATTTGGAATTAGCCAGACCTGATAAGAAGAAATCTCTCTTTTCCTGATAAAAAGCGTTGAGACTTGTATAATGCTCCTTATGCTGTAGATATTTGGCCATAGCCCGTTGGGTAGGATGATCTACACTGAAAACATTAAACTGATGTACTTTTCTAAACTCTTCCATCAGCGCAGCAGGAGCTGCGCAGTAGCCCATTTTCCATCCGGTTACATGAAATGTTTTTCCAAAAGACGCACAGATAAAAGAGCGTGAGGCCAAATCCTCGAACCTTGATGCACTTTCATGCTCTTGTCCATCAAAAACAATATGCTCATATACTTCATCACTAATCAAAATAATATTGGTGTCTCGTAATAACTGCTGTAATTTTAACATATCCGCTTTCGAAAATATACGACCACTAGGATTGTGCGGCGTATTTACGATAACCATTTTAGTTTTGGGAGTAATCAATGCTTCAAAGGCGACCCAATCTACTCCGTAATCTGGAGTTTTAAGCTCTAAGGGTATGGGAATACCTTCGTTTAAAGCAATAGCGGGCTCATAACAATCGTAAGCTGGTTTTAGTACAATTACTTCATCACCTTTGCCTACAAAAGCGGTAATAGCGGTAAAAATAGCTTGTGTAGCACCAACCGTTACTGTTATTTCAGTTTCAGGATGGTAATAAGTTCCATGTAAACTTTCTATTTTTTGTGAAATGACCTCACGCAATCCATAATAACCGGGCATTGGTGCGTATTGGTTATGTCCATCCTCCATTGCTTGTCCTACTAGGGTCATGAGCTCCTTGTCCGCCCTGAAATTCGGAAACCCTTGAGAGAGGTCAATGGCATTATGCGCTCTAGCTAAGTTGCCTACCGTAGTAAAAATCGTCGTTTTAACTTGGGGTAATTTTGACTTGAATTGTATTTTATGGTTTCGCACAGCTTAAAATTAGTGAAATTAGAGCTGTTCTGAGCATAAAAAAACCCGATGTTTCCATCGGGCTTTTCTAACTATATAGTCAGAATACTATGCGTGCTGTTCTTCATGTTTTCCTTCCTTAATTTCTTCAATTAATTTTGAATTAAAGGCTGGCAAGTCATTTGGATTTCTACTGGTCACAAATCCTTCGTCAACCACTACCTCTTGGTCTACCCAGTTGGCACCTGCATTAATTAAATCGTCCTTTATCGAATTAAAGGAGGTCATTTTTCTTCCTTTTACGACCTCGGCACTAATTAAGATTTGCGGGGCATGACATATAGCTGCTACTGGCTTTTTCTCTTTAAAAAAATCTCTTACGAATACCAAGGCATCGCCGTTCCTTCGTAATTTATCTGGATTAATTACTCCGCCCGGTAATACTAGGGCATTATACTCTTCCGCTTTTACATCGGTTAATTTCTTGTCTACATTATAGGTGTTGGACCAATTTCCATTAGCCCATCCTTTTATCTCCCCGTTTTCAGGGCTCACGATTTCTACTTTAAATCCGGCATTTTCCATTGCCTCTTTTGGAGACTTTAATTCACTTTCTTCGAATCCATTTGTTGCTAAAATTGCAATCCTCTTCATTTGTTATTGTTTTTAAGATTAATAATTAATTTGTCTTTAATCTAACAAACAGAAAAGAGAAACTTCGTTAAGGCCATTATAAATTGAGCCTTACAAAGGTTAAAGGTTTCCTAATTGAGTTTTATTGCGTAAAATATTATCGTTTTTGGATGGGGTTTAAATGTGTAATTACTTTATGAAGACATTGTTCTAAATCTTTTTTGATTTCAGACTCCCAAAAGCGAAAAACGGTGTATCCTTTTTCCTTTAACGCTAAATTCACTTCCTTATCACGTTGTATATTACGTTCAAATTTGGCTATCCAAAATTCCCGATTCGTCTTAATTTTGGGTTTTCTTTCTTCCCAATTCTTACCATGCCAGTAATCGCCATCTATGAAAATAACAGTTTTATATTTCGGTAGTGCTATGTCCGGTTTGCCTATTAACTTTTTATAATCTATACGGTAGCGATATCCTAAGGCGTACAAAGCTTTTCTAAAGGCTAATTCGGGCTTGGTGTTTTTACCCTTAATCCTGCTCATGATTTTAGAGCGCTGTGGTGTGGTATAAAAGCCGGATTCCTCGTTAAATCGTGGTACAACAATTCGTTCTTCTGTATAGCCTTGAGACATGGATAAAAATATAAAATCCCGTACTGCTACGTACGGGATTTTGAATAATGTTTTGATTTTACTGTAATTAACCTTTTATGCTGGCACTGTAATACTCACGGTTCATACGAGCAATATTTTCCAATGAAATACCTTTTGGGCATTCGACTTCACAGGCTCCGGTATTGGTGCAGTTGCCAAAACCTTCTAAATCCATTTGACGTACCATATTCTGTACTCTTTCCGTAGCTTCTACGCGCCCTTGGGGAAGTAAGGCAAATTGGGATATTTTAGCAGAGGTAAACAACATAGCACTTGCATTTTTACAAGCCGCAACACAGGCACCACAACCTATGCAGGTTGCTGCATTAAATGCTAAATCGGCATTTTCCTTTTCAATCGGAATTGCATTGGCATCTACGGGATTTCCAGAGGTGTTTACGGAGATATAACCTCCTGCTTGTTGAATCCTATCAAAAGCACTGCGGTCTACAATCAAATCTTTTATGACCGGAAATGCTTTAGCACGCCAAGGCTCAATAGTAATTGTATCACCATCCTTAAAACTACGCATATGTAATTGGCAAGCTGTAATTCTCGAGGAAGGTCCGTGAGCACGACCGTTAATCATTAAGGAGCAGGCACCGCAAATACCTTCCCTACAGTCATGGTCAAATTCTATAGGTTCTTCTCCACTATTGTTCAATTGTTCGTTGAGTACATCTAACATTTCCAAAAAAGACATATCCTCTTCAATTCCTTCTACGGGATATGACACCATTTCTCCCTTTGATGAAGGGTTTTTTTGACGCCAGATTTTTAATACTAATTTCATAGCCTTATTTTTTTTCTTGTTATGGTGCAGTTATCGGGAACAGAAATTTTTTATAATACTGGTCCACTAGGAATGCCGCACTATTTATAACTTCTTGTCTTTACTTCTATATTCTCGTAAACTAATTCTTCTTTATGGAGAACGGCATCTTTTGGTTCTCCTTTATATTCCCAAGCAGAAACAAATTTATAGTTTTCATCATCTCGCAGTGCCTCCCCTTCAGGGGTTTGGTATTCTTCTCTAAAGTGCCCCCCACAAGATTCATTTCTAGTAAGTGCGTCTTTAGCGAATAATTCTCCCAATTCTAGGAAATCCGCAACTCGACCTGCTTTTTCTAATTCCTGATTTTTAGAGTCTGCAGATCCTGGTACACGCACGTTCTCCCAGAAATCGGCACGTAATGCTGCAATTTCTGCTATGGCTTCTTTCAGTTCTTTTTCGTTACGGCTCATGCCACACTTGTTCCACATAATTTTACCAAGTTTTTTATGGTAATAATCTACGGAGTGCGTTCCTTTACCGGACATTAATTTTTCTAAACGAGCTCGGGTATCCGCCTCGGCGGCATCAAATTCAGGAGAATCCGTAGGAATTGCTCCGGTTCGGATATCATTGGATAGATAATCGCCAATGGTATACGGCAATACAAAATATCCGTCTGCCAATCCTTGCATTAAGGCAGATGCTCCCAATCTGTTAGCACCGTGATCACTAAAGTTTGCTTCACCGGCAGCGTAACAACCAGGTATAGTCGTTTGCAAATTGTAATCTACCCATAAACCTCCCATAGTATAATGCACTGCAGGATAAATCATCATAGGGGTCTTATACGGATTCTGATCTACTATTTTTTGATACATGTCAAATAGGTTTCCGTATTTTGCCTCTACGACCTGTTCGCCCAGCTCACGGACCTTTGTATCATTGGCATCTTTCATACCAGATGTTAATGCTTTTTCTTTACCGTAACGCATAATGGCCGCGTCAAAATCCAAGTAAACGGCCTCTCCTGTTTTATTAACTCCAAAACCGGCATCACAACGTTCTTTAGCGGCCCTAGACGCGACATCACGCGGGACTAAGTTTCCGAATGCAGGGTATCTGCGTTCTAGGTAGTAATCTCTATCTTCTTCTTTAAGTTGTGTAGGTTTTAATTTGCCTTCACGTATAGCTTGTGCATCCTCTAATTTTGCCGGTACCCAGATACGACCATCGTTACGCAGTGACTCGGACATTAGGGTCAGTTTTGATTGATGATCCCCGGAAACAGGAATACAAGTAGGGTGAATCTGTGTAAAACACGGATTTGCCATGAATGCACCTCTTCTGTGTGCCCTCCACGCCGCCATTACATTGGCACCCATACAGTAGGTAGAGAGGAAGAAAAGATTTCCGTATCCTCCAGTTGCCAAGACTACAGCGTGTGCAGAATGTCTTTCGATTTCTCCTGTTACCAAATCGCGTGCAATTATACCACGTGCTTTACCATCAACTAGAACTATATCTAGCATTTCATGACGGGTATGTGATTTTATTTTTCCACGTTGTATCTGTCTGTTCATAGCAGCGTAAGCTCCTAAAAGCAATTGCTGTCCTGTTTGTCCTTTAGCATAAAAGGTTCTTGAAACTAAAACACCACCAAAGGAACGGTTATCTAATAATCCGCCATATTCCCTTGCAAAAGGGACGCCCTGTGCAACACATTGGTCAATGATGTTAGTGGAAACTTGAGCCAAACGATATACGTTTGATTCACGCGACCGGTAGTCACCTCCTTTAACCGTATCGTAAAAAAGACGATACACGCTATCACCATCGCCTTGATAGTTTTTGGCTGCGTTTACTCCTCCTTGGGCCGCAATAGAGTGTGCTCTCCTTGGAGAATCTTGATAACAAAACGTTTTCACATTATAGCCCAGTTCAGCTAACGAGGCCGCTGCCGAGCCACCGGCCAATCCGGTTCCTACAACGATAATATCAATATTCCGCTTATTGGCGGGATTAACCAGCTCAATGTGGTTTTTATGATTAGTCCATTTATCGGCCAATGGCCCTTTTGGAACTCTTGAATCCAATATGCCCATACTTAGTGTGTTATTGGGTTTAAGTGATGATATAGTGCAATGAAGACAAATCCTAAAGGGATTGCTATTGCATATATTTTGGTGAATGATTTAATTACTGCGGAATACTTATTATTTATTCCCATAGTTTGAAAAGAGGAGGCGAAACCATGTAAAAGATGTAGTGCCAATAATATAAATGAGATTACATAAAGAACAGTTCTCCATATAGGCTCAAACTTTAGCACCGTTTCCTCATAATATCTAGTAGGGTCTTCCGGTTTAACCTCAATGTATTTATAAGACATTTCGTGTACCCAGAAATCATACATATGCAAGCCAATGAAGGCCAAAACTACCAAACCGGACAAAATCATGTTTCGGGATAGCCATGACGCGTTGGCACTGCCCTTATAAGTTGAATAACCTACAGAACCCCTCGCCGCTCTATTTTGTAAATCAAGAACAAACCCCATTACAAAGTGTACAATTACTCCTGCGATTAAAATGGGTTGCAAAATGTATTGCACTAACGGATTATAACCCATGAAATGGGACCAAGTATTAAAAGTGTCGGGCGCAATAACCGAAGTAATATTGATGACAAAGTGTTGTCCAAGAAACAGAACAAGAAAAAGACCGGAAAGCGCCATCACTACTTTTCGGGCTATTGAAGATTTTAACAATCCACTCATTTGTTGATTTTTTAGCTTACCAAATTTAAGGCACAGACTAGTTATTAACAAGTTTTCAAGAGGTTTAGTATATTATTTAGACCCATTTTGATCATATCTAAAAACCTGTTTAGAATTTAACTTTCAAAATACGTATTTTAGGAGCTTTCATTAAACAGATTAAATGAATAGTGAGACGTATATATTCAAAAAAGTAAGAACATTATAGATGGATATTGCCTTACTTTCTGTTAGTATGAATGTTTATTCTACCAAACGAATCGCTGAGGAAGCACAGAAGTGTGGTCATTATATTGAGTTGATTGACCACACAAAATGTTCCGTGAAACTGGGAATGGACAAGCCCAGAATTTATCACAGAGAAGAAGATATTACCAACGAGTTTGATGCCATAATCCCTAGAATTGGTGCAAAGGTTACACGCCACGGTGTGGCTGTCGTAAAACAGTTTGAGATGAACGGAGTCTTTAGTACGGCGCGATCTTTAAGTATTGCCAGAGCAAGAAATAAAGTGAGAACACTTCAGATAATGGCGAGAAAAGGAATACCGATTCCCGAAACTTTATTTTCAATAAACCCTGACAATATTAAAGAACAGATCGAAATCCTCGGTGGAGCACCAGTAATTATTAAAATACAGGAGGGGACTCAAGGTCTGGGCGTGATTTTAGCAGAAAGTAAAAAATCTGCAAAATCTATCATTGATACTTTTTATAAGATGGACACCAGCATCCTCATGCAAGAATACGTAGAGGAAAGTAATGGCGAGGATATTCGCATAATTGTCGTTGGAGATAAGATTGTAGCAAGTATGAAAAGAACCAGTGAATTGGGCGAATTCAGGTCCAATGTTCACAGAGGGGGCAGCACTGCAAAAGTAAAGTTATCGGCAAAGGAAGAATATATTGCCTTGAACGCAACAAAGTACTTAGGTCTTGGAGTTGCCGGAGTAGATTTAATACGCTCCAAAAAAGGGCCGCTTTTGATTGAGGTGAACGCCTCCCCTGGTCTTCAGGGAATCGAGGCTGCTACGGGGATTAATGTTGCCCGAAAAATCATAAAATTTGTAGAGAAAAATGGACTTCGAAAACGAAAATAAAGTTATTGTGATCGGTGGAGAAAGTGTTGCTCCTGGTCAGAATAAACTTTTAAAAATTAGTATCGACCGTCTGCCAACAGGAACGCTCATAGATATTCCGGTTTATGTATTCAATTCAAAAAACCCAGGACCCATTTTGCTCATACAGGCAGGATTACATGGCGATGAAATCAATGGTATAGAAACCGTGAGAAGAATGTTGACCGATAAATTATTTGCAATAGATAAAGGAACTATAATAGCCGTCCCCATCCTAAATATTTTTGGATTTATCCATTTTTCAAGAGAGGTACCGGACGGGAAAGATGTGAACCGTAGTTTTCCGGGAACACGGAAAGGTTCTTTGGCGAGCAGAATAGCCTATCATTACCTTAACGAAATAATGCACCAAATAGATGTAGCTATAGATTTGCACACAGGTGGTGGCCAACGACATAACTTTCCTCAGATTAGATATACTCAAGAAGATGATTTCAGTGCGGAACTGGCAAATGTGTTTAATGCGCCTTTTACGTTTTCTTCTAAATTGATAAAGGGATCTTTCCGCAATGCTGCTTACTTAATGAGTAAACCCACGGTAGTATTTGAAGCTGGGGAGAGTATGCGTTTTGATGATTTTTCCATTACTGCGGGGATTAATGGTATTTTGAGAATTTTGCAACATTTTGGTATGGTTAAGTCAACAATCAAAAATCGTGAAGAGCTTAAGAAAACCATACATTTAGATAAGCGAAAGTGGCTCAGAGCACCTACTGCTGGGATGTTTATACCTAAGGTATTAAACGGTTCTCAAATACAAAAAGGGGCAATTTTAGGGTCGGTATCGGACATTTATGGAAAAAAGACTAAACTTATAAAAGCTCCCGAGGATGGCTATATCATTTGTATCAATCATCAGGCGGTAGTTAATCAGGGAGATGCATTATTCCATATAGGAGCAATTTTAAATTGAAAGATGGTTAATACAGTCCTGTTTTTTTACTAAACAAGCGCTTTATTTTCTTGAATCTTAGCAAGACTAAAATCGATTGCTTGTTGTAAATCTGCAAATTGATGTATAGAATTCTGAAAGAACATACGCTCAAGAACTATACTGGCAAAGTTTCCCTGCGTGCTGCCTACCACGGAATAAAAACTTAGCTTTTGTCTGTGGTTGTAAAATTTTATCCAATCCGCTGGCGCAACTGTATAACTATTGATTCTATTGGATATGTACGCAATGGGATGATTTTCGCCAAAAATTTCTTGCGCCGCAATCACGGCCTTTTCTGCCATGTTCCAATCAAAGATAACGCCTTCCTTCATTTCAGAAATCACGAGTCCATCGAAATAGTAAAAAATACCAAAATCAAATTCCCTGACCTCTCTGATATTTTTAAAAATTTGCAGTTCCCTGACACGTTTCATCACAAAATATTTGATTTTTGGATAGCAAATAAAGATAGCAATATAATTGATTATTTAACGAAAGTAAAATAGGACTTGGAAAAATGAAGTTTCTCACAAATAGATATCAAAAAATTCTAATCTTAAGGGAGCTCAATATCTAACTTTCCATATTTTTCAATTGTATTTCCAATGCTTTTGTAGATAGTTGAACTTCAATAAGAGATAGTGCCAAAGAGAACATAAGAGCAATTAAACTTACTCCAAATATGAGTTTTGCCCAAAAGTTAAATTCCATGTAAATCAATGACATTGTAATTACGGCAAGTAAAAAACTAAATATCGCTGTTGCTTGCATACCTTTTATAATTCCTAGTCTTTTACGGAGCTGATTTATTTGCTGCTCCAGCGGGCTCGAAGAATTTTCTTGATACTTTTCATAAAGTTGTCTAATTAGTGCTGCAATGGCCAAATAACGTGCGTTGTATGCGAGCATGGTTAAAGAAATGGCTGGGAACAATAACGCTGGTATGCTTAGACTTAGCTCCATATGATGATACGATAAATTATTTTAAACTTAGGGTTTTTACATCGAGTGAATAGCTATTATTTCTGTCATTAATGAATAGGCGTTCCTTATTCAGTAAATGAAGATGAAAAGCATCGCCTTCAAAGAAAATGGTACTATCGTTTTTGGTCAATAATGCTTGTGGGATTTCACTATTTCCGTTTCCATCTAGAAGATAACTGAAAACAGTTTTTTCTTCATCCAGAAAAGATTGTGCCGTTGTTATAGCGATGATATCCTCGTTAATATATTGAATGTCACTGATATTTAGACTGGTAGAATCCTTAAATATTAGATTTTGCTTCCAGTTTTCCCCACCATCGTTTGTAAAATATAATAGACCTGATATTCCGGAGATAAAACCGGTCTTGTCGTTCTTAAATGCAATCGAATTTAGATTAGTATACGCTTGCCTCGGTTTAAAAACAATATCCCATGAGTTTCCACCATCATTACTTTTATACGTATTTCCCATTTGTGTTACCATGTACACAAGAGTTTTGGAAACGATATCAAAATCATTAATCGCTCCTAAATCATTTTCAAGTCCACTATGGGGAATTACGGTCCAATTAGCACCACCGTCTAACGTTTTTAAGATTAAAGGCGTAGCAATTCCAAAACCGGTATCAAATCCCATTGCAAAACCTAACTGACCCTTGAATTTTATTTTGTAAAGCGTTTGGGAATCTCCCTTAAGATTTTTGAGACCTTTTAAATCAAAAACACTCCAATTACTTAATGTAGCATCACTTTTAACAATAAATGAACCTTCACCTACGGCGAAAGCTTGCCCATTTTGTATGGCTGCGCTATGAAAGGCATTTGAAAAACGCGACAACCGGATTTCTTTCCAATCTTTTCCACCATTTAAAGTGCTGCGTATGCGCATTCCGGTACCGCCGACCAATATCCCTTTTTGTTCGTTCTCAAAAGCGGCCGCATTGTAAAAATGAAAGGATGTATTCTCTAAGGAATGGATTATACGAGCTTTTGAATTTTGAGCGGTATTCTTAAAAGTTTTTGTTTTAAACGAGAAGTTTTTGCGCTCTATTTCTTCAAAAGTTGGAAATTCCCCTACTGGTATAAAGGTATTCGCCTTTTTTACTTGGGCATCCGTACATGCCAACAAGGCTATAGTGCTTGTACAGCCTATAAATATCCTTTTGAGCATTATTTATTGGTGTCTGGTAAAGCTTTTTGTTTTAGTTGCAGTTGGAAAATTAGAAGGAATTTCTTGTGTAACTTTTCCTGTGGCCGCCCATTCCGTGCCACGCAGCATAGTAGTGACAAAGCCTACGCAGGAAACGGAGTAATCTGCATGTCCCATAATGTTATGGAAAATACGTCCCTTGCCATAGGTCAAGGTCATTAGCGCGGGTTCATGCCTGCCTGTTCCTTTATTTTCTGGGTCTGCGTACGCCGTTGCCAAAACCTCCATATTCTCTGCAGGTCCTCGCAAGCTATTATATAACTCATCTTTGGTGTGTAACCATACTTCCGGCATTCCTTTGGTGATTGGATGTTCACTATTTCGTATTTGAACTTGATATTCGCTTTGTGGCCCGTGGGCACCGGCAGAACCTGGACTTAAATCTCTTATTAATTCTCCCTTATCATTATAATATATGTACGGACCGTCTTTTTCAGTGCGGTCTCCCCAGCCACCAAGACCTATCATTTTGTTGTAAGCGTCCCATTCCGGGAAGGAATTGTCCGCCGCATGAAAAACTACCAATCCGCCGCCGTTTTCCATGTAATTCTCCAACGAACGTTGGGTGGTCTCCGGCCAATCTGCGGCATTCCAACCAAAATTACTGATGACAACATCATACTTGGAGAAATCTGGCGCAAAACTTGGGTCCGATTTCGGTTTTTCCAAGGCGGTCGTTTTTTTATCAACTGGGTATTGGTTCAGAAATTCTTCTCCTTTCCAAGTATATGCAGAGCGATAAATATCAACAGTAAACAAACCACTCTCTTTCAAATAGGTGGCAAGCATATGCGTTGTTTTGGGCCATTGTGCGTGGTTGTTCTGACCGTCAACAATCAAAACTTTTATTGGTTTATCGCTTTTAGCACAGGAAACTTGCACCTGTGAAAAACATATGGCAAAAATTAGAATAATAATCCGTTTCATAAGGTCTGCGATTTAAAAAAGATTGTGCTACTCAATAGTAAAATTTTTAGTGGTTTTTGCACCGTTTCCCGAAAGTTCAACCGTATAAGTTCCGGCGGGTAAATAGGTCTTTCCATTTTTAGCTGTTGGCAAGTCTGTTTTGTGCTTTTTCAGATAGTTTAACTTCCCTATTTTGGAGAAAGTAACATCGTACGATAGGATATTTAACCCTTTATCGGCCACTATTTCCGCTTCACTTACCTTAATGGCATCGTCAGAGGTGATTATGGCTTCGTAGGTATCTGCTGCTGAACTATAGAAAGTAATATCAAGCCCTGGCGTGTTTGGTTTGGACCATGAACTCCAAGCATTACCCCAGTTCTTAGAATGCTCAATGCTTTCTAAATCAAAAACATAAAGATTATTCTTCATTATATCCGGAGTCATAAGCTGTAGCTTAGCGATATTGGCCTTATAAATACTACGGCCATGCGTGCCTACTAAAAGGTGTTTTGCTTCGGGTTGAATTACCAAATCATGTATAGCCACATTGGGCATTCCGTTTTGAAAAACTTCCCATGTATCACCTTTGTTAAAAGAAACATACAATCCATTATCGGTACCTACATAAAGGATGTTCTCATTATCGGAATCTTCGATAACGACGTTAAGTGGTGATTTTGGAATGTTGTCACTCAACGATTTCCAGGTAGTTCCATAATCCTCGCTTACCATTAAATAGGCATTGAAATCATCCCATCGATACCCGTTCAATGCCACGTATACTCTTTCTTTTTTATATTTTGAAGCCACAACTCTGCTGACCCATAAGTCCTTTGGAAAAGAATCCGAGATTTTTGTCCACGTTCCGCCTCCGTTTAGAGTAAGTTGTATTATACCATCATCACTCCCTGTATAAATTTGCCCAAATTTGAAAGGAGACTCGGAGATTGTAGTTAATGTACCGTAGGCTACGTTTCCTTCTTTGCCGCCTTGGGTGAGGTCAGCTGAGATAGTCTCCCAATCATCACCTTGATTTAGTGATCTGTGTAATTTATTGCCTCCTATATATAGTATATCTTGATTGTGAGGGGATAATAGAATGGGAGTTTGCCAATTAAACCGATACGGTGTTTCTCCCAATTCATGTTTGGGTTGTAGGTAGGTTCTTTTATCGTTAGCAAGGTCTAACCTAAAATAGTTTCCAAATTGATATCCCGTATAAACAATATCCGAGTTCCTACTATCTATTTGTACCTGCATACCATCCCCGCCTAGTATCGATTCCCAAGGATATTGACCATTTTGGTGCCAAGAGCTGTTTTCCTCGGCATTATGTGGACCTTTCCAAACGCCGTTGTCTTGTAGTCCACCGTAGACATTGTAAGGTTTCTCATTATCAACATTTATGGCATAAAATTGACCTACAGTAGGGGCATTGTTCTTTATCCAGTTCTGACCATCATCATAACTGATATTAACACCACCATCGTTTCCATTAATCAAGTGGCCCGGTCTTTTTGGATGCACCCAAATTGCATGATGGTCGGCATGGACATTACCCCCGTTAATTGAAGTGTATGTTTTGCCCCCGTCTTCTGATTTTATAATTGGGACACCTGCCAGATATACCTTATTAACATTATTCGGGTCTACCGCTATTTGAGCAAAGTAGTATCCATAACTGTAAAAGAGGTCATCTATATAATTTTCATTTTGTTTGGTCCAAGTTTTACCACCATTATTACTTTTATAGACCTCGGCACCTATAACAGGGGTGTCGAATAATAAGGAATTAGCGTTTTCTAAATATTTGGCCAAATCTACTGGCTTTACAGCACCGCTGCGGACCATTTGCTTTATGTTATCGGCTCGGTATTTTTCTTGAAAATTATTGGTCTTTAGGAAGGTATTCAACTTCTTGTCCGATAAGTTTAAAAATACTTCGGCAGTCATTGCTTTAAAATCATCTTTGACCAATCCAGATGATTTCTTTTCTTTCCCTTTTTCTTTGGGTCTCCTAAATTGATTATCGTGCACCGCTAAGACGGTGTTTTCATCGAAAACGGCCAACCCTATCCTACCAATACCATCGCCTGTAGGGAAACCACTGTTTGGATTGGAAATTTTTATCCAGGTAGCTCCGGCATCCGTACTTTTATAAATTCCCGAGTTAGGTCCATTACCTTTAAAATCCCATGCTTTTCGGTCTTTTTCCCATGCTGTGGCAAATTGGACATTAAAATCTTTTGGGGCAAAAGCAACATCTATTATTCCTGTTTTATCATTGATGTAGAGTGTTTTTTTCCAGGTTGCTCCTCCATCCGTAGTTTTGAAAATACCTCTTTCCGAATTTGGAGAATAAAGATGTCCCGTTACACCAACGACAACCTCGTCCGGATTGTTTGGATTAATACGTATTCTGCCAATATGATGCGAGTCCGATAGGCCACTATTTTTCCAGGTTTTGCCTTTATCGTTAGATTTTAGAATACCTATACCTGCATAGGAAGATCTAGAGGAATTGTTTTCCCCAGTTCCTAGGTATATGGTTCCGCTTGGCCAATGAACAGCAACAGCACCTACGTTTTGGGTGTCCGTCCCATCAAGAAGAGGGGTAAAGGTGGTTCCGTTATTATTCGTATACCAGAGACCTCCAGAGGCATAACCCACATAGAATTCTATGGCATTTTCAGGGTTTACAGCAATATCCACAACACGGCCACTCATTACTGACGGACCAATGTTCTTTAACGGAATGTTTTTGACCAATGATTGTTTTGCTAATTTCGACTTATGGTCAAGGGCCTCGAGGTTTATTTGTTCGGATGTTGGACTGATTTGTGCTGTACAAAGGGCAACACTGAATAACACGAAGAGTGATAAATATTTCATTTTTGTTTATTGCTAATTCTATCGTGGAAGTTAGTGATAAGTTTTAGCCACCCCAAAAAAATAATTTGTAAGAAAATATAACTAATAAATTATCAACTTATTAGTTTATAGCATAATTAATTGCTTAATATCAAAAAATATTGTTAATTTATTAATACATAACCAATAAGTAACATAAAATGGAAGAGTATTTACCGTTAATTATTCAATTAATCTCCGGCGCGGTCGGAGGAAACGTGGCAGGAAAATTATTGCCAAAACTTAATCTAGGCACCTTAGGGAATAGTATTTCAGGTATCCTAGGAGGTGGATTAGGGGGCTATTTATTAAGTATGCTGGGTCTAGGAACGGACGGCGGTATGGATATTTCCGGTATTCTTGGAAGTGTAGCTGGCGGAGGCGTCGGTGGTGGGGTTATTATGGCCATTATTGGAGCCATCAAAGGCGCTATGTCTAAATAAAGTAAATTAACCAACTTAAAACTTGGGGACTCTTGAAGGAGTCCCTTTTTTATTGGCTTAGTTTGTTCCTTAGTTTTTTGTTCAACTCCATTAAGTTTATCTTGGCTTTCCTGATTTCTTTGCCAAGTTTTTGATTTTTTACTAAAGACATATCACTAACAGTTTCAAAGGCCTTTGAATACCAATCTTCCCATGCGTTTAGTATAGTGACTTCTTTTGAAACCGTTGAATTTTTTACTATCTCTTTTGTACTCAAGGCATATTCTTGTTCTAATCGTTCTTTCGCCCGTACTCTTAAATCCTTTAAAACATCCAAAGCCGTTTCCGTATCAGAATTAACCAATTCTAAGCCACTTGTAAGTGCCGCAATACCAACATTTTTTAGTGTTTTTTTAGAGACCTTGTCTAAACGATCGTTGTCTGTGTGGTAAAATTGGTCCGTAAAATGCCAAAGGAGTAGCCCAGGAATATCAGCATCTAAAAACGGGGTATGATCACTACCTCCTTCAAAAGGATTAGTATTTACTTCCCAATCTGAGTAAGTGCCTTGTTTCTTAAAATTAGCTATAATAAAATCATTGAGGTAATGTGGTTTCATTTCGGTTAAGGACAAAACCTCGCCACCCCATTCGGAATGCTTATCATTTCCTCTGGTCCAAATTGCACTCGGATCTGGCATTTTTTCAATTAAAAAAGAACCGCCAGTTATTGCCGTATTTTCACCCAACATATCCAGACTTATACCCCATTTAATGCCTGCTGCTCTTTTTTTGTCTTCTTCAATATATCTTCTTGTAGAAATGATTTCATCTCCCCAAAGAAAAGTCAATGTACGGTCAAGGGCTATTTTCTCTTCTTTAAATAATTTGGCCGTTAAGGCTGCCATTTCTAATTGTACTCCTACGCCTGTAGCGTTATCGTTTGCACCAGGTTCTTGTATATGCGCACTAAACACCAAGCGCTGGTCAGGTTGGGTTTTGCCTATGATGTCTGCTACAACGGTTAATTCCTCAGAGGGGTAAATTTTCGTTTGGATGCTTACCTTAAGGTTGGTTTTTCCGTTTTTTAGCCTAGTTTTCAATCTTTGGTTGGCCTCATAGGATAAAGCAATTCCCCAAAGTTTATTTTCCTCATGGTTAGGTAAACTCCTAAACTGAATGGAGGTGGTATTCTTTTCAGGTTGTAGATAAGATGGATTATTATATGTTATGATTCCCAAGGCACCTTCGGCCACCATTTTATCATAAAACTTACCTGCCCTGGATTCTGTATACACGATTTTCCCTTTTATATTGCCATTGGGGTTATCATCTAGACTTACTACTTCTGCCGTTAATCCACTTTTTGGAGTAGAAACCGAATTAAGATAAGTCATATTTCTATTGGTAGTGGAAAGCAATAAGGGTTCCTTTTCTCCTTTTATATAGAGTGAAGCGGAAACGGGTTCCCACGTGGGGTTGTCCATGGCACGTTTTTCTATTCTATATGTGAGCCGGTCCGTGTCTTTAGCTTTGCTTTCTAGAACATATCCAGATTTTTCTAAATGTTCTGCAATCCAAAACACACTTTTGTTAAAACCGGTATTTCCTGCAACCCGCCAGTATTGTTCAACGAAAGCAGTAGTTTCATAGGCTAGTTTTCCGTCAAACTCAGGACGAATTATTTCAAAATACGGTTCGGAAGTCTGTTGTAGAATTTTTTCTTGCGAAAAGCCTAAACTAATAACGAAAAGAAGGCCGATAAAAAGAAGGTGTTTTTTCATGTATATTTCTAATTTAGAATTCAAGAAAAATAATCAGCTACAATACCGAAATGCCTTGTGTAAAGTATGTAATTTGTTTTAATCGTCGGAGTAAACAAAGTAATCCTACCCTTATTTGATGTCATTTAATAGTACTATTCTTTATTGATAGTGTATATACCTTGGCGGTGTAACTCCATTCAATCGTAAAGAAACAAGCATTTGGGCTCTATGATGCGTTATATGGTCAGTAAGCAATAACATAATTTGCCTTTTAGATCTGTTTAGCCCAAAATAATCTAATTTGTCTTCGAGTTTGGTTATTTCAAACGCCGAAATTAATTGTATGGTCTTATCAAATGTTTCTTCAATTTTAGCAATCATTTCATCCTTGGATTTATTATTTGGTTTAAGTTCTGTATCGGTTTGCCAGTCTCTTGGTTCGCGCCCACCTAATAAAGATTGACTATGCCAATCCATAGCCCAGCCGAGATGCATCAAGTTTTCTGCAAAACTTTTGGACGCTTCTGTCGCTCTAAAATCATACTTATCTTCTGGCATACTTTCTGCAACACTAATTAAATATTTTTTAGAATTTTCCAAGCGTTCTATATAGTCCTTAATAAAATTATCTTGTTGCGAGAATAATGGTGAACTTATTCCAGCACATAAAAAAATAAGGGTAGTAAAAAAAAGATACTGCTTCATCGTATTATAATTATTTTCTAACTACTAACTACTAACTACTTTTTACTCCTCCCATTTCCAATCGCCTCCTATTATTAATTTTTCCTTCAGATTATTATCTATCATAAACTGCTTGGTAGTTTCACTATCCATTTTAATTGCAGGAAGTTTGGGCGCATCGGCAAGCGCGTACAGCATCATAGTGCCAAAACGTGAGGTGTTGGTTACATGGGCTTCATTAACTAAATTGAAGTCATCACAATCCGAATGATAGCAACCATAAATAGAACGGTCTAGATTACTGTGAACAGAAAGAGTAGGGACACCTTCTAACATAAAAGGCTGATGGTCGCTATGCAATCCTGAGCGATTAGAAAAAGTATTTTGATAAATCGTATCCTGTTGTTGTATTGCAGCTCCCAAGTCTTTAAAGAAAGCTTCATCTTCCAGTTTTCCGCCGGCATTCATACCAATAGGATTTCCCGACATATCCAGATTCATCATATATTTTATACGATCTATCGTATTGTTTTTAACAGCTTCCTCCACTAAATAGGTAGATCCTAGCAAACCTTGCTCTTCTCCCATGAACATGATGAATTTTATGGTCCTCTTAGGGGTAAGATTATTGGCTTTGAATGCTCTCGCAATATCTAAAACAGCAAAAGAACCAATACCGTTATCTATTGCCCCTGTGGCTAGATCCCAAGAATCTAAATGTCCGCCGATAACAATTTCCTCTTCTGGTATCTCACTACCTTTTAAGGTGGCAACTACGTTTCTAGCCTTTATCACATCACTTTTGTTGGTCATTTCAATATGCGCCGATACGCTTTTATCCTTAAGTTTTTCTTTTAAGGCCATTCCGTCTTCCATGCCAATACATACTGCAGGAATGGGGATAAGTGCTCCCGTAACAGAAGCTGTTCCTGTTAACAACACACCATTGGGTACCTGATTGATAATGATGATGCCTATTGCACCGTATTTCATGGCCAAGGCTGTTTTCTCGCTACGGTGAAGATTTGTTAATCCCTCGGGACTTCCCTCTAAAATATTAATATATACCAAGGAAATTTTACCCTTTACCGATTCTGGGTGCGCTTCATAATCAGCTTCTAGCCCGTTGCCCATATCTATGATTTCGCCAGTAACATCTGCCTTTATCGGAGAATGCCCTAAAGTGACCACCTTTACAGGCGCTTTATCTATAGCTAATGCTACCGTTTCCCTTGCCCAAGCTTCTACTTCAAAGGTTTGGTATTGCACGTCTTCAAATCCGTATTCCTTAAATTTATTGAAGGTGTATTCTTCGGCTTTCGCCCCGTTTTCAGAACCTGTAAGTCTATGGCCTATAGTTTCTGTAGCTTCCTTTAGCGTACTGTACGCTTTTGCGTTTTGTTTTATTTCGGTGTCAATACGCGCAAAAAGTTCCGCTTGCGTTTCCTCTTTTTTGGTTTCACCACAGGCGCTGAGAATACATGCACATAGGATTAGGAGTGCCGTTTTGTTCATAATTAGGTGCTTTTTAATGGTTGAATAATTTTAGTCAATGTTAGGGTACTAAGATAGGTAAATCAATAGAAGTGAAACTTTAAAAGTTATTAGTTAAAATCAGGATTTATTTCCTTGTAAAATGATAAAGCTCTACTTAATTCTTAAATTTAACCTCAAACCTAATATTCATGAAGTACGATCAGCTCCCAAATTCACTCTTTAAAAAGAACCGGAAAAAGTTTATGGCTCAAATGCGGCCAAAGAGTATTGCCGTCTTTAACTCTAACGACATTTACCCCATAAGTGCCGATAGTACTATGCCTTTTGAGCAGCACCGAGACATTTTTTATCTCAGTGGAGCGGATCAAGAAGAAACTATACTCCTATTATTTCCAGATGCCATGGATGAAAAGCACCAGGAAATATTGTTTGTCCGTGAAACTAACGACCATATCGCGGTTTGGGAAGGTGCAAAACTTACTAAGGAACAGGCTACTGAAGTATCTGGTATAGAAACTGTTTATTGGTTAACAGATTTTGATAAGATTTTCTTTGATTTGATGACCGAAGCGGAGACCATTTATTTTAATACCAACGAGCATTACCGGCAAGCTGTTGAAACACAAACTAGGGAAGACCGCTTTATTATCGATTGTAAGAAAAAATTCCCTGCACATGCCGTGGCAAAAAGCAACCCGATTCTACAAAAGATACGAGGGGTAAAGGAGCCGGAAGAAATTGCGATGATGTTAACGGCTTGTTCCATTACAGAGAAAGGATTTCGCAGATTATTAGGCTTTGTAAAGCCGGGAGTTTGGGAATATGAGATTGAAGCGGAATTATTACACGAGTTTATCCGAAACCGGTCTAAAGGTTTTGCCTATTCCCCGATTATAGCTTCTGGGAACAATGCTAATGTGTTGCATTATTTGGAAAACAATCAACAGTGTAAATCTGGAGACCTTATTCTTATGGACGTAGCTGCGGAATACGCCAACTACTCAAGTGAC
Organism: Maribacter sp. R77961; assembly: GCF_044594925.1. Lineage (GTDB taxonomy): Bacteria > Bacteroidota > Bacteroidia > Flavobacteriales > Flavobacteriaceae > Maribacter. The sequence continues at coordinate 3,009,986 of NZ_CP138991.1, read as the reverse complement.
CTAACACGAACCATTCCAGTGAACGGGAAATTCACCAAACGCCAAAAAGAGGTTTACGAAGCTGTTCTGCGGGTTAAAAACGAAGCCACTAAAATGCTGATGCCAGGAACCATTTGGGCTGAATATCATAAAGAATGTGGAAAACTAATGACCTCGGAACTTCTGGGATTAGGATTATTGGATAAGGCAGATGTTCAAAACGAAGACTCCAATTGGCCCGCCTATAAAAAATACTTTATGCATGGAACCAGTCATCATATTGGTTTAAATACCCATGATTATGGCGAGTTAAAAACTCCAATGGAAGCGAATATGGTCTTTACGGTAGAGCCCGGGATTTACATTCCTGACGAAAAGATGGGCGTGCGATTAGAAGATGATGTGGTTATTCAAGAAACGGGGGAACCATTGAACCTTATGGCCACGATACCTATTGAAGTGGAGGAAATTGAGGAGTTAATGGCGAATTAGTATACATTCACAAAGTGTTCTTTGGATGGTTTTAAAAAAAAAGACGCTCTCGCACTATTTTTTAAGCCATTCAATGTATTCAGGTGCCAATTAGATATAAGAAAAGCGGCAGTACTGCCGCTTTTCAACTAAAACACACCACCACAACCTAATTCTTTTTCATGCCCTTTTCGTTCATTTTTTCTTTTACGACCATTTTCTTTTGATGCATAATTTCTTTTTTCTTCATTTTAGCTTTCTTGGCCATGACCTCTTTTTTTTCCATAGCTAATGCTTCCTCCTTTTTCATCATGGCTTCTTTTTTCCTCTTCTCCTCTTTGGACATCACTTCTTCCTTCATTACTTTCTTTTTAGCCATATGGGCCATTTTTTCTTTTTCTGTAGCCTCTTTTTTTATCATTTTCTCCTCTTTGGCCATTTCTTTTTTCTCCATTTTATCCTGTGCGTTTGTCGAGAACGAAAATGTTATGGTGAAGACTACTAATGCGATTAACTTTTTCATGATTTTATATTTTAAGTTTATAAATTATTATACACCAAATGTAGTGGGCACTTTTGTAGATGTTATAACAGAAGGATAAACTTTTAGAATTTTATCGTGATACTTTGAGGACATTTTTAACGTGTTTCGATATACTGCTCCAACCCAAAAGATGTCAGGGGAAATTTTTTGACCAATGAAAACTTAAATCGTAAATTCAAACTTTTAAAACCATACCCAATGCGAATTCAAAATGTAACTTTTCTAAGTATCTTTCTTTTGTTACTGACAGCTTGTTCGAGCCCTGAAAGGGAAACAGCTACTTTACTAATTTATGGCGGACCTATTTATACCGTAGACACTACGCAAACCACAGTAGAGGCTGTGGCCACTAAGGGTGATAAAATACTGTTTGCAGGTACACTTAATGAAGCGGAGGTTTATAAAGATGAAAAAACACAGCTTATAGATTTAAAGGGTAAAACCATGACACCCGGGCTTATTGAGGGGCACGGACATTTTATGGGACTTGGTTACAATGAATTGAACCTTGATTTAATGAATACCAAAAGCTATCAAGAAATTGTAGCGGCTGTAGCGGAAAAGGTGAAAACTACAGCTCCGGGAGAATGGATTATAGGTCGGGGCTGGCATCAAAGTAAATGGGATTCTATGCCAAAAGTGACCGTAAACGGATTTCAAACACATGATTTACTTAGTGCCGTATCTCCGGATAATCCCGTATACCTAAAACATGCTAGTGGCCATGCCAGCTTTGCGAATGCAAAAGCTATGGAGATTGCTGGGCTGCAAGTTCTGTCCAAGGAAGGGATTGATAAGTTTACGGTCGAGGGCGGTGAAGTAATGCGAGACGGACTAGGAAGACCCACTGGAATTTTTAATGAGAGGGCCATGACCATTATTACTGAACATATTCCGGAAACCACTGCTGAGAAGAATCGTAAAGCTTTTGAATTGGCCGTGGCCGCATGTCAAAGAAATGGAATAACAGGATTTCATGATGCAGGAATAGGGAAAGAGACTATTGCACTCTACGAAGAAATGAAGGCTGCAGATAAGATGAAACTTCGAATTTACGCTATGCTTACCGGTTGGGATAAAGAATTATTGGGAGAATGGTATGAGAAGGGCCCCATGGTAGACCCGGATAATTTACTAACCATACGCTCCGTTAAATTAAATTGTGATGGGGCTTTAGGTTCGCGAGGAGCTTGGTTACTAGAGCCTTACACAGACAGGCCTGGACACTTTGGTCACGAAACCCTTCCCATGGAATTTGTAAAAGAAACTGCCTTGAACGGGTTGCGTAATGGCTTTCAGGTTTGCGCCCACGCTATTGGCGATAGGGCCAATAGAGAAATACTAGATCGGTATGAAGCGGCTTTTACAGAATTACCCGACACCACAAAAGACCATAGATTCCGTATAGAACATGCCCAACATTTGCACCCAGATGATATACCCCGCTTTGCCGGCTTAGGTGTTATTCCGGCCATGCAGGCGGTACATATGTCGTCGGACAGACCTTGGGCCATTGACCGTCTTGGGGAAAAACGTATCAAAGAAGGCGCTTACATGTGGCAAACGCTGCTTAAAAGTGGTATACCTATAGTTAATGGCACGGATGTACCCGTGGAGCCTTTAAATCCAATAGCAAGTCTTTATGCAAGTGTAAGTCGTAAAACTTTAAAAGGTATGCCAGAAGGGGGTTATGAGCCTGAGCAAAAAATGACAAGGGCTCAAGCACTAAGGTCATATACCTTAGATGCAGCATATGGTGCGTTTGAAGAGGATATAAAAGGTTCTATTACAGCAGGTAAACTGGCAGACTTCACGATTTACAATCAAGACCTTATGACCGTTGCGGAGGATAAGTTTTTGAATACTGAAGTAATAATGACCATTTTTAACGGCGAGGTAGTTTACGAGAAAGAGTAATGGGTTACGAAGTGCTTTTTAAGTTATTACTTAAATTAATTAGCACAAAAACGGCAGTAGCGGGTAAGACCCATCCCAAACTATAGGTGCTCAAAGGGATATAGTTTTGTACGTTTGAAACGGTTTCTTCTAGACCAATTGTGGCTAAAAAATCTGGGACACTAAAAACCATAGTCGTAACTACTACCGCTTTGAATACTTTGGCGGATGCTAATTTCTCTGGTAAAACATTCAATAATATCAATATGATGGTAATAGGATAGATGAACATTAAAGCCGGAATGGCAATGACAACGATAGAGTGAAAATCTAACTGACCAATTAAAACCCCAACGCAACAGGCGAGTATTCCTGTTATGACATAGACATTTTGTGAACCTTTGAATAGTCCCTTAAAATAGTCTGCCGTACCCGTAACTATGCCAACAGCAGTAGTAAAACATGCGAGTGCAATAAGAATACTCAGAACTTTATTTCCAAAAGCTCCCAAGGAAGCAATACTAATGCCACGAAGAAGATTTGCGCGTTGCATATCACTGCTTAAGGCATTATCAATTTGGATATCGGAACCAAAAAAAGAACCTACCGAAATTAATCCGGCGTAGATGAGCAGTAGTCCTAAACCTGCTATAAAACCAGATTTGCGAATCATTTGCTTTTTTGCTTCAAACGAAGTAAGACCCTTCAGGTTTAATGAAATAATCACCACAGCTCCCACAACCACTGCACCGATAGCATCAAAGGTTTGATAACCTTCGAGAATTCCACTTACCACGGGGGCCTCAAAGGAGGAAATATTCATTAGCCCATCAGAAGTTAGCAATCCAATTCCAATTACGGCAAAAAGCATAATAACAATAAAAGGTGTTAAGAACTTACCAATGAAATTCAATATTTTAGAACGGTTTAGTACAAAAATCAGTACTAGTAAAAAGTAAACACTACTGGTCAATAGCGGACTAGTACCAAATACGGGATGTATTGCCATTTCATGCGTTGCAGAAGCTGTTCTCGGGGAAGGTATGGTTATAGAAATAAGATATACTATAATACAATAAACCGTACTGAAGGTAGGTGATACTTTTTTTCCAAAGTCGTACATAGTGCCTTGTAGTCTTGCATGTGCTAAAATTCCAAGAATTGGGATAACAACTGCTGTAATCATAAAACCTAAGGTTACCCACATCCAATCTTCTCCTGCATTATAACCTAAAAGAGGAGGTAGTAGGAGGTTTCCCGCTCCAAAAAAAAGGGAGAATAAAGCAAAAGCTGTGACTAGGATTTCTTTGGTTTTGGTCATGTTAAATAAATAAGCGGAAAGATAAATGAAAAATAGGAAATGCTATTTTTAAAAATGGCTTACCTCTGTTTTTTAAAGGTTAACCACAAGAATTGTCTACATCACAACAATTTATAGTTCAGATGATTAAAAAGATATACTTTAGAAATGAAATCAAGAACCAGGTCGTTCTTCAAATTAGAATTATCATAAACAACAATAGAAAACCCTAGCATTTCTCGATTCCCCAAATCGTACCTATGCACCTAAAAACCCTACAACATGAAAAAAATATTCTGTAATATTTTTGGCCATCACTATTCAGTTTCTAAGAAAGTCACCTCTCATATAAAGGAGTACAAATGTATTCATTGCAGCAAACAAGTTACTACTGATGTTAGTGGAAATCTTTCTATTCTTACACCTGAACTTCAGGATATCAACAGAACTTTAGAACATATTTATCAAAGAAGACACAACGCGCAACAAGTAGCGTAACCGCTTTTATTTTTTGATGCTATAAATTCCACTCCCATGGCTGGTTTTGGAATTTTATAACTCTTCCTGGAAACTAAGTAAGCACCTTTTATCTTAACTGTCGTACGCCCCACAACGGTAAGTGAAGATTGCCCTTTTTTCCAGGATTTTTTTTGGCAACTACAAAGGGTATAACACCACGAGACTTGCTTCGAGTTAGTTTACTTTTAAGAATTATCAAAAGAATTCCATCCTTGCGCCGATAACGGAATTTTTGTTTCGGCTCTGGTGATTAAGTTAGCTCCTTCATCTGCATTTGTCATATACCCTATTACCGTAAGATGAGGATTTCCTTTTATTTTATCAAAATCGGTCTGTTTAATGGTAAATAAAAGTTCGTAATCTTCACCTCCGCTTAAGGCTACCATGGTACTATCCATTTTAAATTCCTCGCAGCTAGCTATAACAGTTGGATCTAAGGGTATCTTATCTTCATAAAGATTACAACCAACATCACTTTTCTTGCAAAGATGTAGAATTTCTGAAGAAAGGCCGTCACTGATATCTATCATAGCGGTAGGCTGTACTTCTAATTTTTGAAGTAAGGTTGCCATGTCCTTTCGTGCTTCCGGTTTTAACTGACGTTCTATGATATAAGAGTAAGGGTCTAAATCCGGTTGACTGTTAGGGTTTACTTTAAAGACCTCTTTTTCTCGCTCTAAAACCTGAAGCCCCATGTATGCACCGCCTAGATCACCTGTAACTACCAGTAAATCATTTGGTTTTGCTCCGGAACGGTATGTGATATCGGCATCTTCCGCTTCACCTATTGCCGTAACACTTAATAACATTCCAGTTTTGGAAGATGTGGTATCGCCACCTATCAAATCAACGCCGTAGGTTTTACAGGCCATATGTATTCCTGCATAAAGTTCCTCTAAAGCCTCTAACGGAAACCGATTAGAAACTGCAATGGAAACGGTTATTTGTGTAGCCACTGCATTCATAGCATAAATATCTGAAAGATTAACCATGACGGCCTTATATCCTAAATGCTTTAAGGGCATATAGCTCAGGTCAAAATGAATACCCTCTATCAATAGGTCTGTGGAGACAACGGTCTTTTTTGATTTGAAATCCAGTACCGCTGCATCATCCCCAATAGCCTTAACGGTGGATTTGTGATTAACAGGAAAATCTTTTGTAAGATGTGCTATTAATCCAAACTCCCCTAATTTCTCCAGTGATGTTTTTATCGTATTCTTATCCTCGATCATTTTGCAAAAGTAAGCACTAAACTTAAATTCATAGTATAAAAAAACTGAAGCTTGGGACTTCAGTTTTTAGCATTATGTAAGAGATACCATTATCCTACGGTATAACCATCCCTATAATTTCGTTTTACGAATTTATTGGCAGGTTCAAAATTAGTAACCTTCATATTTTCGGCATCCCATCGTAATCGTTTTCTTCCATAATACTGTTTACCGCCTCCCCAGAAACTTTTATTTTCAGCTGCTGGATCAACTTCAAAATAGGATTTAAGAGCAAGGTTACCAATAAGGATACTTTCTGTAAAAGGTCCCGCATAATCAAAAGAAGAACTTGTCTTAGCATTACCATAACCGGCCATACAGGCATTTACCCATTGCAAATAATGTCCCTCTGGAACACGGGCAATGGTTTCTTCGACCTCAAACTGTTCGTTAAGTGATAAGGGTAACAGCCTTGGATTAGCTCCATAGCAGTCTGCCATCAACTTGCCTTTATCCCCTATGAACAGAACGCCACCATCCCAGTTGCCCAAAGCTTCATCATCTCCTAATTCCTCCGGTCGCTCTGGTAAAAGTCCGCCGTCCATCCAAGATACTTTAATGGTGCCTTTACCATCTGTTCTGGGGTAACTAAGGTGTATTTTACTGGAGTTTGGAAAACTTTTTGGATAATCCTTATATTGAAAATTACCACTAAAGGAATCAGAAACGCTACACTCAACGGCGTTGGGATATAAGATAGGAAGTATTCTATAAACGGGGTCCATAATATGGCAAGCCATGTCCCCAAGGGCACCAGTGCCAAAATCTGACCATCCGCGCCAATCAAAAGGAAGATACGCATCATTGTAATCGCGCATTTCAGCGGTGCCCAACCAAAGGTCCCAATTAAGACCTTTCGGAATCTTATCTTTCTTAGCGGGAGTTTGTAAGGCTTGTGGCCATATAGCTCTGTTCGTCCAGCACTTTACCGTATGTACATCACCAATAATTCCAGTATCGTAAATTTCTTTCATTTTTCTTACACCATCACCGGAACCACCTTGATTACCCATTTGGGTAACTATCTTGAATTCTTTAGCGGCCTCGGTAAGCATTCTTGCTTCCCATATATCATGTGTCAAAGGTTTTTGAACGTATACATGTTTGCCCATCTGCATGGCCTTGTATGCTGCAACGGCGTGGTTATGATCTGGAGTAGAAACAGATACGGCATCAATATTGTTTTTCTCCTTGTCCAACATTTTCCTAAAGTCATTATAGTAATTGGCTTTTGGAAAGGCCTCCCTTGACTTAACTGCTTGCCTGTCATCTACATCACATAATGCTACAATATTTACGTTAGGACTTTCTGCGAAAGAAGCAATATCACTATGCCCCTTGCCCCCGGCGCCAATACCCGCTATGTTCAACTTATCACTAGGGGCAACATATCCTTGTCCGCCTAGGACATGTCTTGGTACAATCATAAAACCTGCAGCGGCAGCGGTTGTTTTCTTTACAAAGGACCTTCTTGAGGTATTTTTTAAAATGAAATTTTTATTAGACATAGAAGAATTAATTATAGTTGTTTGAATAGGGGCATTAAGATAATGGAAATAACTTGAATTCTAAGGAGATGTCTATGAGATATTTTAGGGCTAGATAAACAGCAGCCCTGTATTATAGTAAAGGTTTCTTAGCTTTCGCCAAGAATTAGAAGACTTTTTATGCCGTATCTTTACTTAAGGGTATAATTTTTGCTATGATAAATTACATGAGACGACTACGACTTTTTTCTTTACTGTTGGTAATTGCTGCTTGCTCCAAAAGTGGAGTGCTCGATAATATTGAAGTTATTGAAAATCCTGAGACTCCAGAAGTTACCCTGAACGCTACGCCGTGTGAAAATGGCATGGCTGGTGATTTTCCATGCAATGGTTATGATTTATTGGCAAGAATTCCGATAAGTACCTTCCAAGCCCAGTCCGGTAATGATATCTGGGGATGGACGGACACTACTACTGGCAAAGAATACGCACTAATGGGATTGGATAATGGCACTGCTTTTATAGATATCTCAGATTCAGAAAATTTAATTTACTTGGGGAAATTGCCTACGGCAACGTCATCTAGTTCTTGGAGAGATATTAAAGTATATCAAGACCATGCCTATATTGTGGCAGAGGCAAATGGTCACGGGGTTCAAGTTTTTGATTTAAAGAGACTTAGAAACGTGTCAAATACTCCGGAGACTTTTTCTGAAGATGGTAGGTATACGGCCATTGGTAATGCGCATAATATCGTGATCAATGAAGATACTGGTTTTGCTTACCCCGTTGGCACAGACCGTAATGATGCTTTTGGTGGTGGAGTTCATTTCTTAGATTTACAGAACCCTAAGGTGCCATTAGCTGCTGGCGGATGGGGAGAAAACGGTTATACCCATGACGCACATGTCGTTAGTTATAACGGCCCGGATACAGATTACGTCGGAGCCGAGATTTTTGTAGGAGCCAATGAAGATCAAGTTGTAGTCGTGAACATATCCGATAAAGAGAACCCTACGGAACTGGCCTCCTTGCCTTATCCGAATATAGGGTATACGCATCAAGGGTGGTTTACGGAAGATCAGCGCTATTTTATTCTTGGAGATGAATTGGATGAGGTAAATTCTGGTTTTAGATCTAGAACCTTGATTTTTGATATGACAGATTTAGATAATCCCGTTCTACACGATACTTATCTTGGCCCTACCAGTGCTATTGACCATAACGGATATGTGCTGGGTAATGAGTTTTTCTTGGCTAATTATACTGCAGGAGTGCGTGTTTTGGATATTTCACAGATAGAAGGAAAGAATATTTCTGAAACAGGTTTTTTTGACACCTATCCTAGTGATGATAATACGCAATTTGATGGTGTTTGGAGTGTGTACCCCTTCTTTGCAAGTGGAAAAATATTGGTAAGTGATATTAATGGAGGGTTCTTTGTAATTAAAAAATCGAATTAACACCATGAAAAAATTTCTTTTTGTTTTTATGGTATGCACAGTTTTTTCTTGCTCAAGAGAGGAGGAAAATACCGATTTTGACATTCCTACCACCCAGTTTTTAGGGGAATTAGAATGGATCAAAAGTTTTGGTGGAACAGGTGAAGAAACCGCGCAAGCTGTTATAGAAACCTCGGACGGGGGTTACGCTATTCTTGGTTTCACTAACAGTACTGACGGAGATATACAAGATAAATCTTTGAACGTAAACGATTACTGGCTCTTAAAGCTAGATGCAGACGGCACCTTACAATGGAACAAGACGTATGGTGGCAGTAAGGATGACAGAGGACAAAGTTTGGTGCAAACCCTAGATGGTGGTTATGCCTTAACAGGTTACGCTATGAGTGATGATGGAGACGGGTCGGTCAATAATGGATTTCATGATAATTGGGTATTGAAATTAGATGCATTAGGAAACATTGAATGGGAAAAGAGTTTTGGTTTTTCTGGGCACGATCATTCCTATGATATTTTACAGACAACCGATGGGGGCTATTTTTTCACGGGCTTTTTAGATATTACATCCGCTAGGGCAGATGGTAATACGGAGAAATCAGGAACATTGACCAGGCATGGTGTAGGAGAATTTTGGGGAACCAGAATTAATAAAATAGGGGATGTAGAATGGCGAGGTTATTTTGGAGGTACTAACAATGATAGAGCACATGGCGTGGTGCAATCAGAAGATATGGGCTTTGTAATGGCCGGTTTTTCTGAGAGTGATGATTTTGATATTAGCAATACCCAAGGAAGTTATGATTTTTGGATGGTGAAAGTAGATAAAAATGGCAATATGTTATGGGAACGTTCTTTTGGTGGTTCTGGAATAGAGATAGCCTATGATATTGCTAAGACAAAAGACAATGGATATGTTGTCGTCGGCAATACGTTTAGCACCGATGGGGATATTTCAACGGATAAAGGAGCATCAGATATTTGGCTTATTAAAGTTGATGATTCGGGGAGTTTGGTCTGGGAGCGTTCTTTTGGAGGTTCTCAGTTTGATGCCGCACAAGCTGTTACACCAAGTAAAGACGGCGGATTTTTCCTAATAGGGAATTCTAAGAGCTCGGACTTGGACACTAATTCGAATGCAGGTGAAAATGATATTTGGATGATAAAAACCGATGCGGAAGGTAATCTCGTCTGGCAAAAATCTTTCGGGGGTTCGGATATTGATTTTGGCTTTGATGTTATTGAAAATTCATCGGGTAGTGTGCTATTGGTCGGCGAAACTTCAAGCGTCGATTTTCCCTCGTTAACCTCCAAAGGTAGATCTGACCTAGTGGTCATTAAAGTTAAATAAGATTGCGGATTAAAGCAATAGAAAAACCCTATCCTCATATACGTTATAATAATGTTAGGTTTTGTAATAAAAACCTACTTATGACTTATATTTGTAAACTATTTAGACCAAATCCAATTAAGAAATGATTCAAGTATCGGAAACGGCAAAATTAAAAGTCATTAACCTCATGACAGAAGGAGGTTTTGATGCCTCTAAGGATTACGTTCGAGTGGGCGTAAAAAGTGGAGGTTGTAGTGGGTTATCCTATGAACTGGATTTTGATAATAAAATGACAGAAACCGACAAGGTTTTTGAGGATAATGATGTGCGTATTATAGTAGACAAAAAGAGCTTTTTGTATCTCGTAGGAACAGTGCTGGAATATTCCGGAGGGTTAAACGGAAAAGGATTTGTATTCAACAATCCCAATGCACAAAGAACCTGTGGTTGTGGAGAAAGCTTTTCGTTATAATAACTAAGATTTGAGATTATCACGTTTATAAAAATAGTAGATAGAACTAATTTTCCCCTCTGGGGGATTAAAGTGGGCTTATGGCATATACTGAAGAGGAATTAAAGAAAGAACTGGAAACTAAAGAGTACGAGTATGGTTTCTACACGGATCTTAAATCAGATACTTTCCCCAAAGGGTTAAGTGAAGACATAGTGCGTGCGATATCCAAAAAGAAGAATGAGCCAGAATGGATGACAGAATGGCGTCTTGATGCCTATCGTATCTGGAAAGAAATGGAAGAGCCAGAGTGGGCAAACGTTCATTACGAAAAACCAGATTTCCAAGCCATAAGTTATTATTCCGCTCCAAAAAAAGCGGATCCCAATAAAACATTGGACGATGTAGACCCAGAGTTATTGGCGATGTACAAGAAATTAGGTATTTCCGTAGATGAACAAAAGAAACTGCAAAATGTTGCAGTAGATATTGTGGTAGATTCGGTTTCCGTGGCAACCACATTTCAAAAAACATTAGCTGAAAAGGGAATTATATTCATGCCCATTTCAGAAGCCATACAAGAGCATCCAGAATTGGTTAAAAAATACATGGGTACGGTTGTTCCTAAAAAGGATAATTTTTACGCTGCCCTGAACTCGGCCGTTTTTACAGATGGGTCTTTCTGTTATATCCCTAAAGGGGTAAAATGCCCAATGGAATTGTCTACCTATTTTAGAATTAACGAAGGTGGCACCGGTCAGTTTGAACGTACTTTGGTCATTGCAGATGAAAGTAGTTATGTGAGTTACTTGGAAGGCTGTACGGCACCATCGCGAGATGAGAACCAACTGCACGCTGCTGTTGTGGAGCTTATTGCGCTAGATGATGCGGAAATTAAATATTCTACCGTACAGAACTGGTTTCCAGGAAATGCTGAAGGTAAAGGAGGGGTATACAATTTTGTGACCAAGCGTGGTATCTGTGAGAACAATGCCAAAATTTCTTGGACGCAGGTAGAAACAGGCTCTGCCGTTACATGGAAATATCCTTCTTGTATTTTAAAGGGGAACAATTCTGTTGGGGAGTTCTACTCTATAGCGGTAACCAATAATTACCAGCAAGCTGATACGGGTACTAAAATGATTCATTTAGGAAAGAACACAAAAAGCACCATTATATCTAAAGGTATTTCCGCAGGAAAATCTCAAAACAGTTATAGAGGATTGGTACAGATTGGTTCCAGAGCGGAGAACGCACGTAATTTTTCGCAGTGCGACTCGCTTTTAATGGGTAACGAGTGTGGTGCACACACCTTTCCATATATTGAAGCAAAGAACAAGTCGGCCCAAATAGAACATGAAGCTACAACAAGTAAAATTGGTGAAGACCAAATCTTTTATTGCAATCAAAGAGGTATAGATACAGAAAAAGCCATAGCGTTAATTGTAAACGGTTTTAGCAAAGAGGTGTTGAACAAGCTTCCTATGGAGTTTGCCGTAGAAGCGCAGAAATTATTAGAGATTAGTTTAGAAGGTTCTGTAGGTTAATTCTCGTAGCGATGAAAAAAATAATATCCATACTAATTGTTACTGTTGCACTTTTCTCTTGTAAAGAGGTAAAAAAAGAAGTAGCATCCGAAGAGACAACAAAACCCGAAATAAAACTGTACACCTTTAGCGGTGGAACCGTAATGGTGAATAATCTGGAGCTGTTTTCTCAAGATACTACCTATCAAGGTCAGTCTAAAGAATTTGCTGATCCTTACTACGTAATTAGTCATCCAAAGGGAACACTCATGTGGGATGCCGGACTTCCTGAAGGTCTTGTTGCCGCTCCAGAACCAATAACTCCACCAGGAGGTGCTTTTACCATATCTAGAAAAGATTCTGTAAACAAGCAACTCAAGTTAATTGGGATGACTCCAGATGATATTAATTACCTAGCACTTTCACATACGCATTTTGACCATAGTGGTCACGCCAATGCGATTAGTAATGCGACTTGGTTGGTTCAGGATGTCGAATATGATATGATTACAAGCGATGAAATAAGGAATAGCGAAAATGCGGGACTGTATGAGGCCATTAAATCCCTTAAAAACGTTAAAAAACTAAATGGGGATTTCGATGTATTTGGGGACGGTAGCGTAATTATTAAATCAATGCCAGGTCATACACCGGGTCATCAGGTTTTATTCTTGGATATGCCAGAAAATGGTCCTACACTTTTAACAGGAGATTTATACCATCTGTATGAGAATAGGGAACATAGAAGAGTTCCTAGTTTTAACTTTGACGTAGCGCAGACCTTATCAAGTATGGATAGTTTTGAAGCTTTCGCCAAAGAGAAAAATGCAAAAGTATATTTACAACATCAAAAAGAAGATTTTAATAAAATGCCTAAGGCACCAAAATATTTAAAGTAGTAGCTAATGTTAACAATTAAGGATTTACACGCTCAAGTAGAGGATAAAGCAATTTTAAAAGGGATAAACCTAGAAGTTAAAGCGGGTGAAGTACACGCCATAATGGGGCCAAATGGTTCTGGTAAAAGTACACTAGCGTCAGTTATTGCCGGAAAAGAGGAGTTTGAGGTTACTCAAGGTTCTGTTGCATTGGAGGGTGAAGATTTAGAAGATGTTGCTCCAGAGGAAAGAGCGCACAAAGGTGTATTTCTTTCGTTTCAATACCCGGTGGAGATTCCAGGAGTTTCGGTTACCAATTTTATGAAAACGGCGATTAACGAATCTAGAAAGGCAAGAGGCTTAGAAGATATGCCAGCGAATGAAATGCTGAAGTTAATTCGTGAGAAATCAGAATTATTGGAGATAGATAGAAAGTTCCTTTCGCGTTCTTTAAATCAAGGTTTTTCTGGAGGAGAGAAAAAAAGAAACGAAATTTTTCAAATGGCAATGTTAGAGCCTAAAGTTGCTATTTTGGATGAAACCGATTCTGGTTTGGATATTGATGCCTTGAGAATTGTGGCGAACGGAGTAAATAAATTAAAGAGTAAGGATAACGCTGTAATTGTCATTACGCACTATCAAAGACTTTTAGATTATATCGTTCCTGATTTTGTGCACGTTCTACATAATGGTAAAATCGTAAAATCTGGTGGTAAGGAATTAGCCTTGGAATTAGAGGAAAAAGGATACGACTGGATTAAACAAGAAGCGGCAGTTTAAAGGCAACCCACAGTTACGCTGCGAACTGAAAACTAAATAAGATGGATTTAAAAGATAAATTAATTTCTTCCTTTATGGCCTTTGAGAACAATGTGGATGTAGAGCATCCCGTTCATGATGTGCGCACGGAAGCCATAAAGAACTTTGAGGCAAAAGGCTTTCCGAACAAGAAGGAAGAGGCTTGGAAATATACTTCGTTGAACAGTCTTCAGAAAATAGACTTCAGTATTTTCCCTAAACAGGATAATGCGCTAGAATATAAGGAGGTTAAAAAGTACTTTATTCATGATATAGATACCTATAAAATTGTTTTTATAGACGGTGTTTATAGTTCCCATCTATCTGAAACTACACATGATGGAGTAGATATTTGTTTAATGAGTTCTGCCTTGACCAAACCCATGTACAAGCAAATTATAGATGTATATTTTAATAAGGTTGCCTCAAAAGAAGAGTCCTTAACAACGTTAAATACGGCTTTCAGTAGAGAGGGAGCTTACATCTATATTCCAAAGAATAAGATGCCAAAGAAACCAGTGGAGATTTTAAACTTTGCCACAGGAAACGAAGCATCACTCATGTTACAACCTAGAAATCTCATTATTGTCGAGGAGAATGCAGAAGTTCAGATTATAGAACGTCATCAAAGCCTTACTTCTAACGAAGTGCTTACGAATGCCGTCACAGAGATTTATGCTGCAGAAAATGCAATAATAGACTACTATAAAATTCAAAACGATGCCGCTAAAGCTTCTTTGATAGATAATACCTATATCAATCAAAAGAGTAAAAGTAATGTTAGCGTGCATACCTTTTCTTTTGGTGGTAAACTAACACGTAACAATCTTAATTTCTTTCAAAATGGAGAGTACATGGACTCTACCATGAAGGGAGTTACCATATTGGGAGATAAACAACATGTAGATCACCATACCTTGGTACATCATATTGAGCCTAACTGTGAAAGCCATCAAGATTACAAGGGTATCTATGGAGAAAGCTCAACAGGGGTTTTTAATGGTAAAATTATCGTAGACAAGATTGCGCAGAAGACCAATGCCTTTCAACAGAATAACAATATCCTTGTTAGTGATAAAGCAACGATCAATACAAAACCGCAATTAGAAATTTTTGCGGATGATGTAAAATGTTCTCATGGCTGTACAATCGGTCAACTAGATGAAGATGCGCTTTTTTATATGCAAACTAGAGGAATCCCTAAGAAGGAAGCACGGGCACTACTTATGTATGCTTTTGCTAACAATGTTTTAGAAAGTGTTCGTATTCCAGAACTGAAAGCTAGAATTAATAAACTGATCGCTAAAAAATTAGGCGTAAATCTAGGGTTTGATTTATAGACTTATGAATACAATAGATAACAATAGAAAAAGAGCTATGATCATCATAGCTCTTTTTTCATTTTTGGTTTATAATGGTAATGCCCAAGAAACTACTTTTGGACTCAAAGGAGGGTTGAATTATTCGTCCGTCGTTGGGGATTTGACCGAGGGCGTCAAATTTCGTTTCTCGGGTCATGGAGGGCTATTCTTAGAAATTGCTTTCTCAGAGAAGTTTCAATTGCAGCCAGAACTACTCTACTCCTCGCAAGGGTTTCAATTTAGTACGGATCTGGCTTCCATACAAAATGGAGGAGGTTCAACCGGAGAGGAAAACGATTTTAGAACCAACGTGCAGCTCAATTACTTAACCGTTCCACTACTGGGTAAATTTGCGCTTAATGATAGGTATGCATTAGAATTTGGGCCACAGTTTGGTTTTTTACTCAATCAAGTGACTAAAATCAAGAATCTGGACGAACAAGATGGTGAGGATGCCAATCAAAGAAGTTCCGTATCCGGAGATTTTCAATTAGATTACGGTGTGGCTGTTGGGTTGGATGTACGTTTAAATAATCACTTTTCTTTAGCCCCTAGATTTTATATCGGTATTCGAAATCGATTGAACGGACTGCCTAATGTACAGAATTTTAATGCGGCACTACAGCTTTCTGCGAATTATAGGTTTCTTTAGTGTTCTAAATCTTATGATTTATTTGAACTTACAATATAAGTAGATATGAAAGCTAGTAGGTATCTTTGTATTTCAATACCATTGCTATGTTGAACGTAACAGAAATTCGTAAAAATTTTCCCATTTTAGAGCGTGAGGTAAACGGGAAACCATTGGTTTACCTAGATAATGCGGCAACCTCGCAAACACCACAACAGGTAATAAATGCCATAGTGGATTACTATAAGAATTATAATGCTAATATCCACAGAGGGGTGCATGCACTTTCGCAAGAGGCGACTGATAAATATGAACAAGCGCGTGTAAAAATTCAAACGCATTTCAACGCTGCTAAAACGCACGAAATTATTTTTACCTCAGGTACTACCCATAGTATTAATATTGTGGCCAATGGATTTTCTTCCTTGATTAAAAAGGACGATGAGATTCTTGTTTCTGCCATGGAGCATCATTCCAATATTGTGCCATGGCAAATGCTATGCGAGCGTACGGGAGCTATTTTAAAAGTCATCCCCATGAACCAAGAGGGGGAACTTTTAATGGATGTTTATGATGATTTGCTTTCGGAAAAGACCAAACTGGTATTCTGTAATCACATATCTAATGCTTTAGGTACCATTAACCCCATCGAGGAAATTATATCAAAAGCACATAAGGTAGGTGCTGCGGTACTCATAGATGGTGCCCAAGCAGCACCGCATTTAGTTGCGGACGTCCAAAAACTGGATGTTGATTTCTACACCGTTTCCGCGCATAAAATATGCGGACCTACAGGAGTTGGGATGCTCTATGGAAAAGAGGAATGGTTAAATAAGTTACCTCCTTACCAAGGCGGGGGTGAGATGATTGCGGAAGTTACCTTTGAGAAAACCACCTATGCCGACTTACCTCATAAGTTTGAAGCGGGTACTCCAAATATCTGCGGAGGCATTGCTTTCGGGGCAGCTTTAGATTATATGAATGCTATTGGTTTTAATGAAATAGCGGCTTATGAAAATGAACTGCTCAAATACGCGACGAAAGAACTACTGAGAATAGAAGGTCTTAAAATATACGGAACAGCAAAAACCAAGACATCTGTAATTTCTTTTAACATAGAAGGCTTACACCCATATGACATTGGAAGTATTTTGGATAAATTGGGTGTTGCCGTAAGGACAGGACACCACTGCGCACAACCCATTATGGATTTTTATGGGATTCCCGGAACCGTTAGGGCCAGTTTTAGTTTTTATAATACTAAGGAAGAGGTTGATGTATTGGTCAGAAGTGTTAAACGAGCAAAGAACATGTTGCTTTAACCTTAGGAGTTATCGTTTTCTTAAACTATTGATATCCACCGATTGTTATTGTATTTTTGCAAAAAATTAAGCAATGAACATCAAGGAAATACAGGACGATATTGTAGACGAATTTTCTATGTTCGAAGATTGGATGCAACGCTACGAGTACATGATAGACTTGGGTAAATCCTTACCTTTAATTGACGATGAATTCAAGACGGATGATAATATCATCAAAGGTTGTCAGAGTAAAGTTTGGGTACATGCCGATTTAGAGGATAATAAACTAATTTTTACGGCAGATAGTGACGCTATCATCACCAAAGGAATTATTGCTATTTTAATACGAGCATTTAGTAACCAAAAACCTCAGGATATTATTGATGCGGACACTAAATTTATTGATGAAATAGGGCTAAAAGAACATTTGTCACCCACTAGAGCTAATGGTCTTGTGAGTATGATCAAACAGATTAAACTATATGCGGTGGCATATCAAACACAAATTAACTAGAGATGAGCGAAGATAATATAGCAGAAGATAGTGCAGTTTTAGGAGACAAAATCGTAAGAGTTTTAAAAACGATTTATGACCCCGAAATTCCTGTGGATATCTATGAACTAGGACTTATTTATGACGTTTTGGTAAATGAGGATAGCGAAGTTAAAATTTTAATGACACTTACATCTCCCAATTGCCCTGTTGCCGAGACACTTCCTGTAGAGGTAGAAGAAAAGGTAAAATCCATTAATGAGATTAAGGACGCTGAGGTAGAAATTACCTTTGATCCACCTTGGACCCAAGATTTAATGAGCGAAGAGGCTAAATTGGAGTTAGGGATGCTTTAAAGTCCGGAATACTTCCTATTTAAAATTCTTTAATAATAACTATGTCTGAAGAAATAATTAATAAGGTCGCCCAAAGCAAGCTCGTCACATTCAACCTTGAAGACTATTATCCAAAAGGAGAACGTGTAGTTTTAGATATCAAAGATTGGCTTTTTGAAGGGTTTATCCTTAGAGAAAAAGAATTCCGAGCGCATATTAAAGCATATAATTGGGAACAATATAAGGATGCGTATGTAGCCTTAACTTGCTCAACGGATGCTATTGTGCCTGGATGGGCGTACATGTTGGTGACCACAAAGCTTCAACCTTTTGTGGTTAGGACGGTTTTGGGAAATCTTGAAGATTTGGAGACTTCAATATATCAATCTATAATAGAAGGTATCGATGTTTCAGATTATAAGGATAAACCAGTAATTATAAAGGGATGTAGCCATAAACCTGTCCCTCCCAATGCCTATTTAATGCTAACAGCGAAGCTATTACCTATTGCGAAGTCTGTTATGTATGGTGAGGCCTGTTCCTCCGTACCTTTGTATAAAAGAAAATAATCCTATTTTTTTTAATTTGAAATGTGACTATTCTTACATTTGCGTTTCTAAAAAATAAACACGAAATCATGAAAAACACTTTTTTAACCACGGCGCTATTGTTCACTTGCGCGTTAGGTTTCTCACAAACCGAGGATGAATTAAAGGCCCAAATGGCGCCTAAAACGGATTCTATTGCTGCAATACAAGGCAGGGTAGATGCTATTCAAGCACAGATTGACGCACTTCCTGGATGGAAAAAAGGAGCTTTTGGTACCATAGGTGCTAACCTAAGTAGCTTTAATAACTGGTACGCACAAGGATCTCCTAACAATTCTTCTGGTAATATCGGTGTTACGGTGAATGGTTTTGCTAATCTGAACCAAGATAAATTTTTCTGGAGAAATTCTGCGAACATTAACCTTGGATGGGTAAAATTTGACGACAAAGACGATCCTGCTGATGATGATAGCTTTAGACAAGCTGCTGATGTATTTACGATAACATCCCTTTACGGGCGGAAGCTTAGCGAAAAATTTGCAATCTCTGGATTAGGAGAGTACAGGACTACTATACTTGATAATTTTAATGATCCAGGATACTTAGATTTAGGTGTTGGTGCTACATGGACACCGATAACGGATTTGGTAGTGGTTATCCACCCATTGAACTACAACTTCGTATTTAGTAATAATGATGCGGTATTCGAATCTTCTTTAGGTGCTAAAATAGTAGCGGATTATACTAGAAAAATTGGAGCGGTTAACTTTAAGACCAATCTATCCATGTTTCAGAGCTATAAGAGCGGAGACCTTTCTAATTATACTTGGATAAATTCTTTTGGATATACCTTATGGAACGGTATTGGACTTGGTTTTGAATTTGGTCTAAGAAACAATAAACAAGAAGCATTAAATTTTGCATTGAACCAAACACCTGCAACGGCTACTTCTTTTGAAGATGTAGAGAACGATTTACAGACTTATGTGCTGTTTGGTCTAAACTATGCTTTCTAAATAAGAGAATACGCATAGAACAATATAAAAAAAGCCCTCTTTTAAGAGGGCTTTTTAGGTTAAGTAATTATCGTAAAATTTGGGATTTTACTTTTTAGCTGTGTAAATTATATTCTTGATTTGGGGTCAACACTATCACTTAAACACAATGTAAATTTATGTCAAGTTTACACTTTCACAATATTTATGTTGTGAACGCATCTTAAAATGTTGTGAAAAATATCAATGGAACTAATTGATCGATGAACTACATCATTTGATGTATACTTTGCAATTAATACTCATCTAAATGTTCCGGATAAAGGAAGTTGTTATATGGAAAACGTGTGACATGAATATCTCTGACCTCATCATAAACTCGCTTTCTAAATTCATCAAGATTTTCTTTATTCAAGGCAGAAATAAATAACGCTCGGTCACCCACTTTTTCCATCCAAGTGCTCTTCCAGTCGGCAATGGTAAAATGTTTAGAAGTGCGTTCGGTAATTAAATCATCTTCCTCGATTACTTCATTCTCGTGTTGATCAATTTTATTAAAAACCATTATGGTCCTTTTATCAGCACTTTTTATTTCATCTAAAATTTGATGTACAGAATCTATGTGCTCTTCAAATTGAGGATGAGATATATCTACAACGTGTAACAATAAGTCGGCCTCGCGTACTTCATCTAGCGTACTTTTAAAACTCTCTACCAACTGTGTTGGAAGTTTTCTAATGAACCCTACGGTATCACTTAATAGAAAGGGAAGGTTGCCAATGACTACTTTACGGACGGTTGTGTCCAAGGTAGCAAAGAGTTTGTTCTCTGCAAAGACATTACTTTTACTAATAACGTTCATTAAGGTAGATTTACCTACGTTGGTATAACCTACCAATGCAACTCTAACCAAAGCTCCTCGGTTCCCCCTTTGGGTCTCCATTTGCTTATCGATTTTGAGCAGTTTCTTTTTCAAGAGGGTAATACGGTCTCTTACGATACGTCTATCCGTTTCTATTTCCGTCTCACCCGGGCCACGCATACCAATACCACCCTTTTGGCGCTCTAAGTGTGTCCATAGGCCGGTAAGTCTAGGTAATAGGTATTCATATTGGGCTAGCTCTACCTGAGTACGAGCATAACTAGTTTGTGCACGTTGCGCGAAAATATCAAGAATTAGACTGGTACGGTCAATGATTTTGCAGCGTAGCTGTTTCTCTATATTACGTTGTTGTGCAGGAGTGAGCTCATCATCAAAAATAACGGAGCCTATTTCATTTTCCTCAACAAATTTTTCCACTTCTAACATCTTACCGCTTCCAATAAGTGTCTTTGGGTTAGGTACATCCATACGTTGTACAAAGCGTTTTAAAACTTCTCCGCCAGCGGTGTAAGTCAAAAACTCTAGTTCGTCCAAGTATTCTGTTACCTTTTCCTCATTCTGTTCCCTGTTAAGGATGCCAATGAGTACTGCTTTTTCGTAGGTGTTCGTTTTCTTTTCTAACATATATGTTTAAAGTGCAAAATTAAGAAAAAGGGACCAAGCTATTTTAGTAAATTTATTGACCCAATTAACGACCCTATGCGTTTTTCACTGTTTAGAAAGAAAAAGAGTAAAAATTTATTCACCTTAGCGTTTTATAATCTCGAAAATTTATTTGATGCCGAAGATAATGACCACACACTCGATGAGGATTTTACTCCGGAAGGCTTTAAAAAATGGACGCCGAAACGCTACCTACACAAATTAGGAAAACTGTCCAAAACTATCTTTGAAATAGGCAAAGACTCAAATACACATCCTCCTGTTCTGATAGGTGTAGCGGAAGCGGAGAATAAGTCCGTACTGCAAGATCTAATCAAAAATGAACCATTGGCTGGTATTCCTTATGATTTTGTACATTATGAATCTCCGGATGAAAGAGGTATAGATACGGCGTTAATTTTTCACCGTAAGTATTTTACAATTTTAAATGCTGAACCGTTACCACTGATTATTAAAAATTTGGATGGTGCTAGAGACACTACGAGGGACATATTATATGTTCATGGTACATTGAACGGGGAAGAAATTCATGTATTTGTTAACCATTGGCCTTCTAGACGGGACGGAAGTGATTCTACGGAGTATAAAAGAATTATCGCCGCAGACGTAATTTTAAAAAAGATATCGGATATAGAAGCGAATACTATAAGCCCTAATTTTATTGTTATGGGCGATTTTAATGATGACCCTCATTCAGCTAGTATACAAAAACTGGTAGCTCACAGTGCGCTCTATAACCCTATGGAGAAATTACATGCTCCTAAAATAAGGGGAAGTGCTAATTATAAGAAAAGCTGGAGTCTTTTTGACCAGATTATTATATCCCATAACTTTTTTAACTATCAAAAAGGTTCGCATAGCTTTGATAAGGCCAATATTTATGATGACGCATCCTTAAAGGAGTATAAAGGGAAATATAAAGGCAGTCCTTTTAGAACCTATGCAGGAAGCAAATATTTAGGGGGTTATAGTGATCATTTTCCAGTATACATTATCCTTAAATATAATAAGTGATGTTTTTTGATGTAATTATTTGTAAGAATTATCTTATAAACAACAAAAAAACGCACTTTCACAACAGAAGAGCATATAGACCTATGTATTTCATCGAATAAACAGATTTTTTGAATTAATTATCAAGTGTTGTAAAATATATTTGTAGTCCAAATCTTACAATCATAACCTACAACCTATGAACTATCTGAAACCTAAGGGCAAAATGCATACACCTATCCGTATCATTTTGCTCTTTCTTTTAGTCGCTCCACTTACTTTTGGACAGTCAGAGAAATTACAGACCATTATTAATAAGGAATATGATTTCTCCAAAATAGGAGCAATGCATGTAGACCTTGAATTTGATTTTGAAGATAATAGAAAAAAAACTTTGGTGCTAGCCAAGATAAATAACTGGAAGGTTAAAGAAGTTCTTCCAGATGGCAAGAAAATAGAATTACAAGAAGTTGGCACTGATGGTAGTCCAATATTTTACGAAGCTTATGCTGAAAATGCGAGTCAGGCATCAAGGGCCTCTACGCTACATACCAATGGGTTATTGGAACTAGATTTAGACGGTGCAGGGATGCAGGTCGGTGTTTGGGATTCTGGTGTGGCGCTAACTACCCATCAAGAATATGATATTAGAGCTTCTGTTGCGGATGGCACCGGTGAAGTAGATATGCATGCAACTATGGTAACCGGAAGTATTATTTCATCTGGTATAAGGAAAGAGGCGAAAGGGGTGGCCCATGCCGCAAAAGCGCTTTCGCACGATTGGACAAGGGATAAAATAGAGGTTGCCGAAGCGGCAGCTGATGGTCTTCTGCTTTCTAACCATTCGTACGGTATTAAAACGGATAGAGTACCCGACTGGTATTTTGGCTCATACATTAAGGTTTCTCAAGATTGGGATAAAATCATGTATAATGCACCATATTATTTGATGGTTACGGCCGCAGGTAATGCCCAAAAGAGAAGGGACAACGATGCTCCTATTTTTGGGACAAGTACTGACGGTTTTGATTTAATGTTAGGATTTACCATTGCTAAGAATGGACTTACAGTTGCTGGGGCCAATACTAGAATAGACCGAAAAGGTAACTTAAAGGAAGCTGAAGTGTCCGCCTATAGTAGTTTTGGCCCTGTAGATGACGGAAGGATAAAGCCAGATTTAGCAGGCGACGGTTCTTCTATTGTATCTACTTATGCAACAAGTAATACGAGCTATAACTCCTCTTCGGGAACCTCTATGGCTACCCCTGGAGTTACGGGAGCCTTATTATTATTACAACAGTATAATGAACAATTGTACGGTACTTATTTAAAAGCGGCCACACTTAAGGGATTAGCCTTACACACGGCGGATGATGTACATAAGCCTGGTCCAGACTATAAAATGGGATGGGGTGTAATGAACGCTAAAAGAGCTGCTGAAGTGCTTATCAATAAAGAATATGCATCTCATGTTTCTGAAGAAAACCTTGAGGAAGGCGGTACATTTTCATTTACGGTTGCCGCAAACGGAAATGAAACTTTCTCGGCCTCTATCTCTTGGACCGACCCAGAATCCGATTATATTAATAGAGGAGTGTTAAACGATAAGACGCCGGCACTTGTAAACGATTTAGATATACGTATTACACAAAACGGAAAAACTTTTCTTCCTTGGAAATTGAATCCCGCTAACCCAAATGCGGTAGCAGAGCAAGGAGACAATCTAGTAGACCCTTTTGAACGAATAGATATACCAAATGCGAAAGGAACTTACACCATTACCGTATCGCACAAAGGAAATCTTAAGAATGAAATCCAAGATTTTTCTTTATTAATTTCCGGAGCATCGATGAACCAATGTAGTATTACTAGCCCAGAAGGTTTTGCCCTTAGTAATGCTTTGGAAAATCAAGTAACCATGGCTTGGAACGGAGATTTGGACGCCTTGTACGAGGTACAGTATAGAAATGAAAATGAGGTCCAATGGATTACTGAATACATAACCGAAGATTCAATCGCGCTAAAGGATTTAGAACACAATGAAAATTATATTTTAAGAGTGCGTACTTTTTGCTCTCAAAATATAGTATCAGAATATACAGAGGAGTATCGTTTTACTTTTTTAGGAGCGTCAACAGAAGTAGGTTCTTTAGATTCTAATGAAGTTCTTGGTATGGATGCCGAAGTCAATTTTTCGGTCTATCCCAACCCTGCGGTAAACGAGATTCGGTTGAATACGGAAGTTAGCGATACTGCAATGTACAGTATTGTTTCCTCATCCGGAATTGAACTTAAAACAGGATTTGCAAAGGATGCCGAAATTAATGTGGCGGACTTAGCTACAGGATTATACATTATACAAGTACAAGATTTTGGTAGTAAAAAGAGCACTAAGTTTTTCAAGTATTAAAGCAGGGTAGTTCCCCCGAAAATATAATTACTACTCAGTTTAGGCCTTTCAGTTTGTTATATTGGAAGGCTTATTACTTTAACAACCCATGGGAATATTAAAAACAATTAGCTTTTCGCTGGTCACTTTATTTTTTTCAGTCAAAATTAATTTTAAAAAAATTCTACTCATTGATACGCCAATAGGATAGTCGTTTATATCTTTTACATTCATCAATAAATCTAACCAGTGTTCTTGACAATTGTTTTTTACCGCTAGTTTAAGTTCTGCCATATCAACAGGTATAAATTTTTGCCAGTCTTCTGGAGCGTATGTAGTTGTCATGAATGAATTATCTCCTTCTTGGGGTTTTAGTTTTTGCCATGGTGAGTCATAGTGCTTCCATTCCGTTAAGTCACAGTGTGGTCCTTCGTTCATAATAGTTATACTATTTTCAAAACGCTGGTACACCTCTATTTTTTCATAGTCGTTATTTTTTAAGTAAAACCTTTTACTTTCTGGAGACTCTCCCAATTCTACTGAAACTTCAGCATGATCTTTATGAACTTTTGCCAGCTCTTCTTTTGTATCCCAAACAACTATTTCGTCCATTTGAAAAACGAAATCATTAAAAACAAGTTGAATTCGTTTTGGTGGAGCATCTTCTTTAAGATATCCATCGAATACATATCCTTTCTTTTTGGGATAGGATTGACCAAGGTCTTCAATTTCTACCCAAACACCATTAATTATCTCGCCATCATCTGAAATACTTAAGGGAAAGTTGGTTCGTTGAACGATACGGACTGAGGCTCCATAATCTAGTTTTCCTGTCTTCTCTCCCTTTCTTTTAGGCTCTTTTCTAATGATAAGTCCATTATCTGCATGTACGTAATGAATTTCTTGTGCGCTTACTTGAAAAGCGAAACAAAATATTAGTACCATACCTATTTGTCTAACCATGGAATGTTTTTTAAGTAGAACGCCATTATACTTTTTTAATTTCATTATCATTTAGAATAGGGTCATTTCTCATTTTTAAGAATACTTGAGCTGTGGTTACGACATCCAGTTCACAATAGGTAACGATGCGGTCAATATCCTTCTCCTCATAAAAGACATCGCGGACCATACTACCGTCTATATCTTCCTTTGGTGACGGGATTCCTAGAATATGAGCCATAAGTTTTAGAGAAGTATAATGTTTGTAATCACCAAATTTCCAGAGCTCCATGGTATCTAAATGCGGTACTTCCCATGGTTTTTTTCCGAACAAATCCAGTTTGTAGGGTAATGCTATTCCGTGGATAATCATCCTTCTGGCGGTATAGGGGAAATCAAATTCTTTTCCATTATGTGCGCAAAGCAGATGTTTTGGCTGATTGAAATGACTGTTCAGTAGACTTTTGAACTCCTTGAGTAGTTTTACTTCATCTCCTTGAAAACTGGTTACCCGAAACGTTTTGGAATCACCGTTCAATTTAAAATAACCTACAGAAATACATACTATTGTTCCAAACTCTGCCCAGATACCCGCACGATCGTAAAATTCTTCGGGAGTGTAATCGTCTTTTCTTTGGTAGCGCGATTTTTGGTCCCAGAGTTCTTTTTTAGTATCATCCAAATCTTCAAAACTTTCCTTTTCGGGAACGGTTTCAATATCCAGAAATAAGATATTTTCCAAGTTAATTTTTTGTAACATGGCATTCGACTAATGGTTAGGGCCATTAAATTAATGTATTAATTTTATAAGATGATAAACATAGCCTTCGAATAATATTGTATCTTCCTTCTCGACAAAAATTTTTGCTATGAAATTTAGTCTTGTGCGTATGCCTAAATGGGTATGCGTAGCTGACTTGTTTACATGGTGTAAACCATATATGACATGCGTAATTCCTATTTGATATTCCTCTTATTCAGTTTTTTTCTTAGTTGCTCAAAAGAAGATGAGGTAGACCAACCAGAAGTTCAGGAAGCCATTAATTTTCAACTTATTGGCGTTAATGCCGATGCTGTTTTTCAATACAATCATGACGGAGCTTTGAGTAGTGGAGTTGAAACCAACCTTACCAACGAAGTTGGGGTTAACACAAACTACTTAACCTTAAGACAAAGTGGGTCAACACTTTCATTTTATTCGTTTAGTTCGGGAAAGTTCTCTTTGTTTCAGAAGAATGTTGCTACTGGTGAAGTTCAAAACTATAGGGATTTCTATACGAATACTTCTGCAAGATCTATTGTTTGGGGAACAAATAATGACACTTCGGTATTCTTTGGATTTTATAATCCTCAGGGAACAACAAACCTAGCTATTCGTACTATAAACCTAAATACCTTGGAAGGCACTGACCTTTCTTTAGAGTTTAATATAAATACACTTTACCCTCCTTTATATCATAACGGCAAATTGTTCATTACGTACAAAACAGAAGCCTTGGAATATAGAATTGGAGTCTATGAAACCGCTACCAACATCCTACGGCAGACTTTATCTTTTGGCGGTGATGTTCCAAGTATTCTAATAGACCATAATGGAGATTTGGCGGTATTCAAATTTTCAACAGCTGCTACCACAACTCTAGATATTTTAGATTTTGACACCTTGAATAAGGTTCAAGAATTTTCACCCACTTTAGCACAAAGTTTTAACCCCGGTCCCATGAATGCCAAGCTCATTGATAATAAACTTTATTATGAGTTTGAGTATTCGCAACCCTTTAGTATAGAGCGAGGCCCTGCTATTTACGATTTAGAGACAAGTACCAATACAATTATTGACTTGCCCAATTTAATGAGTGAAGTAGAAATAGCAAATGACGTGTCTATTTATATCTCTAGCCAACAATACAATGCCAAGGAAGAGGTTTTCCTAGTTTCTTACGGAGAGTTTACTAACGATAACCAATTGCGTGGAGGGGCTATGGTCATATCTGATGAAGGGGAACTAGTAGAGACCGTTCCCCTGAATTTTCTTCCTGTATATTTTATTGAGTAGCTAAACCTCATTTTTTCTAAGAAGTAATTGACATTGCTTGCCAAAAATGGCCGCTATTCCGGCCGCTAATCCACCAACTACGGCCGTAACCAAAATTAATAGGTACGGATTTCCTTCTAGGGGTAACAGAACGGCTATTTTCTTTGAAAGGACAAAACCGTTTCCATTTGCTAAAATATAGGCGTATACGGCCCAGAATAGTAAAATAGCAACAAACGGTACTAGAAATACTGTAACACCTCTTAAGGGTAGCCTAAAGGCGGTAATAAATGCAGCTAACATGACCGACCACCACGGAAGGAAAAATGAAAATGCTAAGGCTAGTATTATGGTGACTACAAAGTTTATATTTTTAGAGTTCATTTAATTTGATATTAAGGTTTGTGTGCCTATGATCGCTTCTGTGGGAGTACTGCTTTGCAAAAAATTAAGACTATGGTATTCGCCTGCGGCCCATACATCAATAAAATCGTCATAAAACTTACTTCCCGGGTTACCAGATTGCCCTCCCGGATATATGCCTAAGGCTTTTGGCGGTGAACTCATCTCTACGATCATACGCCAAGAAGGTCCGTGCCTTTCAGAAGTGGCGTTAACGATACTTCTGCCGCCTCCTATAGGCAGGTTGGTTCTTGAGAATGCTGGTAAGCCTTGTAGAAGATGCCCCACACTTGTGCTTTTATAATCGCGCCAATTGTAAGCTCCGTTTTCCGCTTTCCATGCAGAAAGCGATTTGACTGCTTCTTTAAAGCTTAATAGAAAAAGGTCTTTTGCATTTTCAGTTTCTGGGGTTTCTTTAATGTCCATAAATGTATCGTCTCCCATGGTTTTGAGCATATGAATTGTTTGATACGTAAAAGGAGCGTCCATTGCCACGTCTTCTACATCAAACTCGTCCCAGACCATATTATACAATTTACCCCACCAATTTCGCCAAATACTTGGACCTACTTCATCAATATCATTGTAAAAATCCCAGTCTTTCAAATCATTTAGAACGGCTATTTCTTCAGCAGTTAACTGAGAGATATCCATAGAATCGACGGCAAACGGAATTAATTCTGCAGCCTTTAAATTGTAATTGTTGTTGTGTAAATCCTTAAAATCTTGAATAGAAAACATTTCTTTCTCCCTAAAAAAATCATTGATCACTCTATTTCTATAGGTCTCATATCCATCGTTAAAAACATAGTAAGGGTAACTTTTATCAACAGGATGTTGATTCGCAGAACTTACAAATCCTCTTTCCGGATTTTTGGTATGTGCGTTAAAGGCTTGCGGAATAAAGCTTTGCCAATCATTATCAGGATTGCTACCGTCCATTAAAAATTTACCCTGCCCTTTCCATTTGTTCGGAAATTTACCCTGAATCCATAGGGCAATATCTCCTTGCGTAGAGGCGAATACAAAATTTTGAGCTGGAGCACTATAATGCGTTAATGCAGCAACATATTCTTCATAATCATGTGCTTTGTTCAAGTCTAGAAATGTTCTTTGGTTGTTTTCGCCAATATGTCCAATCCATTTCATGGCGTAGCCTGCACGTCCATTATCCCCTTTAAAATTAACACCATACGCAACGGGACCATGATGTGTGTAACGTACCGAATCTTTAAATGGCTCCCTGCCTTTGATTTTTATTTCTTCGACCCTTATACTGGCCTCTTTCCATTCTTCTCCATATTTATAGTGCGTGCGGTCATCATCTCGGAATTCAATTTTATACCAGTCCAAAACATCTCTAGTGGCATTGGTCTCTCCCCAAGAAATATGATTGTTAAATCCCGAAATAACACCGAGCGCACCAGGTAAGGTTGCACCAAAAGCATTATGCTCTGGTGTACTCAGTTGCATTACAAACCAGATTGAAGGTAGGTTTAGGCCTAAATGTGGGTCATTTGCTAAAATAGGATTTCCCGAGTATGATTTACTTCCCGAGACGGCCCAATTATTACTGCCATTATCTGGATGTGGTTTGTCCATAGTACTTGCAATAGAATCTAACGGTAGTTCGCTTTCTGGTGCTTCAGTCATAGGAACATCGATATAGCTCCAGTCCGTTTCTTTTGGAATGACAGGGTCGTTTACCTCATAAAAATCTGGATACAGCATGTCAAAACGTTCCTTTCCGAATAATCGTAAGGCATTGGTATTCTCTAAATCTGAGTCAAAACCAGATAAGTCCTTCGTCATATACATTAATAGAAGGGCTGTTTTTTTAATGGTCCATGGCTCCGGCGCATAATCCAGTAATTTGTATTCAACTGGAAAATCTTTTGGCTGTAATTGATTAATGTAGTCATTTACACCTGCTGCATAAGCTTCTATATAAGCCGCAGTTTCAGGATCTTCTTTCATTTTTAATATAGCTTGTTCGGCTCCAAAACCCATACCTCGTCTGCGTTCTTGCCGATCATAATTAAGCGCAGCCTCGCCAATAATTTCTGATAAACGTCCTGCGGCCGCGTGTGTTTGAAATTCCATTTGCCAAAGGCGGTGTTTTGCGGTAATATAGCCTTGTGCTCTATATAAATCGGTATCGTTCTTTGCGAAAATATGTGGAATCAATTGTCCATCGTAATGCACCGTTACTTCATCTTTAAGACCAGCTATGGCTACGGTACCTGTTATGGCATCATCTTTTTCGTTTTGCCAGACACCCGTGTACGGATTAAGGAATTTTCCAATCGGTGGCACTGCACCAATCTTTGTATTGAGACCGTAAAAAATCCCTGCGGTAAGAACTAACGAAACTAGAAACTTGAAATATTTCATTTTTATAATAGAATTAGCCGTATGAAAATAGACAATTAATGTGAACTATTAATCTTAAGTCCAACACTGAAAATTTTTATAGAACAGACTGTTGGGTATGTTTTACAACTATGCGTCTATCTAAAAATTATCACTTCGTGGGGTTAAGCGGCTAAAATTTTGGATGAAAAGTAAGGTGCGGGGCTTTCTTTAGGATTATGCTTTATTAAACCGACCGAGTAGTCTTTAAAAATTAAAATAGTGATTGCTGTTTCACCGGACTTTCGTGCTCCAAAAGCCATTTTTTACGATGCAGTCCACCGGCGTAACCGGTAAGAGAGCCATCACTTCCTATTACCCTGTGGCAAGGCACCACAATCCATAAGGGATTTTTACCATTAGCAGCTGCAACTGCGCGTATAGCTTTTACATCACCTAATGTTTTAGAGAGTTCTAGATAAGAAACTGTTTTTCCGTAAGGAATATCCGCCAAGGCTTTCCATACGCGTTGCTGAAAATCGGTTCCAACAGGATTTAGCTTTAAATCAAATTGTTGTCGTTTTCCTTCAAAATATTCATTAAGCTGATATACTGCATCCTCTAGAATTGCCGGTACAAGATCAGTAAGTTTTTCATTGGAGTTAAGCACCGAAATGGAAGCTATCCCATCGGCATTACCTTCTATTTTAGTAACACCAAGAGGGCTTTGTATAAACGCTTGCTCCATTTCTTGTTATTCACCTTTTGGGGTTTCGGGAGTTTGTTCTATAACTCCTGCCTGTTTTGCCCTGCCTTCCCAATTTTTGCGTGCCAGTACTTGTAAGTCGGCTACATTGTCGCTTTCATCCATAATTTCTAGACCTAGAAGTGTTTCAATAACATCTTCCATGGTTACAAGTCCGGCCACGGAGCCATATTCATCAACTACCAATGCAACATGCTCTCTTTTGGCAATTAGAATATCGAACAACTTGGGTATAGGTGTACTTCTTCTGGTGACAAGTATATCCCTTCTGATTTCCGATAAAGGCATTTCGCCATTCTTATTTATAATTTCCTCGTATACATTGTCTTTTAGTACAAAACCGGTGATATTATCCATTTTCTCATGGAAAACAGGAATACGAGAATACCGAAGCTTCGGATTTTCCTCGAAAAAGACTTGTATAGGTGTTTCGTCGGATGCAATTTTCATAACTGCTCTAGGGGTCATAACATCCTTCACCAAGACCTCATCAAAACGTAAGAGATTTTTGATAATCGTAGATTCAGACTTTTCAAAAACACCTTCTTCGTGGGCCATATCTGTCATTACCGTGAAATCTTCTCTACTTAATACACTGCCGTGGTGGCCTTTTCCGCCTACCAGACGCGTAAACAATTGCAACAACCAGAGAAGCCCGGTATACTTTAAACCAAGCACCATAATATTCAAGGCTTTGGCCGTAAAATTAGAGAGCTGCCTCCAGTAGGTTGCGCCTATGGTCTTAGGAATAATTTCGGAAGCTACCAGGATCAATATGGTCATAATTGTAGAGACGACCCCAACCATGAGGTCTTCTGAAAATTCTATCCCGAAAACAGTCCTTTTAGTGGTTCCGTATAGTTCGGTATAGGCGACCTTCGCTTGCACACCTACCAGTATAGCACCAACAGTGTGGGCAATGGTATTTAGGGTTAGTATTGCGATAAGTGGCTTGTCCACATCTTTTTTCAATTCTTCTAAAGTAGTGGCATAGGTTTTACCTTCTCTTTTTTTTACGTTGATGAAAGTTGGTGTAATACTTAGCAGAACGGCCTCTAGAATGGAGCATAGAAAGGAAAAAAAGATTGAAATAACAGCATAAAATACCAGTAGTCCCATAGGTTTATTTTGTGCGACTAAGATACCAAAAAATAAGCATGCGTTTTGTTTAATTTAATTTGTGGCGTACATCATAGAATACTTGCTGTATGGCAGGGCGAATATTTAGCTCGTATAGTTTTCTATGGTCACGGGAAGGATACACCCTGTTGGACAAAAACACATATACCAATTGGTTTTTTGGGTCTGCCCATACAAAAGTGCCCGTAAATCCGCTATGACCAAAGCTTTCGGGACTTACTTCTGGTGCTGGGTAAGCTTCTGAAAAAGGAAGTGAAGTATTGTCTAGTAGCGGTTTATCAAACCCTAGAGCTCTCCTATTTTCGTTAGCTGGGTATTGCACTTGCGTGAACTCTTTTACAATGGCTTCTGGGAGTAACCTTTTGTCGTCATACTTGCCTAAATCGAGATACAGCTGCATCATTTTTGCCAGGTCATTTGCGGTGCCAAAAAGACCGGCATTACCGGAAACGCCACCGAGAAGCGATGCATTTTCATCATGTACCCAACCTTTTGTTAACGTATGGCGATAGAGCGTATCTACTTCTGTAGGGACTATTTTATTTGAAAAATCTTTGGACATCGGTAAAAAACCTAAGGTTTTAGCACCTATTGGTTGGTAAAAATGTTTTACCAGATAATCTTCATAAGACATTCCCGATAA
Organism: Maribacter sp. R77961; assembly: GCF_044594925.1. GTDB lineage: Bacteria > Bacteroidota > Bacteroidia > Flavobacteriales > Flavobacteriaceae > Maribacter. Next base: position 2,977,195 of record NZ_CP138991.1, on the reverse strand, counting down.
TTGCGCTATAAGTTCTGGAAAGATGAGAAAGGCTAAACCGGAATAAACATATTTTTTTTCAGAAGATACCGGGGACCTGTTGATCATACGGTACATTTTTCTTTTGAACCTGTTTTTTACGTAAAGTCCGTCGTAGGCCTCCTTCTCAAATCGTTTTTTCCGTACGTTTTTGACAAAGCGTGTTTTAAGCTTATTATTCTTTTTTATTACCTTATTTAGAAAAACGATATAAGGCTCTAGCCCTGCTTGGTGCGCCAAAATTTCGCGAAGGGTAATTGTTTCTTTATTCTTTATTCCCTGCCACGGTTTCCAATACGTGCTAAAAGGAACATCTAAATCTAACTTGCCCTCCGCTACCAATTTCATCAATGCAGGTAAAGGGCCTGAGATTTTAGTGACCGATGCTAAATCGTATAGGTCATTTAATGCAACGGCCTGTATGCTGTCGTAAGTATGAAACCCGTACGCTTTATGGAAAATAATTTTCCCTTTTTCGGCTACGAGTACTTGGGCTCCCGGAAAGGCTTCATTTTTTATACCGTTTGTTATAATTGAATCGACCTTTGGATTCACTGATAGTAAATCTACTTCGGAGAGTAGCGATAAATTAAAGGTGGTTGACCTTGGTAGCGCTATATTATCAGGAATAATTTCCTGCGAAAAGATGGTTCCCATCGGAAGTATATAACAAAGTAGCACAAAAAGTTTCCCTTTCATATCAATCTTAATAAACCAACAGTTTACTCTTTTTAATATTAATGTGATTACATTAACCGAACAGCATCTTTAGCAAAGTAACTAGCTATAATATTGGCGCCAGCACGTTTAATAGCAAGGAGTTGTTCCATCATTACGGCATCATGATCTAGCCAGCCTTTTTCCGCGGCCGCTTTTAACATAGCGTACTCCCCGGAAACCTGATATACCGCAACAGGGACATCTACTTCATTCTTAATTTCCCTTACAATATCTAAATAACATAGCCCGGGCTTCACCATAACAATATCCGCCCCTTCGTCAATATCTTGTTGTGTTTCCGAAATGGCTTCAAACCGGTTTGCAGCATCCATTTGGTAGGACTTTTTATCGCTAGGAACATTTTTGATATCCACAGGAGCGGAATCCAAAGCATCACGGAAAGGACCGTAAAAGGCACTGGCATATTTAGCACTATAGCTCATGATACCAGTATTAATATGCCCTTCGTCCTCCAATGCTTCTCTAATACTTAGAATGCGACCGTCCATCATATCACTTGGAGCAACAAAATCTGCTCCTGCATTGGCATGGGAAACACTCATCTCTGCCAATACTTCTACGGTTTCGTCGTTAAGTATTTGTCCGTCCGCTACAATACCATCATGGCCGTAAGAGGAGTAGGGGTCAAGCGCAACATCGGTCATCACCAACATTTCCGGACATGCATTTTTTACCGTTTTTATGGCCAATTGCATCAACCCATTATCGTTTAGCGCTTCTGAGCCGGCATTATCCTTTAAATTATCAGGAACCTTTACAAAAAGGAGAACTGCACAAAGCCCCATATTCCATAATTCTTTTACTTCTTTCTCCAAATTATCCAGACTTAGTCTGTAGTAATTGGGCATAGAAGCTATTTCTTCTTTAACACCTTTACCTTCAACAACAAAAAGTGGCACCAAAAAATCGCTTGGGGTAATAATAGTTTCGCGGACTAAATGTCTTATGGCTTCTGAACTTCTAAGCCTTCTATTTCTAATAAGTGGATACACAGTTTTTGTTTTCTAGGGTTGTATAAACTATTTTTCGAAAAAAATGAATCTTACACAAATATAAGGGAAGACTGTCGTTCTATGCGTACTTGGAACTATTCTTGTGTAATCAGCCAGAAGTATTAGATGCAAGATTGTAACAAATTGAATATCTTCCATACTTATTCCTTAAAATATAAACCAACCAAAATTTAGCATATGCTCTCTATCTCTAATTTAAATAAGACGTATCCAAACGGAACACAGGCTTTAAACGATGTTAATCTAGAAATCGGTACAGGGATGTTTGGTCTGTTGGGTCCAAATGGTGCCGGTAAATCTACCTTGATGCGTACCATTGCCACTTTGCAATTAGCCGATAGTGGAACGATCACTTTTAATGATACCGATGTTTTTAAGGAGCCAGATGCACTTCGTAAAGTTTTGGGATATTTACCTCAGGATTTTGGGGTGTATCCTAAAGTTTCCGCGGAAATGATGCTGAACCATATTGCAAAAATCAAGGGAATTCAGCATAAGAATGAACGTAAGGCATATGTTTCCGATTTATTGAACAAAGTGAATCTCTATAAATTCCGCAAACGTAATCTAGGTGATTACTCGGGAGGCATGCGGCAGCGTTTTGGTATTGCGCAAGCCTTGATCGGGAATCCTAAACTAATTATCGTAGATGAGCCAACGGCGGGTTTAGACCCATTGGAGCGTAACCGATTCCATAATTTACTTAGTGAGCTTGGAGAAGATGCCGTGGTAATTTTATCCACACATATTGTAGATGATGTGGTAAATCTCTGCACGAATATGGCGGTTTTTAATGAGGGTAGGGTTGTTGTTCAAGGGCACCCGCAAGAACTATCCAATACCTTAAACAATAAGGTTTATAGAAAGAAAATTGCTAAGGAAGAGCTAGATTCATACCAGTCGGAATATACTGTTTTGTCTACATACCTCCGTAGTGGAAATCTAAATGTCAATATTTATAGTGAAACCAATCCAGGTGAAGGTTTTGAGCTGGTGAACAATAGTTTGGAAGACTTTTATTTCTACAGTATCAACCAACCTCAAACTGTTTAATTATGAAGGAGATTTTCTTATTTGAGTTGAAATATCGACTTCGACGACCCGCTACCTATATCTATATTTTTATCATGTTCATCATGCCATTTTTATTGGCAGTGTTCGAGAAATCCGTAACAGCTCAGTTTACCAACAGCCCAAACGCTATAGTGGGCGTTCTTGGGGGAATGAGCATCTTGGCCTTATTCTTTTATGCCGCAATTATGGGTGTGCCTGTTTTTAGGGATGAAGAGCATAAGACCGCACAGACTTATTTTACGTTTCCGGTTTCTGAAAAGAACTATATTCTTGGACGTTTTTGGGGCAGCTTCACTATTGTTACGCTCATGAACTTAGCTGCGGTATTGGGTGCTATGATAGGTTTTGTATTGGGGGCCTTTTTAGACAGACCGGATTACGGGACGTATACCGATTTTAATTTTTGGTCTTACTCTTTACCGTTTGTGTATTTATTAACCTTCAATGCCTTTTTTATAGGAAGTCTTTTCTTTAGTCTTATGACCTTCTTTAAACGTATGCCTATACTTTATTTGGGAGGTATCGTTATTTTCTTGGCCACAATCATATCCGGGGAATTATTATCCAGTCTAGATACGGAGTGGCTCAGTGTGTACGTAGACCCTTTTGGAAATAGGGCTCATGGATATTTAACCAAGTATTGGTCCGTTAATGAATTGAATACGACACAGCTTTCTCTTTCGGGAAAATTTATGTTGAACAGGCTCTTTTGGTTGGGAATTGCAACATTGATATTCTTGTTTACACTCTTTAAATTTTCGTACAAAGGCTTTTTATCATCTAAAAAGAAGAAGACCGTTAAGGAAGATGATACGGCTTATGAGCCAAGTGGTATTCGTAACATAGCACAACAATTTACCAAAAAGGCGCAATGGCAAAATTTATGGTCGCTAAGTAGAATAGAATTTTTATCTATTGTAAAGGAATCGGTTTTTTTGGTGTTGATAGTGATCGGTGTCCTGATCGCTAGTTTTGTAGCCTATCAATCCAATCAAATATATGGAACGGCGTCTATGCCATTAACGCGCTATATGGTAGTGCAGATTGCAGGAGGAATATCCTTATTCTCTGTAATTATTTTAATTATTTATGCTGGTGAAGCGGTTCATAGAACGCGTAAGAACAAGACATTTGAGTTTTACGACGCGCTTCCGGTGAGTAATAATACCTTATACCTGTCTAAAATCATTTCATTGGTTGGGGTGGCTATCGTATTGACCTTAGTAGGTATACTAGTTGGTATAATATACCAAACGGTAAATGGGTATTTCAATTATGAATTGGGGATGTACCTCACGTATAATTTTGCTAAAATATTTCCTGCATATGTAATGACCCTATTGCTAGCCTTTTTTATACATGTGCTAGTAAATAATAAATTTTTAGGACATTTTATTGTTATCGCAATTTATATAGGGCTTCCTTTACTCTTAAGCTTAGCTTTTAAAACAAGCAACCCGTTATTAATATTTGGGGACACTACAGGAAGCTTTTTAAGTGATTTAAATGGTTTTGGACATTACTTGTATGGAGAATTCTGGCTGAATTTATATTGGGTGTTACTCACCTGTATTTTGGCAGCAATAGGAAAAATATTTTGGAACAGGGGTTTCTTTTCCTCTGCTAAAGAACGCTTAAAATTGGCTAAGCGAAGATTTAAGGGCAGCACTATTGCCTACACGCTTTTCTTTTTATTGGCTTTTGTTTCGGTAGCGGCGTACAGCTACTATAATTTAAAAGTTTTGAATCAGCTAGAGGATGGTGATTATGGAGAAAGGATTAATGCAGATGCCGAAAAGGCCTATGGAAAGTACATTGGCAAACCACACATTCAGGTTATCGATTTAAAAGCAGATATTGCTATTTACCCCAAAGAGCGTAAAGTTGATGCCAAGGGAATATTTAAGGTTATAAATCCATCAGAGACGCCTATTGATACTGTTTTAATGGAAATTAAATTTCCTATAGCGGATACTAAAATTACAAAGGTGCGCTATAATGGCACTGAGATAAAACCCTTCCTAAACGATAGTGCATACCGCCTATTTATTTATAAATTGCCACATCCTTTACAACCAAAGGATACGGCAGATTTGGTGATTGAAACCAAGGTGCGAACCCATGGATTTTCTAACGATACAGAAACCGCTATTTTGGGTAATGGAACTTTTTTTAGAGATGCTATCTTTCCTACTTTTCACTTTGATCGTGTGTTAAGTGATAATGGTGTGCGTAAGAAATATGGTTTGGAGGAGTTAGATTTTCTGTATCCGCCAAGAACAGATAGTACGGCGCTTAAAAGAAACCTTTTTAATGAAGATGCAAATTACATGAGCTTTGAGGCTACCATTAGTACTTCTAGTGACCAAATTGCTATAGCTCCTGGTACACTCACTAAAAAGTGGGAAGAAGAGGGTCGTGTGTATTACAATTATAAACTAGAGGACAAGACCGATTACTTTTTCAATTTTGTAAGTGCAGAATATGAAGTGTCCAAAGATGTTTGGACGGCTCCAAGTGGTAAAAAAGTGGCTATTGAGATTTATCATCACCCAGAGCACAATAAGAATTTAGACTATTTCGTAAAAGGGATCAAAATATCGTTGGATTATAACTCTAAAAACTATTTTGAGTACCCATATTCCGTGATACGTATCATAGAATTTCCGGCACACTCTAATTTTGCCCAGTCATTTGCTACTACGATACCTTATTCAGAAGATTTTGGCTTTGTGGCAGATTTTTCAAAAGCCGAGGATTACAATTATGCGTTTAGGGTAACTTCTCATGAAGTGGCACATCAGTGGTGGGGTCATATTGTAACGCCCAGCAAAACCTCCGGAGCCAATATTATTTCCGAAACCTTGGCGGAATATGTGTCGCTCATGACCATGAAACAAGAGTACGGGGAAAACGGAATTAAATCTTTCTTAAAGAATTCCTTAGACGATTATCTCTCTAGCAGGCAGTTCAGCTTTAAACCAGAGCGCTCGTTGATGGACGTAGAAACCGGTCAGTATATTTGGTACGAAAAAGGGTCTATGATTATGTATGATTTACAAGATGTTATGGGTGAAGACGTTGTAAATAAAGGGCTTCGTAATTTTCTTAACGAGTTTAAGTATTTTGAAAAAGGGTATTATGCATCATCCGAGGATTTGTATAAGGCCCTTTCTGAAGTAACTCCAGATTCTCTAAAATATAAAGTGGATGACGGATTTAAGGAAATTGTACTTTATGAAAACAGGGTAATGAATGCTAAAACAAAAGCATTGGATAGCGGCAAGTGGGAAACCACATTTACCGTAAACTCTAAGAAAATTTACTATGACGATACGGGCAAAGAAAAACGGGTAGATGATCAGAAGAACTTGGTAGACATTGGTCTCTTTGGAGAAGATATTACTAACGAAGATGGTGTAACGATTAAGAACCCACTTTCCTTTGATTTAAAGTGGTTATCTCCTGGAGACAATACATTTACTATGATAACGGAAGAAAAGCCGTTAAAAGCGGGAATTGACCCTTATAATAAGCTCATAGATCGTAATTCTGATGATAATTTAAAGACTGTAGAGGAGTAGTTCTGAGATAAAAATAGAAATTCAAGCCTGCGCTCGAACGGACAAGATGACTTTTGTACTATTAATTGAATTTACTTTTTAGTGCATTAGATTGTCACTTCGAGTGAATTTCGAGGTACGAAGGAATTTGTATCGAGAAGCAATCGTGTTCCTAAGCTTCTCGATATACTTTTATCTTTCTGTTGTATTAAAAGAGAAAAACACGTGAACGGATGGTTTTACAAATATCAAAATCTTTACACCTCAATCTCACCAACTAAATAGCAAACCGCCTTACCAGCTATTTTTACGCGTTTTCCAAGATACTCGCAGTGCAAATCACCTCCGCGTGGCGATAGTTGTTTTGCTGTTAGCTTGTTTTTGCCAAGATGTTTGGACCAGTAGGGTGCAAGTGATGTATGCGCAGAGCCCGTAACGGGGTCTTCAGGAATACCGCATTGTGGCGCAAAAAAACGAGAAACAAAATCAACTTGCGTCCCTGGGGCCGAAACAATTACTCCTCGGCAATCCAAATCGTTCAACAAGTGAAAATTTGGATGTATAGCTTCAATTTCCTGTTGTGATTTATAAATGAGCAAGTAATCGGTCTTTCCTTTGAAGGTTTCTTGGGGTATTTTCCCAATGGCCTCATTAATATTTGGTTGCGATGAAACCGATTGTAAATCATCTGATGGGAAATCCATGGTCATGCTTGCATCCTCATTTTTAACAACGACTAAGGAACCGCTCCTTGGAGAAATAAACCGAATAGTATGTTCTTTGGGGTGGTAGTGATTAAAAAGCACAAAAGCGGTAGCTAAGGTGGCATGGCCGCAAAGGTCTACCTCTAATTCTGGCGTAAACCATCGTAGTTCATAACCATTGTCTTTTGGAACGGCGAAAGCGGTTTCAGCAAGATTATTTTCGGCTGCAATCTGTTGCATTACGCCATCAGAAAGCCATTTTTTTAGAATGCAAACCGCTGCCGGATTGCCACCAAAAACGGTATCGGTAAATGCATCTATTTGATATATTTTTTGTTTCATTTCTTATAGCCCATTTTGATTTATTGGCTTTCTTTTGATTTTGCAATGATTTCCTTTAAACGCTCTTTCCGTAGTGCGACTTCCTTTTTAAGCTTGTTTTTCTTTTGCTGCATAAGCTTAGTGTGTTTGGTTTTATTGACGGTATTTTTTGCTTTTCCTTTTTTTCCCATTTGGTATGGTGTTAAATCCAAGCTTTAGGCTTTTTTAATATCTTTAAAAGTCGTTCTTCTTCGCTACCTTCTTTAGGGTAGTGGTCATAGTGCCACTGTACATGTGGGGGTAGACTCATTAAAATACTTTCTATACGACCATTGGTCTTTAAGCCAAATAGGGTGCCCTTATCATGTACAAGGTTAAATTCTACATACCTGCCGCGACGTATTTCTTGCCAATCTCTTTGAGCCGCATTGTAGGGCATGTCTTTTCTTTTCTCCACTATGGGAATATAGCTCTGTAAAAAACTGTTGCCCACTTCGGTGACAAAATTATACCAATCGGTCATTTTCATCTCGTTAGTGGCTTTACAGTAGTCAAAAAAGAGTCCGCCTATACCTCTTGCCTCATTTCTATGGGTATTCCAGAAGTATTCGTCACATCGCTTCTTGTATTTGGAGTAAAATTCAGGATGGTGTTTATCACAGGCTTCCTTACAGGTTTTATGAAAGTGAATAGCATCTTCATCGAATAAATAATAGGGCGTAAGGTCTTGGCCACCACCGAACCATTGGTCAACGATATTCCCGTCTTTGTCGTACATTTCAAAATAGCGCCAGTTGGCATGCACTGTAGGGACCATGGGATTCTTTGGATGGAGTACTAAACTTAAACCGCAGGCAAAAAAATCGGCGTCCTCTACCCCAAAATAAGTTTGCATGCTCTTAGGAAGTTCCCCGTGTACCCCAGAGATATTTACACCTCCTTTTTCAAATACATTACCTTTTTCAATAACACGGGTTCTACCGCCGCCACCTTCCGGGCGTTTCCATAGGTCTTCCTTAAAAGTGGCCTTACCATCAACCGCTTCTAATTTTGAGGTTATGGTGTCTTGTAATTTTTCTATGTATGCGTAGAATTTATCTTTCATATTCAAGCTCATAAAGTTCCATATCTAAGGCGCTTTCGTTGGGCGGGTTATAGGCCTTTGCTAAAGTCTTACTCCAAATATACCCACACTTTTCGGCAACACGAAGACTCCCTTTGTTGGATTTGTGAACAATAATTTGCAGTGTTTTTAAACCTAAGTCTTTAAAGGCATAAGCAGAAAGAAATTGCACGCTTTGTGTGGCATATCCTTTTCCTTCGTATTGATAGCCTATACAGTAGGCTAATTCTGCTTGTTTTATGTTCCAATCCACTTCTTTGATATAGACGAGGCCTATTATGGTTCGATGCTCAGGTTCTTTTAATACAAAAAGAAATTCTTCTTTGTTATTGAACTGACGTACTTTGCATTGAACAAAATAATTGGAGAGATCAGGGGTTAAATTTTGCTTTAGAGTTTCCGGGAAAAATCGACGAAACCTCTCGGCATTTATCGTCATGAGGTCGCATATGCGCCAAGCATGTTTTTCATGTACGGCTTCTATGATGTAGTGCGATAAATTAAAAATCATAATTAAACGGCAATATCGTCGGTAGGTATAGTTTTATCTCCGGTATGTTGTTTCGCCCAAATGGCAAGACCAAAGGTTAATACTCCTAATCTACCAATAAACATTGTTATGATAATCGTTATTTTTCCTAGTACGGATAGATCACCAGTGATTCCTGTACTTAAACCAACCGTGCCAAGGGCGGAGGCAACTTCAAAAAGAATTTTCTCAAATTTAAAATCCTCCGTGAAGGTTAGAATAAAAGTACCGAGTGCAATTATGGAAGTATAGAAGATAAAAGAAGACGTAGCAATATATAATCTTTCGTAAGGTATAATCCTACCTAGAAAGGTTATTCTCTTATGGTTCGTTAACCTACTTTTCATGATGGCAAAAACAGCGGTCAACGTCGTTATCTTCATTCCGCCTGCCGTACCGGAAGGAGAGGCTCCTATGTACATTAGAAATATGGTTACCAAAAGCATAGGAAGCATAAAAGCTCCAAAATCTACCGTGTTAAAACCTACGGTAGTCATTGCGGTCATACTTTGAAAAAAAGCCGCCAGAAATCTTTCGTTACCTGCCAAATTACTGATTGTAGGTTCATAGGTGTAGAAAAATATAAATCCAAAAGAGAGCAGTATTAAAAACCCGTAGGATACAATTTTAGTAGTAAAACTAAGCGCATGTTTTTTCTTGCGGAGAAAGAGTACAAAGTCGGTAACAACGATGAAACCCAAAGAACCGGCGATGGCTAAAATAGAAATGGTGGTATTGATTAGAACATTCCCTGAATAATCGGCAAAACCAGAATTAAAAAGACTAAAACCTGCCGTGCAAAAAGCACTGATACTATGAAAAATTGCCGACCATAAGGCTTCCCAAATAGGCATTCCTTCTCTACTAAAGGCGATGTAAAAGAGGATAACGCCTAATATTTCCATTACAAGTGTAAAGAGGATAACCGATTTTAAAAAATCCTTAATCTTGATAGTTACCGGGAGCGTAAATTCTGTTTTTAATAGGGTTTGATGCCAATGCGTTATTTTTTTAGTGGTAGACAAAATCATGAAGGTTGTAAAGGTGAGGTATCCTATACCCCCCAGCTGAAAGAGTATTACAACCACGAGTTGTCCAAAAAAGTTATAAGAATCGAATACGGAAACCGTTACCAGGCCTGTTGTAGAAACCGCTGAGGTAGCTATAAATAAATTATCTAATAAGGGTACGCTCGTTTTTTGTAACCAAGGTAGGGAAAGCAGAACTGCTCCAATAAGTACATAGCTTAAAAACCCATAAAAAAGATTTTGTTGGGGCGTTAGACCTAGTTTAAAGCGAAGGTATTTCCCCGATAAGGTTCTAAATAGACTCATTTGGATATTTTATCTCATGGTTTATATTCCTTTACAGCTTCAATAAAAGCCTTTGCATTTTCTACAGGAACGTTGGGTAGAATACCATGACCAAGATTTACAATATATTGGTCTTTTCCAAATTCATTAATCATTTGAGTTACCATTTTCTTTATTTGCGCAGGTGGTGATAACAATCTGGAGGGATCAAAATTACCTTGTAAGGTAATTTTACCACCAGAAAGATACCTGGCATTTCTGGCGGAACAAGTCCAATCTACACCTAGGGCAGATGCGCCGGATTTCGCCATGTCACCTAAAGCAAACCAACAGCCTTTTCCAAAAACAATTACAGGTGCATCGTCCTTTAAGGCATCCACAATTTGCTGTATGTACTGAAATGAAAATTCTTGATAATCCGTTGGAGATAACATGCCGCCCCAAGAATCGAAGACCTGTACTGCATTAACACCGGCTTTTACTTTGGCCTTCAGGTAGGCAATAGTGGTGTCGGTTATTTTTTGCAAAAGGGAATGCGCCACGACCGGTTGTGTAAAACAAAGCTCCTTGGCTTTATCAAAATTTTTACTCCCTTGGCCTTGTACGCAATAACAAAGAATGGTCCAAGGAGAACCTGCAAAGCCTATTAAAGGAATCTCGTCGTTTAGTTTTTCCTTTGTGGCTTTAATTGCTTCCATTACATAAGCTAAGGCATCGTTTACATTGGGAACGATTACGGAGTCCAAGTCTTTTTGTGAGCGAATTGGGTTTGGTAAATAGGGCCCAAAGTTGGGTTTCATTTCTACCTCAATATTCATTGCTTGCGGAATCACGAGGATGTCACTAAAAAGAATAGCAGCATCCATTCCGTACCTTCGAATAGGTTGTACGGTAATTTCAGAAGCTAATTCTGGGGTTTGACAACGGGTAAAGAAATCATATTTATGTTTGATTTCCATGAATTCTGGTAAATAACGCCCAGCTTGGCGCATCATCCAAACAGGCGGTCTTTCAACAGTTTCTCCTTTTAAGGCTCTTAAGAACAAGTCGTTTTTTATCATAATCGGTTTATAGCTATTGGCTCTTGGACTTTAGCTATTTTTTATTTTTTGAATTAGGCTATTCATCATTTTTGCTTCTTTTTGGATAAGACTAAAGGTAGCATCTAATTCAATCGGGTTAATTAATTTTAGTTCGTTCACTATTATAAGTTGCGTTTCCAGTTCGAAAAGAGATTCCATTGTAATTTCTAAAAAACGCTTGAATTCAATTTGACTATTTCTGCCGCACCCTTCAGCTATATTTGAAGGAACAGAAACTGCTGCTCGAGTAATTTGACTTCTGAGGCCAAATTTTTCATTAGCGGGTCATTGTTCAGCTATTTCATATGTTTTTTGGACGAGCGCAATTCCGTTTTTCCAAATATCAAGCTTTTTAAAATCTCTCATTTGTTTTTAGCTTCATCTTTTCTTCCTTTTAACATCAAATTAATTTCTGATAGCAAAAAGCCAAAAGCTGAATGCAATCAGGTGTAATTTTCATTCACTAAATCAATGACACTTTCCACATCTGGTATTTTAGAGACCTTAACATCTTTAAAATGTTTCCGCGCTTCACTAGCCGTGGTTTCGCCGATACAGTAAGCTATTTTATTTGGGTCATTATTGGTTAAATAGCTCTCGATTGTAGATGGACTATAAAACAGCACACCTTCCACGGCATCAGCAATCTTTTTTCCCGATAATTTTGTTCGGTACGCCTCAATAGCATGAACTGCGATATTGTTTTCCTCTAAAATATTTGGTAAGATATCTAGACTAAGATTTCCATGGAAATAGGTAACCTCGGTACCTTCGACATATTCAACTAGATAATTTGCTAAATCTGATGCGTTCTTTTCAAAATGCGTGACTTTCCCTATTCTTTTTTGAATGAAGCGTCTGGTTTTTCGCCCCACACAATAGATGTTTTCAAATTTTAGTTCTTCTGGATTGCTATTGGTCAGTAGGCTTTCTACAGCATTTTTACTGGTGAACACCACATTTTTCATTTCTTTTTTCAGCTGTATTGGAGAAATCCTATTAGGGTTGATTTTTATGAAATCTTCAGAATTTACCCTAACTGAGGGTGAAAAGCGTTGTAACTGTTCCTCGGTTAATTTTCTAGTTGAAAAAACATGTGCGTGTAAATTAGCGTTTTGCAGCTCGTTCATTAATCGTTTTCCACCGCGGCTAAGAATACTTTTAGCACAATCAACGCCAAGGTTATGGTGCTTTCCAAGGGGCGCCTCAAGAGAAGCTTCTAGTTTTTTAGAACCGTCCACAGTTAAAAGAATTCCTTTTAGGTGAACTATATTCTCTTTGTTTATATATGCCAAAGCGCCTATTGGTGCGGAGCAACCGCCTTCAAGTTCTCTTAGGAACGCTCTTTCTAACCCGGTGCATATATCGGTTTCTTCATGATTGAGTTGTGCACAAATTTCACGTACTTCATCATCTTCTTCCATGGCAACGACCATAATTGCTCCTTGTGCAGGCGCGGGAAGCATCCAAGTAAGTCCTAACGTATTTTCGGGTTCCAATCCTATACGTTCAAGACCGGCGGCAGCAAAAATAGCTCCATTCCAATCGCTATTGTTCAGTTTTTCAAGGCGACTATTTACATTGCCCCTTAAATCAACAACAGTATGGGTTGGGTATCTATTTAACCATTGGGCTTTTCTCCTTAAACTTCCGGTTGCGATAACACCTTCGCGCTGCCCTAGGAATTCCTCGTTGTCGTTGTAGGCAAGAATATCAAGATAATTGGCACGTTTTAAAACAGCAGCTTTTACAATTCCTTGTGGTAGTGCTGTGGGCACGTCTTTCATAGAATGCACTGCAATGTCCACATCGCCATTAAGCATAGCAACGTCTAAGGTCTTGGTAAATATACCCGTAATTCCAAGTTCGTAGAGGGGTTTGTCTAAAATAAGGTCGCCTGTGGATTTTACTTTAATGATTTGTGCGTTATGGCCCATGGCCACCAGTGCACCTTTAACGGTATTGGCCTGCCATAGCGCCAATTCACTATCGCGGGTGCCTATTCTTATGGTTCTGTTCATTTTTGGTCCAGTTCTAATTGAAATACTTTTTGGATAAGCTCCAGACTGGAATCAGAATCCACTTTATCATCTTTAAGATGATTCGCAAATTGTTTGGTGATCTTTTGAATAATGCGGTCAGATATGATATCTGCATGTTCCGTATCAAAATCGGATTTCTTTTTAGATTGATAATCCAGCTCCTCTTCTTTCATGGTCTTCAGCTTCATTTTTAAAGCTTTTATAACGGGAGCGAACTTTCTGGTCTCTAGCCACTGAATAAAATCTGCCTTTACATCTTCAATAATAACTTCTGCATCTGGAATAAATTCTTTCCTTCGTTCTAATGTTTCATCTGTCATTTGAGAAAGATGATCTAAATGAATAAGACTTACGTTTTCTAGTTCGGCTACATTTTCATCTACATTTTTAGGAACGGATAAATCCAATATCAAGAGTGGTTTTTTAGTATAAATCAATTCTTTGGACACCGTAGGTTTTAATGCACCAGTAGCTACTACCAGAACATCTGCTTTGCGAATTTCAGTTTGTAAATCGCCGTAATCTTTGACCGTTAGATTAAATTTTCCGGCAATCTTTTCTGCTTTACCCTTTGTTCTGTTGATAAGGGTGATATTTGGATTTTTGGTATGCTTTATAAGATTCTCACAGGTATTTCTACCAATTTTACCGGTACCGAACAATAGAATATTTTTTTCTGTAATATTGGGAACATTCTTTAAAATATATTGTACTGAGGCAAAAGCTACGGATGTGGCTCCGGAAGAAATTTCGGTTTCGTTCTTGATGCGCTTGCTGGCTTGTATCACCGCATTGCAAAGACGCTCTATGAAAGGGTTGGCAATGCCCATTTTTTTAGAACGGTTAAAACTTTGTTTTAGCTGACTGATGATTTCAAAATCACCCAATATTTGACTGTCCAAACCTGTTCCTACTCGGAATAAATGACCTATTGCCTCATTGTTTTTATAAACGTACGCTACCTCTTGGAACTCTTCTACAGTCCCGTTAGAGTGTTCGCATAACAATTTTATAAGTTGAAAGGGGTGTTGGGCAAACCCATGAAGTTCTGTTCTGTTACAGGTAGAGGTCGCTAAAAGACCATCGATGTCCTGTTCTTGGGCCTTGCGCAAAAGATTGTTCATGGAATTTTCATCCAAACTAAATTTACCACGCACTTTGGCATCGGCCTTTTTGTAGTTAAGTCCTATGGTATAAAAAGAATTGTGTTTGGAAATATGATAATCCTTCATAAAGCGAAACAAAAATAGAATCCAGCAGGGGATAAAAATAACGCTAGAGGAACAATTAACATCGATAAAAGTGTTTTTCGATATACATGTCGTTAAATACGCTGAAAAACCTTAATTTTATTGCTATAAGTTACTTTTGGCATGAGTCTATTTAGACTCTATCTAAATAGATATGTTTTAAATTTAAAATGAAATGAAATTAAAAAATGTCGCTACAGGTTCCTTTGAAGAAATATTAATCGATGATGGGTTCTATGTACTTAAAATACAGAATGAAGGTATTGATAATCAGCAAGTAACAAGGGAAATAAACAAAAGATACATACAATTTCATTTTTGCCTAAAAGGAGGTGGAAAGTTTGTGTTCAATGATGGTAATTATGCGCTAGAAGTTTCGGAAGAGAACTCCCTATTACTCTACAATACCCAATTAGATTTGCCCTTGAATCTTTCCTTGGCACCAGGCTCATGGATGGTTTCCGTAGTTATGACGATACGAAAATTTCACTCGCTATTTTCAGATGAGGCCAGTTATATCCCTTTTTTGAACAACGAGAATAGTGAAAAAAAATACTATGCGCAAGAGGCGGTATCACCTGCAATTGCAGTTGTATTGAGTCAAATGATAAATTATAACCTTCATCCGACCATTAAAAAATTATATATCAAGGGAAAGGTTTACGAACTTATTTCACTCTATTTTAATAAAAACACAGATGCAGATGTAGAACAGTGCCCCTTTCTTGTAGATGAGGATAATGTAAAACGAATTCGAAGGGCCAAGGAATTGGTTATTGCAAATATGGCAGAACCACCATCTTTGCCAGAACTTTCTAAAGAAATAGGACTTAGTCTTAAACGCCTTAAGGAAGGTTTTAAACAAATCTACGGCGATTCCGTTTACAGTTTCCTTTTTGATTATAAGATGGAATATGCCAGAAGACTTTTGGAATCTGGGCAGTATAATGTTAATGAAATAGGTTTAAAAATAGGCTATAGTACTTCTAGTCATTTTATAGCGGCGTTTAAAAAGAAGTATGGTACTACACCAAAAAAATATGTGATGGCATTATCCAATGCATAACTCGTAAATAACCTCGGAGTTAGCAAAGTGGTATTAAAGTAGGAATTAACATAGATTCGACACAAGAGTCAGAGTATCTTAAATCTCGATTATAGCGTAAAATACCGTTTGTTGTGTTTTAGGGAGAAACTCTTGCGACCATTATGCCTGTATTGCTTTTTACCTTCTTTAAATAGTCTACTAAGGGAAGCTTAGACACAACAACTTCTCCTACTGTGGAAGCGTGTAATAAATGAATTCTACCATCTTTTTCCTGAGTGGCAATACCTGTATGGGTAATGTCCAGACCTTTTATAGCTGTAGTGAGCGCGATGATGTCTCCGGATTTTATCAAATGTTCATTTGCCTGAATATCTTCTTGGGCCAGGATGCAAATCGCTCGTTCGTTCAAATAGTTTTCGGAAGCTTTTATCTTTTCAAGGTTAGAGTCATCACTAAGGAAAGGATACAAATCGCGATGTGTGCTCATGAAATTTATGGGTTTGGTAATTTCTTTACCACCTATTTCTTTAGTTATGTCAGTGAGTAAACCCTTGGATTCATTATTAGCTATCCAATCTGAGAAATAATGTAATCGCGAAGCATAACCATCTAATTTACCGTCTTTATACCGAATGGTTTCTAAGGCTTCTGCAAAATCTCTAAAGCTAGATTTTTCGTTTTTTAGTAATAGACTAAAAGCGAGTACATTTTCAACAAATGTGGTGCAGTCCAATCCTTGTAGATTTACTACTAAGGACTCCTTTGTTCCTATCTCCAGTGTTTTAGCGATATAGGGAGTGCCTAGAAAAGTCTTTCCAACGGCGACCATAGTTTTGCCCAGATCATTTTCCAGAAAACCATCTACGGCAATGAGTTTGTCCTCCACGGCCTGTCTGTCTTTTGGGGAACAAGCGATTTGTTGGGAAAACACTCCGTTTGAAAGGATTAAAAATGTAAATAGTAGAAAATGTTTCATATGAATAAAAGTACGTATTTATTGTTCTTTTGGCCCCCTGTCATTTAATAGCAACCTATGATGTGCAATACTATCCGGATAGTTTTCCTGTAAAAATGTAATCAATTTTTCTCTTACCAATACTCTTAAATCCCAGGCATCCGATGCGTTTCTAGCACTGACCATGGCCCGCACCTCGACATAGGTCGCCTTGCTATCGGTTATTTGAATATTGCTTGCCTCACCGTCCCATAAATCTGTACTTTCTAAAATGGTAGCGAGTTCTTTTCTGAGCTCATCGAAAGGAACCCTATAATCCATATGAAGGAATACGGTTCCTAAAATATCCGAAGACGATTTGGTCCAGTTCTGGAACGGTTTCTCAATAAAATACGGTGTGGGGACTATTAATCGGCGCTTGTCCCATATTTTAACCACTACATAAGTTAGTGTTATTTCTTCAATACGGCCCCACTCTCCCTCAACGATTACCACGTCATCTATTTTTATGGGTTGTGCAACAGCAATTTGAATACCGGCAAGGATAGTGCCTATCAGTTTTTGGGCGGAGAATCCTATGATAATACCCGCAACCCCTGCAGATGCAAAAATGCTGACACCAATCTCGCGAATTTCGTCAAAGCTCATCAAGGCAAGACCCACGGCAAGAATCACTACAATGAAAATGACAATACGTTCTAGAATATTGAACTGGGTGTATATTTTTCTGGCTTTAAGGTTATCGGAAGAACTAACATCATAATTATGTATAATCAGCTTTTTCACCACTTTCAGAATACCGATTACCAACCAAGTCGCAGCGAATATAAATAGCAAGGTGCTTGCCTTACGAAAAAGGTATCCTTCGTCTTCCAGACCTAAGAGTTGCCTAAAAGAAGCCATTCTAATTACGATGGAAATAAAAATTAATAGGATAGGAAAAGCCACTCGTTTCATTACGCCTTCTGGCAATAAGTACTTGGGGTCTTTACCAAGTTTACGTAGAACAAAGAGTACCACCCAATATAGCACCAGAAAACCACAAAGAGTTAAACTCAGGTATAAAATAGCTTCCTTGGGTATATCCTTAAAAATTGTATCCATAGGTTTTTAGGTTTATTGCAGTAAGGTAAACTAGTACGTTTCAAAGTTATCACTAAGCGGCTATTGAAACAACTTATATCGTAATTGATAAAGTATTGCCTATGCAGTGGGGTAATATTGAAGTCAACTCGTATTTTTGCTTTAAAAATTAAAATCAGCATGAAGGGAGTTTTACTAGTTAATTTGGGTTCTCCGGATAATCCTACCGCAAAAGACGTGAAGCCGTATCTAGATGAGTTTTTGATGGATGAACGGGTAATAGATGCTCCGAAGTTGTTAAGAACGATTTTGGTGAGGGGAATAATTTTGCAGACTAGACCCAAAAAATCAGCTAAAGCATATGCCAAGATTTGGTGGGACGAGGGTTCTCCTTTAATTGTACTTTCCGAGCGATTTACGGAAAAACTACGTGAGCAGACCAAAATGCCGGTTGCTTTGGGCATGCGCTATGGTACCATGACCATAAAAAATGCATTACAAGAATTAAAGGACAAAGGTGTGGACGATGTTCTATTGGTTCCCTTATATCCTCACTATGCAATGTCTTCTTACGAGACCGTGGTGGTAAAAGTGTTAGAAGATCAGCAGAAGTTTTTCCCTGAAATGGAGGTGACCACCATGCCTGCTTTTTACAAGAATCCGGATTACATAAAAGCCTTATCAGAAAGTATTAAAGATGGACTTAAAGATTTTGATTACGACCATATTTTATTCTCTTATCATGGTATACCGGAACGTCATATTAGAAAAAGTGACCCTACCCGTTTTCACTGTAAAATAGATGGAAGTTGTTGTAAAATCAACTCGGTTGCGCACAACACCTGTTACCGACACCAAGTATATGATACCACGGAAATGGTCAAAGCCTACTTAGGGCTGTCCGAGGAGCAAGTTAGCACTTCTTTCCAATCTAGATTGGCAGGTGATCCATGGTTAAAACCTTATACCGACTATGAATTTGAACGCCTAGCTAAAGAAGGCAAAAAACGCCTTGCGGTAATTACGCCTGCATTTGTTAGTGACTGTCTGGAAACCTTGGAAGAAATAGCCATGGAAGGAAAGGAACAGTTTGAAGAAGCTGGCGGGGAACATTACAAACATATTGCCTGCCTAAACGATAGTGAAGCCTGGGTACAAGTTATGGCGAACTGGGTAAATACTTGGGAGAAAAAAGAGGTGTTGCCGGTGTAGGTTATGTGTGTTGTTATCAAATATATATTTTAACATGTAAGATTTTATTTTATTTTCTTGTACGGTAATTAGGCGATAATTCAAATTAGATGAATAGCTTTTGCCAAAGTGCACATTTCGTCGATAAATACCTATTACACGGTACTTTAGAATGCAATAAAATGCCTTAAATTGTTCTCATAACATATAATGCTGTATCATGAGAACATTTCTATTACTTTTTTTATTTATTTCTACTCTTAGTTTCGCGCAATCCCAAAGAAGTACAGGGCTTTTATTTGATGATGAAGCTTACGAAAAAACGCCTATAAAGGCTAAAAATGTTGCTTTTCAAGATGTAGTGACGGAGTTTACTTCGACTTCTCTAAAGCAATACGTTCCAGAAGTAAGAGACCAGGGTAGTTATGGCACCTGTGTGGGCTGGGCAAGTTCATACTATGGAAGAACCATATTAGAGGCAAGACTTGCAGCTAATACTAATAGGGCCTCAATAACACAAAACACATTTTCGCCCGTATTTACATATTTAAATGCAAATGTTGACGATGATTATAACTGCCAGGGTGGTGCTTTTATTGGAAAGGCTATGGAAACCATGGTAGAAAAGGGTGTGCCCTACTACAAGGATTTTGATGTAATGTGTGAAACAGATTTTCCGGAGAAATTACTCGATGATGCTAAAAATTACCGGATTAAAGATTTTACGAGAATTTTTGGATCTGATGAATCAGAAGACATCAAAGTTGATGGGGTAAAACGCTCTTTACTGAACGGGAATCCTGTCGTTATAGGTTTTAAGGTAGAGAATTCTTTTTTTAGTGCTAAAACTGTATACGAACCAGATAATCTTGGAACTGAAGGAGGTCATGCCATGTGTGTCATTGGTTTTGATGATGATAAGTATGGTGGCTCTTTTGAATTAGTCAATAGTTGGGGAAATACTTGGGGCAATGACGGTTTTATGTGGGTGCGTTACGCAGATTTTGCAAGATATACCCGTTACGCGTTTGAGATGATTCCCATGAAAGCACAACCAAATGAGAAAATACTTTTAGCAGGGGAATTAGAACTTAAATTACGTAATGACACTGCAATGAAAGTGAATAAGGAAAAAAGTGATTATACGAGTTCTGTCTTTGGTTTTCAACAGGTAGTTGTAGAAGAGGAAGTTCAAAGTATTGGAGATTACTCAACGGAAGAAACCTATCCTATGGGGACTAGGTATCGAATGACGGCGAAGGTGAATAAACCATCTTATGTTTATGTTTTAGGAGTAGATGATAAAAACCCTACCTCTTTGCTCTTTCCACATAATGATTCAATCAGTCCATACATTAATGCGGAGAATGCAGAGGTTATTATTCCCTATACGAAACCAAACGCTAGAGTATTTTTTGAACTATCTGAGGATGTTGAAACTGATTATACCATTGTGATTTTTTCATTGGAAAAAATAAACTTGCTAGAGGTTAAAAAACAGTTAGACGAGATGCAAGGAGAACTATTAGATAAATTCTATGTCATTTTCAAAGACAAACTCATTATGAAAGAAGAAATGGAATTAATGGATGATAAAATGGGCTTTAGAGCAGAGTTTGAAAAAGGATCTATGGCAATGATGATTCTAGACATTAAAAGAAGCTAAGAATGTTAAGAGCTATTCTTTTTATTATATGTCTTGTTTTTATAGTATCCTGTAATTCTCAGAAAAGACAGTTTAAAGAAAAACGAGAGACTAATAGTCATAAAATCATTGAGTTAATTGGTATTAAGAATTTTAATACCCTTATAAATACTAAGATAATAATTCAGTTTGATATTAAGAAAAAACTCATTGAAGGTACGTTAAATGAGTATTCTAATAAATTGATTTTGATAGACACATTAAAACATGCTCAGACCAATATGTTTCTGGAGAAACTACGAAACGATTCTTTTTATGACTGGAATAATTTAGATATTGAATCTTCCTTTGAACCAAACAAACAATTCCTTCTAAAGGGTAATGAGGAAAGATTGACGCTCCTGTTGGATGAAAAAAAGAACACTTTGGGATTTACTAGTCTAGATGGACAAAAACTAATCAGATTTGCAGGAACATATCAGTAAAAAGCGATGGAGAACATAAGAAAAAGATTACTTGTAGGATTCACATTATTATCGTCTTTGGTATTTAGTCAGAATTATTTGGCACAGCGTGTAATTACTGAAAATCAAGATGAAGAAATAGAAGATGTTTATAATAACGAGGAAATAGAATTAGCCGCTAAAGAAATAGTTTCTAAAATAGGGCTACCACAGAACTTTGTATTACAAGCAGATCCAATCTATAAAAACAATGCTACTGCTAAAATAATCACCGATCAGAACGGACGTAAAAGGAGATACGTAATTTATGACCCCAATTTTTTTACTAAGATTAATAAAAAAGCAGATAATAGATGGGCGGCTATATCTATTTTAGCACATGAAATAGGACACCATCTTAATAACCATTCTTTAAATAATGATGGTAGTTCTTATGCATACGAACTAGAGGCGGATAAATGGTCGGGTTTTGTATTAAGAAAGATGGGGGCAAGTTTAAAAGATGCTCAAAGTGCTATTGCAACTTTAAAAGAACAGAAAAGTCCTAGTAGAACACACCCTCCAAAAAAAGAGCGTCTATTAAGCATAGAACGAGGATGGAGAAGTGGTCAAGAAGATTTAGATAAATTTACTCCAGAAGCAAGTATAACTGCTGAAAGAGTTTACTCTAAGTATTCAAAAGCTGTCGGAATTGCAGGTTCAATGAAACCTAATAGCATAAAATATATCGAGAAAATGACATTGGAGCCAAAAACTAACGAAGATGTTATTGGTAACGATTTCGTAGATGTTCTTTATGGCTATGGGGAATACAATGTTATTGCTATAGATTCACTGGGTTTCTTAAAAACTAGTACTGCTGATGGAACGAGTTACTTAATTAAAAATCATGATTATTACTTTAAAAAGGAAAAACCTAAGGGGAAAATGAGTTGGCAGAAAGGTTACCATCCATATAGTGAGGGTATTTATTTCGAATTTGAAGAGCTGGAAGTAACACCGAACATTAGGCCATTAATTGGCGATATTTATAATGAGTTTAGTGTAGATTTTTCTCTAGACTCGGTAAAGTTCAATACTATTAAAACAGTAAATAATATTCCTAGCTACGAGCTGACTTTAGGTGAAAATCAAAAAAAAGTAAAAGGAAAAAATAAATCTTTGATTATTTCCACTCAAATAAATAAGTATTATAGTATAGAAAGCGGTTTATTACATTTTGTAGAGGAAGTTATTGAGCATAAATATCTTAAAAAAGGACGTGTAACAAGGAGAAGTATGCTTATATCCGAGATTACCGTAGAAGATTATTTTCTTGAAACCGAAATACTAATGCCTCATAAATTTACGGTAAAAAAATTGGTGGTTAAAGATGGAGAGCCGCAAATGGAAGTAATTCAACAAAGAGTGATTTCTGACGTTGAGATAAATCCAATTATGGATAGGTCACTTTTCTTTGTTGAATAAAACTATTGTATGAAGTTTAACTTCCTCTTTATTAAAAGGGAAATGGCTCTATTTAAAGAAGCCTTCTTTTGTATGCTCTTTTCATTCTTTATTATAGGTATAATTGCCCTTATAGGCATCAATCTGAGTTTTTTTAGTCCTTTTAAGAATGCCTTCAAGGATTTTAGTTACCTAGACTTGTATTACGCCGAAAAGCTGAACGAGGAAAATTTCGATTTAAATGAAAATATTGTTCTTGTAAATATAGATAGACTTAATAGAAAGGAAATAGCAGAGGTATTAGATGAACTTAAAAAGTTTAAACCAAAAGTTATTGGATTGGATATCATTTTTAAGGATAAGGACGATCCGGTATGGGATAAATTTCTCGCCGATCAACTAAAGGACACATCTTTAGTCTTTGCGTATTCTATTCTAGGTAAACGCCAGGTAACTACTAATAGTGCTATTCATAGGTCAATTGACGATATGGGGTACTCCAATTTTAATTTTGACACGGAGGCTGCAGTAATTAGGAATTTTCAGGCCGTAAAAATCACTGCAAAGGATACATTAATTTCTTTTCCTGCAGCAATAGCAATGAAGTGTAAAAGCGCTGAATGGTTACGGGAAAATCTTTCTTACTTTGAGATGGAACGTCCCATTAAATATTCAGGGAATAGGAATAATTTTTTGATATTGGAACGGGAGGACATTATTGGTCAAAAAGAAATATCTTTTCTAAAAGATAAAATAATTATGATAGGTTATTTGGGGAATTCTGACAATCATTTTCATGATATGGAGGATAAACATTACACACCAATGAATCCAAAATTTGTAGGTAAAAGCCCTCCGGATACTTTTGGATTAGTAATCCATGCAAATATTGTTCAAATGCTTTTGACTAGTAATTTCATTAAAACAATACCAAGTATAGTCTTATTGTTTTTGACACTAGTGTTTACTTTTTTTGCCTTGGCTTATTTCATATATCTTAACAAAAGGCAACTCGCCAGTTACATACTAAGATTAAATTTAGTTCAGCTCGCATTTATAGTGGTATTTATTTATATCTCTCTTTTGTTTTTTAAAAACGGAATTTTATTAAAGGTCACGTCAATTACGGCGACAGTAGTCTTTAGCATGGGATTAATAGGTTACTACAAGAAATTAGCACACTATCTTTATAAAAAATACAAATGGGAAGGTTATTTCTATCACACTTAGGTGCATTAACTCTATTAATGCTACTCATTACTAGTGCTTGTATAGCACAAGAAGATTATTTTGTTTTTAAGGTTTCAGGTGCGCCTATGCTAAATAATAGTAAGCTACTGAAGAGAGGGTCTATTTTCACGAAACCAAATAGCATTCAGATAAAAGAACAAGACACAGTTTTTTTAATAAATAAATTAGGAGAATTATTCGAATTGAACAGACCAAATACATACCTCACTAAATCCATCGAAAATTTCAGAAAAAAATCCGAACGCAGTTCGCTATCGATAGGATATTTTTCCTACGTGTGGAAACAATTTAGTAATCAGAAAGAAATTAGACAACGTCCTGGAGTGGTCTATAGAGAGGAACGAAACATAAAATTATCAGAACCTATGGATAGTATTAGGTTTAACGTTCCGGCAATTGAGTTTTCATGGAAAAACAATACAGATATTTCTAAAGTTTATTTTCACCTACAGGATTTGGATAATAATCACATCTCTAAAATAGGAACTGCGACCAATTCGATTACTTTGTATCGAGATAATGTTCTTTTACAATCTGGCAGGAGCTATAAGTGGGCCGTTACTACACAAGCATTTCCGGATTTTGGAAAATTAGAGTTCAATAGTTTTGAATTATTAACGAAGGAAGCATATGAAAAGTTGAAGATAAAGATGAGGACACTCAAAAAAGCACTTTTAGTCTTGGGTTTTTCAGAAGAAGATATCAAAATGGCAATCTGTTTAGATTATAAATTTTGTGAAGGATAAATTTCTTTTATTAATTATCATGAGTCTTTTAGTGGTCATATGAAAGACTTTTATAAAATATCTGAGCTACTAAAAACGGCAATTTTCTTTTCTCTCTAAATTATTATTGCCATTTTGTAATTGTTTTTAAACAAATGAATCATTAATAAAATGTTGACAATGAATTTTAAAAAGAACTTTCTCTGGTTATTTTTATGTGGATTTTCAGTGTTATATGGTCAGGAAAATTCATCTAATACAACTTTGTATAACACAACTATTGATTTATCTAAAGGCACCGAGACTTGGGCAAGCAACATGGCCGCTGTGATATTTGATACATCTGTCCCGGATGAGGAAATAGGTCAGGAATTATATTTGTGGAGTACGGACAACACGCTCCAAGTACATTCAGAGTTGCCGATGAACAGTGACAAAAAAGAAGGAACTAAGAACTGTTCTACACAAAAAAAAACCTGTCGTAGTGAAAAATGCGTTACGGAAACACTAATTAAAATTCTTGGGGATGGGGATAGAAATGTAACAATAAAGTATGAGCGTAAATTACTTTCGGTACAGATTTACTACACCTATCAAGATTGTAATTAATACCCTTTAGATATTTTAGTTTTCAGAAGGAAAACCTTTTAGATGGGCAAGAAAAAAAAGAAATTAAGCAAGTATGTTTTATTACGTGATGGTTTCATAAGTACCATCTTATCTCTATTGACCTGTTACCTTATTTCGTTGCTCTTCTTTAATATTTCTTTTTTTAATCCTATATCGAAGGCATTACAAGACTTTAGTTTTTTAGATGTGTATTATGCGGAAAAACTAGATGAAGAAAAGCCTATTAATCCTAACATTATTTTAGTTAACGTTGAGAACGAGAGTAGAGCTAAAATTGCGCAAGTACTGCACCAAACCCTAAAAGCATCTCCTAGAGTAGTCGGCTTTGATGTTATCTTAAAAGATTTCAGAAAAACCAGGGAAGACTCACTTTTAGCAAAGTATCTAAAAAATGAAAAAGTTATTACTGCGGTAATTCTTCAAGAAGATCAGACTATATCTAATCACCCTTTTTTTCGAGTAAAAAATTCCCCTGGCTTTGTAAACTTCAATTTTGAAACTCAAAATGCCGTTATACGCACGTTTAGTGGGGAAAAGAGATTTTCAAAAAAGACCTTTTCATCTTTCTCTAATCAAATTGCTCAAAAATTTCTATCAAAAAAGAAATGGAAGAAAATGGCATTGGCGGAGAAACTCAAAGCGCCCAGGGTAATTAACTTTCAGGGAAATTTGGAACGCTTTATGAATTTCACATTGGAAGAGTTCTTAGACCTAGAAAACAGAGATATCGTTAAGGATAAGATAGTTCTTTTAGGATATTTAGGAAGCCCTACAGGAAACACTTTTGATGTTGAGGACAAGCATTTTACTCCTTTAAACAGTACGACTGCCGGTAAAAGTATACCTGATATGTACGGTCTGGTCATCCATGCTAATATCATTGCCATGATACTTTCAAATGATTTTATGTTTAAGGTCCCCGGGTTTTGGATATTTCTGTTAACTTTTCTCTTTAGCTTTTTGGCCAGTATTTATTTCATTTGGCTAGACCGGCGTTTGAAAATTAGTTACAGAACAGTTCGGAAGACGGTTCTTTTTGTTTTTGCTGTTCTAATGGTGTGGATATCGTTAGTTTTTTTTAAGTACGGAATAGTTTTAAAGACAACTTTGATTATTGCTGTAACCGTTTTTAGCGCAGGTTTTGTTAAGTATTACAAACACTTAGTACGCTATATAAATACGAAGCGGAAGTTTAGGTCTTATTTAAAATAGGGTTGGACTATTTTACCCGTGCTTCTTGGATAATTGTTTTTTCAAATTTTAAATCGTGCTGTAGTATTCTATAAAAACTTTGAATATAATCTCTTGCTTTTTGGAATGCTTGTTTGTCATCAAAATATTTTTGATGCTCATCTAGTAACTGCATAATTGCTGGTTTTTTTTCTAAAAAGAGCTTTCTTGCTCTCTGAAATAATTTAGGATCTCTTTTAAATCCCCTATACTTTCGTTCTGTAACCTTGCTTATATCTAATTGGTTATTTTGCACATTGGAAACAACAGCATAGCTGGCATCTACAAGTCCGGACATGTCAAAGTCGTAAGGTAGAGGAATGGTTTTCAAATCTTTGAAGAGTAACTTTTGATTATGTTGATATGCCGTAGAGAAATCGGTATTACCAATCATAAATTGAAAAAAGGAGTTCGTTATAGAAGCCATTTCGCCCTGATTTAAGGGATGTACATAACGCTTCATTAATTTAGCGTTATTCCTTTTTGCTACTACTTTATCGTCTTCAATAAGAATCGACATTAGTTTGTAGGTTTTAGGTTTTCTAAAAGCGAAAGCTTCTTCTCCTTCATAATTATGCAACTCTTCTAATTTCTTTTGAGGAAGAAATGCCGTTAAAGGGTGCAGTTCTAATTTCTTATCACGGTTGTCTATGTATTCTATAGAAACGAGTCTTGTTTTGAAGTGAACTTCTGAAAGTTGTTCATAGATTTTATAAGCCAGATATTCTTTAACAATATCATCGTTACTGCGATTTTGTAAGAGGCAAGGAAGCACTAATTTAAGCTGTTTATGCCCTTGGAATAAAGACCCTTCGACCAAACTCTTTTTTAAATATATTTTTAAAGGTGGAAAATAACAATTGGCGCGTCTAAAATTGCCTCTTGCTCTTAACGAAACTGGGATGGTATCCCAAATTCCGTTTATACCATAAATTATTTCTGTGTAAACGGCATTTTCCTTATCTGTAGATTTTTTAACCTGTTTGTTAGCATATTCTAGTTTAAGGAAGAGTATATCAGTTGATTTGAAAAGATGTTGTGATTGGGTTTTCTGGGAATAGGTAAGCTTGTAAAAGCCTATAAAGAATAATACGAAAACAATTGAAATATTCTTGTTCATACTTGTTATGGCGTAAAGCTCAAAATTTGAGATTTTGAACTAGTATTACTATTGTCGTAAGTAATTACCTGTACGTAATAAGTAAAACCTGTTGTAAAATCTTCAGAATAACTTGTTAATTCGGTTCCTTCTAGTACTAGATTGGTTGGAGGATTCTCTGTTGATAAATACACATCGTAAGACAAAATATCTTCTGCATTTTGGTCTTTTCCCACCCAAGAAATAGTAATATCGTTTGCATCTAAGTTTACGTTCAAAAGTGCCGGATATGGAATATAATTCTCAATCGCCGCTCCTTGTGTATAAAAAGACCAAGTATCACTGGGTATTTTTTCTTTTCCCCTTTGACCTATTACATACCAATGATAGAGTTCTCCTTGATTTAGCGTTAATTCTATTCTCTTATCATTTTCAATTTCTTCAGTCTGAACTTCTTGCCCTTGAGAATCCTCAATGGTAATCTTATATTTGGTAAAATCTGTATCTGATTTCCATAGTAAAGGAATTTGAATCAGACTACTTCCAAGTAAATCACCATCAGGACAAACTTCGGCATTTTCAGGAAATATGAGCTCCACTTGTCCTTCTTCCTCGGTAGGGTCAAATTCACCTTTGCATGATATCATAACTACTATGAAAATCGTTAAAATCGTAATTGATTTGTACATTTTTATTCCTTTATGATTTTATACTCAAAAACCTCCGTATTACTCGCAATGACAATAAAATACCATCCCGCACTTAAGGACTGTAAATTGAGGCTAAGATTTCTTTGGGTAATCTGTTCTGTATCATTTAAAACCAAACTTCCGCCACTGTCATATATCCTATAGCTTATATTCTCATTGGGAAGTCCATTAATAGTTACACTCGTAGTTACAGGATTTGGAAATAAATTAATAGTATTTATATGCACCTCTTCAGAGTAAATGCCTTGACAATCTGAATCTCCTTTGATAGTTATTTTATTTACTCCTAATTCTAATGGTATTTTTAATTCTTTGGTTAAAACATTATCAAAGGTGTAATTGTATTTTATTTCATTTACGTTCACCTCATAGGATTTACTGCCTTTCAAAGAAATGAGTGCGAATTGTTCTATTGAGTCTACATCTAATAAATCTGCAACTAAATCTTCAAAATTAAAAATAGTCGCAGTGAAACACTGTTCCCAGTTGGGAAATTCTATTATTGATAAACAAATTTCATAAGATCCTTTGGATAAATCATTTATGATTAAAGGATTACTTTGGGAAACTGTATCGGGTAAGTTCTTATCATTTAAACTTACTTGAAATGTATAATTAGCTGTTGTCTTTATTTGGATTTCCCCATTGCTAATACCAGGACAAGTTGCACTATTTAGTAGAATCTCGATATCTTCTTGATTTATAATAGGATTGCCATTGGCGACATCGTTGTCTGCATTGGTACCACTTACGGTCTGGTCGGGGACGGCATCGTAGGCGTCATCGCTCTCAG
This sequence comes from Maribacter sp. R77961, assembly GCF_044594925.1. GTDB lineage: Bacteria > Bacteroidota > Bacteroidia > Flavobacteriales > Flavobacteriaceae > Maribacter. The sequence goes on along the minus strand of NZ_CP138991.1, from coordinate 2,948,152 downwards.
CATCGTTTACGGAAAGGGTGAGCACGTAGTCCTGGGTTCCGTCGACTATGGTATCATCTTGTCCGTTTACGGCAACGCTCTGTGGAGCGTTCCAGTTGGTATTGGAGAAAGTCAGGGATGTTGGCGTTACATTTGCCTCACCGGTATCGTTAGATACGATGTCGATGACCACGTCCGCAGTCGGTTGGGTATTTAAAACAACGGTAAAGTTATCTGAACCATTGGGTTCGGAGGTCGCCACGACATTCTTTGACAATGTAAAGTTCGGTGTTCCGGCGACATCGTCGTCTGCATTGGTACCACTTACGGTCTGGTCGGGTACGGCATCGTAGGCGTCATCACTCTCGGCATCGTTTACGGAAAGGGTGAGCACGTAGTCCTGGGTTCCGTCGACTATGGTATCATCTTGTCCGGTTACCGTTATGGTTTGCGGAATGTTCCAGTTAGCATTTGAGAATGTCAAAGATTCAGGAGTCACGATGGCCTCTCCTAAATCATTTGATACGATATCGATTACTACATCCGTTACTGGTTGTTGGTCGAGGACTACTGTAAAGGAATCTGAACCACTGGGTTCGGCTGTGGCTACAGTGGTTTGAGAAAGTGTGAAGCCAGGTGTGCCAGCGACATCGTTGTCTGCATTGGTACCACTTACGGTCTGGTCGGGTACGGCATCGTAGGCGTCATCGCTCTCGTCATCGTTTATGGAAACGGTGAGCACGTAATCCTGGATTCCGTCGACTATGGTATCATCTTGTCCGGTTACGGTAACGTTCTGTGGAGCGTTCCAGTCGGTATTGGAGAAAGTCAGGGATGTTGGCGTTACATTTGCCTCACCGGTATCGTTGGATGCGATGTCGATGACCACGTCCGTAGTCGGTTGGGTATTTAAGGTAACGGTAAAATTATCGGAACCATTGGGTTCGGAGGTGATCACGACATTCTTGGATAATGTAAAGTTCGGTGTACCGGCGACATCGTCGTCTGAGTTGGTACCAATCACGGTCTGGTCGGGTACGGCATCGTATGCGTCATCGCTATTTTCCTCGTCAAGTGCTACTATGAATTCATAATTTTGAGTGCCATCTACCACTGCATCATCTTGTCCGGTTACTACTATGGTTTGGGGGGTGTTCCAATTGGTAGCGGAGAACTGTATTATGTTTTCATTTACAATGAACTCGTCTGGATTTAAGCTACTGGAGATATTCAGTCTTACATCGCCTGCTGGTTGCACATTTAAAATAACTGTAAAACTATCCGTAAGGTTAGGTTCGGAAGTAGTCACGGTAGTTTTTGAAAGCGTAAAACCCGGCACCTCATTATCTAGAATTTGTATACTGGCTGTTGATGCTGTAGATCCTAATTGATAAAACGGAAATACTCCTGTCCTTACGATTGTTATTGTTACATCTTCTGTAAGCTCTGCAATTGTATCATCTTCTGGAAATATAAAAACAGACTGTGCATTTACACCGGTAAGCAAAACTTGTGGTAAACTTTGATAATCGTTAATCTCTGTTGCAGTGCCAGATATGGCATAATCAATGAATAAATCTTGACTAAAATCATTTGGCACTAGATTTCCTTGACCGTCGGTCAATTCAAAAATGAATTCTGCCGTATCCAAAGTTCCTGATTCACTGGCTGTACCATCTACGACTCTAATTCGAGGGACATAGTCATCATCAATGATTTCATATTGTAGTGTAATATTATCCTGTAAAAAGGTTTCGGCACCTGTAATATTAGCTATTTCTAGCGTTAAATTTTCATTTCCCTCGTATAAGGCATCATCAATGATTTCAAAGGGGTCATTGTCATCAATAAATCCTGATAAAGGAATAAAAGAAGATGCATCATATGTACCAACGGGTATGGTTATACTAATTTCGCCATTTGTGCCAAATGAAAAATCAGCATTGGGATTAGGACTTACAATAGCATTACCGGATGTAAACCTTACCGTTACCGTTGTATTCACATCTACTACATCACCCTGAACTCGAATACCAAATTGGTCCTGATTGGTCTGATCACTCTCAATACCCGAAAAACTTGTTCCACTGAAATCTATAAAAACTGCGGCGCAAGAACCATTATCTATAATTTCTTGTTGGGTTGGATTGGTTAAGTTATTCGTAATATTAAAAGCGTCAGAACTATTGATAGCAAGTGTATAAAGCCCACAAAAATTGGACAGACTAGAATTACCGTCGACATCCAAAGGCGCTATGAACAAGCTTGATAGTTCATCAACATTAGTTAAACTAGGATTGTTTTCTATCCTTAGTAAGTTGGTTGCAGTAGTAAGATTTTCTAGACCTTGTAGGCTATTTAAAGAATCTAAGCCGTTAATAGTCAAAGCGGAAACGGTGTTTAACGACCTGATACCATTTAGATTTTCAAGTATATCCATTGAACGTATTTCTATGCCAAACCCAAAAACCTCCGTAAGGTTATGAAGCCCTTCCAAAGATGTAAGAACTGGTAACTGACTTAATTGGAGCCCTCTAAGCTCTGTAAGGTTGGATAATGCGGCAATATCAGTTAAGCTATTGTTTAGATTAATGGTTAATGCATCATTTACATTACCGTCATCACTAGCTGGTCCTATGGCGGTTAGATTTTGTAGCCCATTTAGACTAGCAAGGTTTGCATTGTTGTTTATTAATAATCTTTCCGTTCCTATATCAGTTAGTCCATCTAGTCCTGATAAAGAAGTTAAACCGGACATAGTGTCTATAATTAGCTCATTTACAAAGGTTAAATTATTCAATCCTGTTAAGGTGTTCAATGAAGCACAAGCATTTAGGGATAAGGTTCCAGATATACTAATTAACGATGACAAAGGACTTAGGTCTGTAATTGCTGTGCCAGAACTGTCGTCAAAAATAGTTAAGGAGCCATTTACCGAGCTGAAATTGCAGTTGCCAAATCTGAATACGTCTTCTTGAGTATTCAATACAACATCTCTATTATTATCGCATAGGACAGGGTCTAAAACACTTAATTCCGATCCCAAACCATTATCACCTCTTGCAGAAAGATAGAGTCTATTGTTAAAGGCAGTTCCTTCACCTAAAGGAAATCCATTTAAGTTGGCTCCAGAGGTTTTATAGTCTTGAACCAGTTTTACTTCTAAATCTCCAAGCGTGTAACTATAAAGTTCAAACCCAACACTGCCATTGCCTCCATAAAAAATTTCATTGTTCAACGAAGCCGTAAAATCTAACAAGTTAATTTGCGTACCACCTATAACTGTAAGGTTATTCGCAGTATCAAGGATGCCGAGGTTTTGTGTAGTATCTAAACCAGTCTTAATGGGGAAATATAAATCACCATTGAATATTTGAAGACCCCCAAAAGTGAAGAAGCTGTCGTCGAAACTTAGGTCAGAGTTAGTTGTGTTTAATGAATACAATCGGTTATTGAAAATACTAGCATCGTTAGGATTTCCATAATACCATAGTAGGCCATTGTAAGAGATTAAATCTTGAACTCTGTTTTCTTCAAATAGATTAGGATTGTGAACAAAGCTAAAAGTCTCATCATTATTTACTCTAAAAATTGGATTGTCGACTGAGGTGAAACTTGATTCCGGATCGAAAAATGTTTCCTTTGCTATAAAATAGAGTTCATTTTCATGAACCACATAGTGTAAAGGTTCTTCTATATCTACGAATTCTTGGTCCGTAATAATTTCTGTAATCTCATTTCCGTCAAATTTATGTAAGGCGTAAAATGGATTGTTGATATCAAAGGAACCCTCTTCGCTTAATTCTGCACCAAAATATAGCTCACCTTCGAAAACTATTAAGCTTTCCTCGGTAAAATTGTTAAAGATATGAAGGTTTGAGAATTGGGCAGAAAAAGTTTCAGGACCAAGATACTGCCAGAGATTAGCACCATCCTCAGGAGTATTTAAATTAGTGGCCATGATATAAAGACTACTATTATAAACTACTAAATCATGAAATTCATATTGACCTAAAGTCCACTGAGGTGTTACCACCTCATTGGTATCCATTGAATAAATTACGTCTCTACCACTTATATCCGAAACAAAGAAAAGTGCTCCATTGAATTCAGTAAAGTCCCTTGGGCTACTGTCTTCTTGCCCAGTGTTTATATCCGCCACTAGTCTTATTTGGCCATGACCCCACCAGATAATTCCTAATAGAAATGTGATTAAAAGTAGTTTTATTTTCATAATCATAATATTAAATGACGGTGCTCTAATCCGTTATTTTAGTAATTAATCATCGCCTTTTCCCCACATGATGGGTTATAATTCTTACCGCCGCAAACACATTAATATTTTTTGGGGTTTTTAAAACTAAGTTAGAAAGTAAACTTCCAGAACCAATTACTAATGGCCCTAATCGTAATCCCGCCCCAATAGCAGTGCCGCCTAAAGGACTAAAACTTACGGGTAGAAAAGCACCTACATTTTTACGCTCATACCTGGGTGTTATGGTTAAATGATTAATACGATTATTATTATATAAAGCCGTTTTTTCAACCATGGTTTGGTTGTATTCTATGTTGAGATAAATATCCCTGTAGGCTTTGTAATCTATGTTAAATTGCAATGATGTGGGTAGGGCAACTGTTAATCTTCCTTCTCTAGTAATACCATCGCTTTCAAAATCTTCAATTAAGATTTGGTTTAGGCTTTCACTGGAAAAATCGGTAATAGGAATAGAACCGTCCAATTCGGTATATTGGGTCTGTCCTTGATCTCTATAGTAAATTTCACCATAATCTAACAGGGATACTCCTATCTTAAGCTTGTACTTGTTTCGTTCTCTTTCTCCCTGATACGCCGCCATTGATCTTGCAGCGTCCGTGCGAAATTCATATACCAAACCAACATCAAAAGCACCTCCAAAACCTAGGCCTCTTAAAGTTAAATTTGGGGTTTCGTTGCCAAAAGTGGTTACATAGGAGATATCTCCTTGAAAGTTAAGGGTTTGATCCGTTGCATTGTATGAGCCGTTTAAAAGATTGGATTGACTTTGAGCACTTCCGCCTCCTAAAAGTAGTTTTACTGCTCCTCCAGCCTTGAAAAAATGGTTCCCTTCATTTATTAGAACTCTTGCATAAGAAAAACCAACCTCACCCCACATATGAACTGAGGTATCAGAGTTTTTGATGGAAAAATCGTAATCTTGTGCTAAAGCATTACCTAAGATGGTTTCAAAAAGGAGACCATTTATACCGTTATAATTACGAAATTTTCTCAGCCGCGTATACATTCCAATACTATTTATATCATCAATAGCGTAAATAAAAGAAGGTCCTATATAATCTTCGTTCGCTAAAATTTCATTTTCATTGGTAGCATTTCTGTCTACATCGTTACCAAATTCAAAACCTTTTAAAAACCCACCAATATTTGTTTGCGTAAGCGAAATGTAATCCGTACTTCCAATAAAATTTCCTGAGAGGAGTGTTATATCCATTTTAACTCTAGAATCTGCAATATTTGCAGGATTTGCAACCATACCATAAACACCATTATAATTATCGCCAGAAAATCCAGGGAAAGACTGCCCATGAATTTTCACAAGTACAAAGAGTACAGCAATGGAAAGTGTTTTAATTTTCATTATGAACTATTTGTATCCTTAACAATTTATCCATTAAAATTTGATGTTTGTAAAGTAGGTTGGCTGAAAGTAAATTTTAGGGTTCTAAATGTAATTAAATACCGCAGTATAAGTGTATAAGGAAGTTTAAAAAATACCCTCTATTGGGTATTTTGGATTATTTCTTATTGCCTTTTATTTTTTTGTAAGATTAGTATTACTTTTTTAGTTTTCTTTTATAGTGTTCTAATAACTAAAAAAGAAGACCAATGTAGTGAGGAGTTCAGAGTATTGAAAATAATGGGCACGTAGCGCAAATAAATTGGATAAATGGTTTCTCAATAGTGTTTTAGATATTTCTCACAGCTAGAAAACCTAATATCACCCAAAGTTCATATTTTTAGGCGAATAAATTCTTAAACGATGAGAAATAAATACCTGTATCTAGTATTTTTCTGTGTAACCCTATTGATTGGATGTGAAATGAAACAACAGTCTAAAACATATCAATTATTTGTAGGCACATATACTGATGGGAATAGTGAGGGTATTTACTCGTATAGCTTTAATCCTGAAACTGGTGAACTTGCTGCTAAAAAACTAGCGGCAGTTTTACCCAACCCATCTTTTTTGACTATTTCGCCAGACCAAAAGAATTTGTATGCTGTTCAAGAAACGGCAGATTTTGATTCATTAGGCGGAGGTGTTTCCGCTTTCAAAATCAACGAAGGGCTATTGACGCTGCAAAATAGTATAGGCACTGGAGGCGCACATCCTTGTCATGTTACCCTTACAGGTAAAAACCAATTAGTTGCATCGAATTATACCGGTGGTAATGTTATGATTGCCAATTTGAAGGATGATGGTAGTTTATCTGAAAAACATCAAATTATAAACCACTTAAATAAGGACTCCATTTCCAAACCACATGCACACATGGCCAAAGGCAAAGGAAACGAGTTGTTTGTGTCAGATTTAGGTCTCGATGCTGTTAAAAGATATCAGCAAAAGAACGGGCAATTTGTTGCAAGCGCAAAACCGTCTATAGATTTGCCGAAGGGTGCAGGACCCAGGCATTTTGTTTTTTCGGAGAATGATGAATTTCTTTATATCATAAATGAATTGAATTCGACCATTACTCTGCTTAAAAGGAATACTGAAAACGATTACGATGAGGTTGAGACAAAAAGTACTGTTTCAAAGGAGTTTAAAGGAGATAGTTATTGTGCCGATATACATTTATCAAAAGATGGAAAGTTTCTCTATGGCTCTAATAGAGGTGAAAACACCATAGTTATCTTTAAGGTAGATACTGATTCAGGTAAGTTGAATTTAATTGGCAGAGAGCCGGTTAGAGGAGATTGGCCAAGAAATTTTTCAATAGACCCGACTAATAATTTTTTGCTCGTAGCTAACCAGAAGAGCAACAATATATCAATCTTCAAGCGTAATATTGATACAGGTAGATTGACCTTCCTTAAAAATGAACAACTGCCTAGTCCCGTTTGTTTACAATTCTTGAACTAGTATTTGTTAATACCAAACTTAAATTGACTGCGCATTTATAGTTATTTCAGTCAAAGAGTGACTTTTGGATAGAAAGTGTTTCTAATACTAAAAGACCTCTTTACTTATGCGCTTACTTATTATCGGATTACTTATAGTTTCTGTTTGTATGCTTATTTATAGTTTCATAGAATTATTTAAATCAAACAAAGCGTACAAGGAAATTTCTGATAAAAATGAGGAATAAATTTGCTTTGTAATTTCACTAGAATACTCCTTTTTCATTACATTTAAGCTAGACTAATTCAACTACTTAAAAAATGAAAAATTTCTATACTTGGGCGGGTGCTCTAATGCTTGTCTTATTTCTGTTTCCTACTAATACGAATTCGCAACGTAAGAAAAAATCGAATACTGTTTCAGTGCAATATCCAGAGGACTTATATTCTAGTTTGGATTATCGTTTGGTAGGGCCGTTCAGGGGTGGCCGTTCCGCGGCGGTAACGGGTGTGCCAGGAGAACCTAATCTATTCTATTTTGGAGCTGCAGGTGGTGGTGTTTGGAAAACATTAGACGGTGGTCGTACATGGAATAATATATCCGATGGTTATTTTGGAGGTAGCATTGGTGCTGTTGAGGTAGCAAAGAGCGACCCAAATGTTATCTATGTAGGGGGAGGGGAAAAAACCCTTCGTGGTAATGTGTCTTCTGGTTACGGAATTTGGAAAACAGAGAATGGAGGTAAAACATGGGTGTCCGCCGGATTGAAAAATAGCCGTCATGTACCCAGAATAAAAGTGCATCCTACGGATTATAATACGGTTTACGCAGCTGTGTTGGGTAATATTTACAAGCCAACAAAAGAAAGGGGTATTTATAAAAGTACCGACGGAGGTAAAAACTGGAAACAAGTATTATTCGTCAATGATCAGGCTGGTGCAGTTGATTTAACCTTAGACCCTAATAACCCTAGAATATTATATGCTTCTACATGGCGCGCGCAACGAACACCTTACAGTTTAAGTAGTGGTGGCGAAGGTTCTGCCCTTTGGAAAAGTACAGATAGTGGTGAAACCTGGACAGAAATTTCAAAGAACGAGGGTTTTCCAAAGGATACTCTAGGAATAATGGGAGTTACCGTTTCTCCTAAAAATTCGGAACGGGTTTGGGCCATTGTAGAAAACAAAGAAAAAGGGGGCTTGTACCGTTCTGATGATGGAGGTAAAAAATGGACTCAAGTCAATAGCGAGCGTAAGTTACGTCAAAGGGCATGGTACTACACTAGGGTATACGCAGATACAGAAGACGAGGATGTTGTTTATGTTTTAAACGTTAGATATCATAAATCTACCGATGGGGGTAAAACCTTTAATACGTTTAACGCACCTCATGGGGATCACCATGATCTTTGGATAGCTCCAGAAAATTCGCAGCGAATGATTATTGGCGATGACGGTGGCGCACAGATTTCTTATGATGGTGGCGAAACTTGGAGTACCTATTACAATCAGCCAACTGCCCAATTCTACAGAGTAACTACAGATGATGCTTTCCCGTATCGTATTTATGTAGCGCAGCAAGACAATTCTACCTTACGTATTAATCATAGAAGTGATGGTAGCAGCATAGATGAGTCTGATTGGGAGCCAACCGCAGGAGGGGAATCTGCCCATATAGCAGTTGACCCAACGAATAATGATATCGTTTACGGCGGCAGTTATGACGGTTTCCTAACACGTGTAAATCATGACAAAGGAACGGTAAGAGGAATTAATGTTTGGCCAGATAACCCTATGGGAGCAGGAGCTGAAGCTATGAAATACCGTTTTCAATGGAATTTCCCTATTATTTTCAGCAGGCATAATCCAAAGAAACTATATACTTTTTCTCAGCATGTGCATGTTTCTGAAAATGAAGGGCAAAGTTGGAAGGTTTTAAGCGGTGACCTTACTAGAAATGACCCTACAAAATTGGGTTCAAGTGGAGGTCCTATAACTCAGGATAATACAAGCGTAGAGTACTATTGCACCATTTTTGCAGCCAATGAAAGCCCCTTAAAAGAAGGCTTGCTTTGGGTAGGTAGTGATGATGGATTAGTGCACGTTTCAAAGGATGGTGGAGCTTCTTGGGATAATGTAACCCCCGCCAATATGCCAGAATGGAATATGATTAATAGTATTGAACCTTCCGCTTTTGATGCCGGTACTTGCTATGTTGCCGCAACACGATATAAATTAGGTGATTTTGAGCCTTACCTATACAAAACTACAGATTACGGTCAGACATGGACAAAGATTACCAACGGTATCCCTAACGAGCATTTTACAAGAGTAGTTCGGGAAGACCCGAAGAGGAAAGGTTTGTTGTATGCAGGTACAGAGACAGGGATGTACATTTCTTTTGATGATGGAGCAAACTGGAGACCTTTTCAATTGAATTTACCCATTGTGCCTGTAACTGATTTAACGATTAAGGATAACAACCTAATTGTTGCAACACAAGGGCGTAGTGTTTGGGTGCTAGATGATTTAACCGTACTTCATCAGTTAGACGGTAATAAAAAGTCAGCCGCATCAATCTTATATAAGCCTAAGGATTCGTATAGAACTAAGGGTAGAGCTGCTAAAACCCCTTCTAAAACTGCGGGGCAAAATCATCCTAGTGGCGTGGTAACGCATTTTTATCTAAAAAATCTTTCAGAAAAAGATAGTGTTAGTCTAACCTTTACTTCAATGTCGGGCGATACACTGGCTAACTATAGCAATTCGGCCAAGGAGAAAAGTAAAAAGCTAAATGTGAAACAAGGAGGAAATACTTTTGTATGGGATACACGTGGAAAAGGAGCTAAAAAGCTGGATGGGATGATTTTATGGTGGGCCAGTTTAGACGGTGCCAAAGCGGTTCCAGGAAATTACAAAGTTCATCTGAATGTAAACGGTGATATAAGTACGGAAACATTTAAGATTGTACCTGACCCGCGAGCAGAGGCTTCAGTTATGGAAATGCAAAAGCAGTTTGACTTTATAACCGATATTAACACAACTATTGATAAAGCGCATCAATCCATAAAGAAGATTAGAAAAATTAATAAACAGCTGGATGCTTTTTCCTCTCTGTATAAGAACAATGCAGCCACAAAGGAATTGGTGGAGAAAGCCAAAGCGATGAAAGAGCGTTTAGAAGAAGTTGAGAAGGCTTTGTATCAAACTAAAAACAGAAGTAATCAAGATCCGTTAAACTTTCCTATTAAGCTTACGAACAAATTAGGGCATTTAAATAGTTTGGTAGCTATTGATGATTTTCCGCCTACGGAACAGGACATTGCTGTTAAGAATGAACTAACTGGGAAAATAAACAAGGAGTTAGCTGCTTTTGACGCTGTAATTTCAAAAGAGCTTCAAGAATTTAACAGTGCCTTTAATGATTTGAAATTAAACTACTTGTTTGTTGAGGAGGAGTAGGTGAGAGTCGTTTGATGTGCGGTGCTCCATGGTAGAAGTACGTTGAATGAAAGTTAAGGGATATAGTTCCTCCCCCCTGCCAAGGGGAGGACGCTAAATATGAAACATTATATTGTAACAACAAGCAAAATGAAAAACAACATCCAACTCCTAATCCTAACGTTTTTAACCATAACAATAACCTTCGGGCAAACGGTTAATGAATATTTTCAACCAGTAAAATATCGAAATATTGGCCCCTACAGAGGTGGGCGGTCGGTCACAGCCAGTGGTGTTGTTGACGATCCTATGACCTACTATATGGGAACAACAGGTGGTGGCCTTTGGAAAACTGAAACGGCCGGTCAAAAATGGGAGAATATTTCTGACGGATATTTTAAAACTGGTTCTGTTGGAGCAGTGGCTGTCTCTAAATCTGACCCTAATATTGTTTATGTTGGTATGGGAGAACATGCGCCGAGAGGGGTTATGACATCTTATGGCGATGGTGTGTATAAATCTACAGATGCAGGAAAAACATGGAAGCATCTAGGTCTGGAAAAGACACAACATATTTCTCGGGTTATTATTCACCCAACTAATCCTAATATTGTTTACGTTGCCGCACAGGGAGCATTGCATGCGGGTAATAAAGAGAGGGGAATCTACAAATCCATAGACGGCGGAGTAACGTGGAAAAATACCTTGTTCGTGAATAATTTAACAGGTGCTGCCGAACTCTCAATGGATGCTAATTACCCGGAGATTATGTACGCCGCAATGTGGGAACACCAACGTAAACCTAATATGGTTATTAGTGGAGGTGAAGGAAGCGGATTATATAAATCTACCGATGCAGGGGAAACTTGGTCTAAAATTCATAAAGGTTTACCAAATGAAAAAGGTAAAATGGCGATAGCCGTTAGCCCGGCTAATTCTAACAAGGTCTATGCACTTATTGAGAGCGATTCCAATGCGGATAAAGGTGGTCTATTTGTTTCTAATGACGCAGGAGCGTCTTGGTCTATGGTTAGTGGAGATAACCGCTTGGTGCAACGTGCCTGGTATTATATTGAAGTATTTGCAGATCCTAATGATGCCGATACAGTTTACGTCTTAAGTGCACCTGCATTGCGCTCAACAGATGGTGGTAAAACTTGGGAAAGGTTATCGGGTACGCATGGGGATTATCACGATCTGTGGATTAATCCTGATAATTCCAAAAATATGGTGATTGCAAATGATGGAGGTGCTGCCGTTTCTTTTGATTTTGGAGCAAGTTGGTCTACACAATTAAATATGCCTACAGGGCAGTTTTATCGTATTAACGCAGACAATTTATTTCCTTATAACGTTTATGCGGGACAACAGGATTATTCTTCGGCAATGCTAGCCAATATGGCAAATGGCAGTGGTGGAATATCCATTGGAGAATTTAGTCCGTCTGCCGGTGGTGAAAGTGCCTTCTTGGCCTTTGACCCGGATAATCCTAGATATGTCATGGGCGGAAGTTATTTGGGTACCATAGAAATTCTGGACACGAAATCTAAAGCTTCTACAAAAATAATGGCAGCCCCCATTCAATATTTAGGAAGGGAAGCCCGGAATATGAGGTATTTATACAATTGGAATGCACCTATTATTCGTTCTAAACATGAGCCTAATACCTTTTATCATGGGGCACAGTTGGTATTAAAAACTACGGATATGGGAGTTTCTTGGAAAGAAATGTCCCCAGACCTGACAAGGGATATCGATGAAAAACAAGGAAACGGTGGTGGCCCGTATACCAATGAAGCCGTAGGAGCGGAAAACTACGGTACATTGTCCTATTTAATAGAATCTCCCCACGAGAAAGGTGTTTTTTATTCGGGCAGCGATGATGGCTTTGTTCAAGTGACCAGAGATAATATGAAAACTTGGCAAAACGTTACGCCTAAAGGGTTAAATGAATGTTTGGTCAATGCCATAGAGGTGTCACCACATGACCCTGCTACAGCGTATATAGCAACTACAAAATATAAGTTCAATGATTATACGCCAGCCATTTATAAAACAACAGATTACGGTAAAACATGGACAAATATTAGTAGTGGTATTCCTTATGGGGCGTTTACTAGGGTAGTACGCGAAGATCCAATTAAGAAAGGGCTTTTATATGCAGGTACAGAAAAAGGGATGTATGTTTCTTATAATGATGGAAAATCTTGGGAGTCATTACAATTAAACCTTCCTGTTACTCCAATAACCGATTTAAAAGTGCACCAGGGAGATTTAATTGTTGCTACTTCGGGGCGTGCCTTTTGGATTTTGGATGACCTAGAACTGCTTCCGCAATTTGATGCTCCAAAAAAACAGGTTCATATATACAAACCGGCGCTGGCTTATAATGGTTCATGGGGAAGTCAATTGAACGGTAATTCTAAAACCTTTGATGGAACACATCCTTTTAATGGAGTTAACCCTGCGAATGGATTGGTTATTTATTATGAACTACCTCAGTTAGAAGATACCGTTACCTTATCCATGGAGATAAGAAATGCTGACGGTAAGCTGATCAGAACCTTAAGTTCGGAAAAAGACCCACAATACCAACCACATAATGGTGGCGGGCCATCCCCAGAACCCACCTTGTCCAAAGAAGAGGGACTTAATCGTTTTGTTTGGAATATGAGTCACCATACGATGCCAGGAATTCCCGGAGCATATATTGAAGCCGGATTCAATGGTCATAAAGCCATTCCTGGAATATATGACATTAAGCTACAAGTAGGGAAGAAAGTAGTGCAAACACAAGGCAATATTAAAGCGGTTCCAAGCTTTGAAACAAAACCGGGACAGTATGCTGAATTTGATGTTTTAATGTCAGAAATGGAAACAAAGGTTACGGAGATGCACAACATGGTGAATACGTTATATGGTGTACAGGACAATCTTAAAACACTTTTGACAGCGATAGAAAATGACGAAGTTAAAACTGAGGCTCATACTTTATTGGAAAAGATGAAGGCTTGGGACGAAGCTATGATTCAACGTAAATCACAAGCGTATGATGATGTGGAAAATTTTCCTAACAAATTCACCGCGGAGTATCTGTTCTTAATTAATCAAACCACCAGCAGTATACCAAGGGTCAATAAAGCCAATTTGGAAAGAAAAAACGAATTAGACCAGCAATGGAATAGTTTAAAATCTAGAGGAACGGAACTTCTTCAAAAAGACCTTCCCGCTATGAATAAAAAATTGTGGGAAAGTGGTGTAGGTGCTTTGAGGTTATAAAGTAATTTGAACTAGGTTTCACTAACTTTGAATTTTGAAGTTTGAACGGAAATTCGTTGCCTAAACTTGAAGTTAGAACCCTAATTTTATGAGTGAATATTACAATTATATAAAAGCCCTGCATCTCATTTTTGTGATAACGTGGTTTGCAGGACTTTTCTATATTCCTAGACTATTCATTTATCATATTGAAGCTAGTCAGAAACCATCACCAGAGAAAGAGATTCTATCTAAACAATTGAAATTGATGTCCAAAAGGCTATGGTATATCATTACATGGCCATCGGCAATTTTGGCGACCATATTTGCGATATGGTTATTGGTTTTAGCACCATACTGGCTGCAACAACCCTGGATGCATATTAAACTTGGTTTTGTGCTGTTGCTTGTCATATATCATCTGAGAAATCATCATATTTTTAAAAAATTCCAAAAGGATGACATTAATTATACTTCCAATTACATGCGTATTTGGAATGAAGGGGCAACACTGATTCTATTCTCGGTAGTTTTTCTGGTAATCTTGAAAAGCACCTTTAACTGGATTTTTGGAGTTGCCGGAATCCTTGTGTTAGGCATATTATTAATGCTGGGGATAAAGCTTTATAAGCGTATTCGTCATAAAAACCCGGAGGCGTAAACAAGGGCAAATACAAGTTTTAGTTTCAAATGGTTTTTCTTTTTTGAGTTTGTTTTTGATGCTTGTATTTGAGTTTGAATAATTTGGTTCGATATTTGCTAACTTTGAATGAAACACCATACCCTTGCTAAAGAAGTTATCCCTAAGGTCACGTATTTTCTTTGCCATGATTTTTCTGGTGTTGTTGGCCTCTGTTTTAATCTTAGCTACTACCATTTATCAGTTTCAAGAGATAAATAGAGATTACCATCAAGACAGGATGGAAAGGAAAGAGGAACAGATACGCCAAAGTATAGATTTGGCCATTCAAAAAACCACCTATCCCGTTACCACAGAAAATCTAGGGCTCATCTTTAAAGATGAGATTTACGAAATTGCGGTAGTACAGAATATGAATTTTAATCTGTATTCCTTAGAAGGTCAGCTTATTAAAAGTTCCAGGCCAAAGTTTGAAAACGATTCTTTATCTATTTGTTTAGACCCAGTAATCCTAAACCACTTAGAGGCTAGCGCGGATAAAAGGTATGTAGAGGAACGGTCTGCGGCCGGGGATAAATACCAAGCTTCTTATACGTACATTGCCGACCACCAGTTTAAACCTATAGGAATTATAAACCTCCCTTATTTTGAGGACAACTCTTTCAACGATAAAGAGCTTAGGGAATTCCTAATACGTTTGGGAGGAGTATATCTTGTAATGTTATTGATTGCAATTGCCTTTGCGTTCTTTATTTCAAAATATATTACAAGGTCATTAGAAACCATTTCTGATATGATGGGAAGAACTAATCTTACCAAAAGAAATGAAAAAATCCATATTGAAAAACCTGGCGAGGAAATAGAAAAACTGATTTCCTCTTATAATGCGATGATTGATGAACTAAGCCAAAGTGCGGCTAAATTGGCAAAAAGTGAACGAGAACAGGCTTGGAGAGAAATGGCAAAGCAGGTAGCACATGAGATAAAAAACCCCTTGACTCCAATGCGTCTAAGTGTGCAAAGTTTTGAGCGAAAATTTAATGCGGAAGACCCTGAGATAGATAAAAAAGTAAAGGAATATTCTACTACCCTTATTCAGCAAATAGACACCATGAGCAGTATTGCATCGGCATTTTCCAATTTTGCAGAAATGCCGGCACAGCAAAACGAAACATTGAACGTGGTTAAAATCGTAAAACTTGCGTTAGATATCTTCAATGAAGATTATATTCATTTTATAGCCGAAGAGGAGGAAATTATTGCTAAACTAGACCGTACGCAGTTAATAAGAGTGGTGACTAATTTAGTAAAGAATGCTATCCAGGCGGTGCCAGAAGTAAAATCTCCACGAATATTGGTCTCCGTGGCCTCGGAAAAGGATATGGTGAAGATTTCTGTGGCTGACAACGGTATAGGAATTGAACCAGAGTTTACCGATAAGATATTTGAACCAAAATTTACCACCAAGACCAGTGGAATGGGGCTAGGTCTTGGGATGGTTAAAAATATCGTAGAAACCTATAAAGGGAAAATCAATTTCACATCGCAACCCGGTAAAGGAACCGTTTTTTGTGTAAAATTTCCGCAGGAAAAGCACCACCCTTTTATCATTAAAAAATAATTTAAATGTCTTACAACACTATTTTAATTACTAAAAAGGCTGCTATAGCTACTGTAACGATAAATCGTCCAAAAAAACTAAACGCTTTGAACAAGGAAACTATAAAAGAGTTGCATAATGCGTTTAAGGACTTGGAGGGTGATAAAGAAGTTAAAGCCATCATTGTTACTGGTAGTGGAGAAAAAGCCTTTGTGGCGGGAGCGGATATATCCGAGTTTGCCAACTTTTCTGTAAAAGAAGGAAAAAAGCTGGCCGCAAAAGGACAAGAAATTTTGTTTGATTTTATAGAGAACCTATCCACCCCCGTTATCGCTGCGGTAAATGGTTTTGCGCTTGGAGGTGGTTTGGAATTGGCGATGTCTTGTCATTTTAGAGTCGCTAGTGATAATGCCAAAATGGGACTTCCCGAAGTTTCTTTAGGGGTTATACCCGGTTATGGAGGCACGCAAAGATTACCACAATTGGTAGGTAAAGGTCGGGCTATGGAATTAATCATGACCGCAGGAATGATCTCTGCAGAACAAGCCAAATCTTATGGCCTGGTAAATCACGTGACCACGCTAGAAGAGTTACTTCCCCTATGTAGTAAAATAGCCAATAAAATATCCAACAATTCTAGTGTTGCCATTTCCTATGCAATAAAAGCCATAAATGCTGGTTTTAAGAATACTGTAAACGGTTACGAACAGGAGATTAAGGCGTTTGGTGCGTGTTTTGGAACGAACGATTTTACCGAAGGTACAACGGCATTTCTAGATAAGCGCAAAGCAGATTTCCCAGGTTCGTAACGCAAAGCGTAACGAACATGTTCAAAAAACATATTGCCATAATGCTACTTATAGCAACAATCTTTGGGGCCAATGCTCAGGAGAACGATGTGGTGTATACCATCGGTGAAAAATATAACGACAAACACAAATATTCTAATTTATTGGCTATTGCAGACGATGGTAATGGCGGTACTGTGGTGGTACGGTCATACTTTTCTGGAATAATCTTAAAGCCAAAGGGATATCTTATAGAGCATTACAATGAGAATCTTGAGCTTTTGTCCGAGTATAATTATAAGCTAAAGAAATCTAATTTTGTTGAAGCCTATGTTAAAAACGGTCAGGTATACCTGCTGTTTTTAGAATACAATTACGGTTCGCTTGCGTACGAGTATATCGTTCATAGAAGTCCTTTTGCCAACTTTGCCTTTACAAAAGAAGTCTTGCTTTCTATTCCTTCGGAAATTGTACAGCAACCTTTGGATAGAAACTATTACAATCGAAATTTTTCCAAAGGATTCACTACTTCCGTATTGTTCAATGATGACAAAACTGCTTTTGCAATAACTTCACATTTTAAAAGACGTAAGGAGAATAAACACTTCATTTATGTTTTTGATTCTAGTTTGCGCAAATTAATGGAGCATGATTTTTCTTTAGAGGTAGAAGAGAAGAACTATGCTTTCGAAAATATTGCGTTCTCGGAAGATTTAAGTAATGTCTATTTAGTAGGTAAGGCTTATTTTAAAAAGAAACGTTTTAATGCTACAGAACGTAAGTTTCAATATGAATTGGTCAGGATATCAAACAGTGATAGGGATACACAATCCTTTTACACCTCAGGAAAATTCCCGGAGGCTTTAAAACCTATATTTAAAAATGAACAATTACTATGTGTAGGATTCTATGCAGACCGAAAGGATAATCGTTATAATGGAATTTCTTATTTTAAGTTGAACCCTAGTTCTTTGAAAATAGAATCACAGAAGTTCAATGCCTTCTCACAACAATTTATGTTGGATAAGTTTGGCCGAGAAGAGGACAAAAACATCAAGAACCTTGTTTTTAAAAGTATGGATGTTACAGCCAGCGGGGCCATTCTATTTAATGCTGAAGAATATTTTACCAGTAATAGTGTACAAGCCAATTCAAGCGGAGGTCGTGTCATGGTAACAAGATACCACCATAATGATATTGTCAGTGCCAAATTGAACGCCACAGGAGATATGCTTTGGGCGCGGAACATCAACAAGACAGAAGTTACCCAGGGAGATGGGGCATACGCCTCTTACAGCGCTTATACCAAGGATAACGACACCTATTTTTTTATAAGTACTTCCTCGGAAAATCCACAACAACTTAGTGCGGAACGTATTATGTTTAAGCAGGGCTTAAGTAGAAATAGAAATATCTTTTTAATCAAATTAGATGAACAAGGACATATGACTTACGATAAGGTAATTGATGATGCTGATGCCCGACTTCCTTTAATGGTCTCAAAACCACTAATTGATAATAGTGCCGATGAACTTCTCTTTTATGCTAAAAGAGGCAGCAAAAAGCAATTGATAGAAGTTGATGTTAAATAAATTTATAATTTGGATTAATTCCATATTTTTGGAACAAATCCAATAAATGTCATCTAATAAACCAATCAAAGGAAGAGGAGCTCAACTGAATACTCCAAATAAGTTTTTAGAGCACATTTATGAAACCAGAGCTGATTTTCTGGAGTATTGTCACCTAGAAGGTGAAGAGGCGCACAGTAACCGAACTCAGTATATCCCTATCTTTCCGAAGAGTATAGTTAATAAAGTCAGTAGTCCGGATGTAGGCATGCAATATTCTATGAATACATATCAAGGATGCGAACACGG
The DNA here is from genome assembly GCF_044594925.1 of Maribacter sp. R77961. Taxonomy (GTDB): domain Bacteria; phylum Bacteroidota; class Bacteroidia; order Flavobacteriales; family Flavobacteriaceae; genus Maribacter. The sequence continues at coordinate 2,929,446 of NZ_CP138991.1, read as the reverse complement.
TTGTATTTATTGTTATGCAAGAAACACCCATGAGTTTTGGGGCTATAGTCCCGGTCTAGATTTTGAAAGAAAAATTCTCATTAAAAAAGATGCTCCAAGACTGCTAGAAACAAAACTAAAAAGTAAAAATTGGAAAGCTTGTACTGTTGTACTCTCAGGGAATACCGATTGCTACCAGCCCGCAGAAAAGAAATATGAGATTACCCGCCAGTGCTTGGAGGTATTCTTAAAGTACAGACATCCTGTTGGTATAATTACTAAAAATGCATTGATTTTAAGGGATTTGGACATTCTAAAGGAGCTGAATAAAAATGGCTTAATCGGAGTAAATATCTCGGTTACATCGATGTCGGAGGCTACGAGAAGAATTTTAGAACCCAGAACTACTACCATTAAGAAAAGATTAGAAGCCATAAGCGTACTTTCAGAACATAACATTCCCGTTAATGCTATGCTTGCGCCTATAATTCCTGGAATTAATAGTCATGAGGTGCTACAATTGGCAAAAGCTGTCTCCGATAAGGGCGCAAGGTCATTCGCTTTTACGGTGGTGCGTCTAAATGGGGCTATTGGAGGTATTTTTATGGATTGGATTAAAAAGACAATGCCAGATAAGGCCGAAAAGGTACTCCATCAAATACAGGAATGTCATGGGGGTAATCTCAACGATAGTAGATTCGGTATAAGAAGTCGTGGAGAAGGTAAAATAGCAACTCAAATTCACGATATGGTCGATGTTGCTAGGCGCAGATATTTTAAAGAAAAATCTTTTCCTAGATTAAATACGGAATTACATGAACAGTATAAGAATGGACAAATGAAATTGTTTTAGCTAGGTTTTATATAGGATGCTCAAAACTATTATGCCTTGGGAAGTAGTACATTCCATTCCTTATAGAATTGCGCTAAAAAACCAAGCATATAATCGTGACGTTCTTTAGCTAGTTTTCTACCTGTTGGCGTGTTCATTTTATCTTTTATCAGCAATAACTTTTCATAGAAGTGATTAATGGTCGGTGCAGTAGATTTTTTATACTCCTCTTTGCTCATTTCTAGGTTTGGCGAAATATTGGGATTATAGATTTCCCTATTCTTAAAACCGCCATAATTAAAGGTGCGCGCAATCCCTATAGCGCCAATAGCGTCTAGACGGTCTGCATCCTGAACAACTTGTAGTTCTTTAGAAGTAAAGCGCGTTCGTTCTTTTTCTCCTGAATCTAAACTTACTTTAAAAGAGATATTTTCAATAATTTGAACGACGTGCGCTATAACATCTTTGGACACTTCTATTGATTTTAAAAATTCCATAGCTATTTTAGGGCCAATAGTTTCATCTCCGTTATAAAATTTAGCGTCCGCTATATCGTGTAATAAAGCACTTAGACTTACAATTAGTACATTAACTTTTTCATCTTTTGCAATGAGTAGGGAATTATTGAAAACCCGTTGTATATGAAACCAATCATGACCTCCTTCTGCACCTTGCAACGTTTCTTTTACAAAAGTAATGGTTTCTTCAACTAGCTCTGAATCGCTCATTTAAATGAATTTATACCTGAGTTTACTGCGGCTTCAATTTGTGTTATAAGTTGTTCAACATTACCTATATTCTCTATAGGTTCATGTATTTTAAAAGAGACCTTTGCTCCTAGACCCATGGGAAATTTTCCATAACGTACTAATTTCCAAGAATTATTAATACTAATGGGTATGATTAGTGCTGAGGGCGCTTTTTTTAATAACATTTTCAGGCCCATAGGCTTAAAAGGTTTGGGATGGCCATCCCTACTTCTGGTACCTTCAGGAAAAATAACGGCACTTCTGTTGTTATTCTCAATGTAACTGCCCAATTTGCCAATTTCCATTAGGGCTCCTTTTCCATCATTTCTGTCAATCAATACGGAACCGCCATGAACTAGATTAAACGAAACGCTTGGAATGCCTTTCCCCAATTCTTTTTTGCTAACAAATTTTGGATGGTATTTGCGCATGTGCCAAATAATAGGGGGAATGTCATACATGCTTTGATGATTGGTTACTATAACGAGAGGTCTTCCCGTTGGAATGGTGTACGAATTTGAAAAGGTATAACTGGTGCCAAGAATGTTAGTACTTCTCATTAAGCACCAGTTTAGGATGCTCACTGTTTTTTTTAGACCATTATAACCAAATAAACGAAATCCTAGCCATTGTATGGGATGGAAGACAAGCAAGCAAGTTCCAAAGGCAATGAAGAAAATAGGTGTAATTAAGTAGGACAGTACTTTCTGCATTTAAAAACTATTTTTTAGGCAATATGGCGAAATCTTAAAAGCCGAACAAATTAATGAATTTATGTAATAGACTAAAAATTTCGTTAAAATAGTGTATTTCATCGATTTTATGCAAAGCTTTTAATCTAAAGTGCGTTAAGAATACGTAGACCTATTAAATAGAAATCTATTTTCCCATTTCGCTATTAACCTATAAAGCATGCCCCACATCGCTATGAGTATAATATTATATTACCCTACCCGGAATTTAATACGTCGTTTTTTTATTCTTTTTTTATGTTGTTCTTTGCATAACCAGGCACAATCGCAGGCGATATTAGAGCAACAAGCGGTATTCGAAGATTTAATACAAGCGCCGGAAGTAGCGTTGAGACATAAAGATGGCTATACTTTTCAGTACTATCAGAATGATATTATTCAAAGAAGAAAAACGCTCTTGGATAATTACATGGGAGAGGATAATCATCTGTTATGGGGTACCGAATATACTTTTGCGGAGGCAAACCCACCTGAAAACCCATTATCAAACGGAGGAGAAAGTAATGCAAGAAGGGACGAACCTTATTTTTCAGGAGCTCATCCAGAATACCGAAGATATACCGATTATACGAATGCATTACATGTAGCGGCACAGTATGCTTTTCTCTTTACCCAGGATCCTTATAAGGGAGAATCTGTTACAATTAATGGCGTAACAAAACTTGCTGAAGAATGGGCAGTGGATATTGCTATGAAAGTACTGATAGATTTACATGAAACCGTTACAGATGACGATTTGGATATTTGGAACGGCACCTATCGTTCTAATACTACTTGGGGCACTGCCACGAGATATGTTAAGGGCGTTCATTTTAAACCGATTAACCCATATTTTGTATCTATTTCTAAGGCTTCGGCTATGTGGGATAGTTTTGCGCTAATTAGCCAAGTTGTTTCAGAAAATGAAGATTTTTTAAGTAAACAGGTTATAATTTATGACTGGTTAACGGAATTAGGAGATTTCGTTGATGCTGCCTTGGATATGGAGTTTGAATACTATGTTGAAGATTGGCGAGATTTTGATAATTACGAGCAAAGTTTTAAGAACGGCTCTATCTCTGGATTATCTGCATATTCTCAAAATAGATACTATTATGATGCTAATGGTAATGGTGTTGGAGGTAAAATCCATGCAGCAGCCGATGTAGGTAATAATCGTAATATGGGACATTTAGAGTATTTGGTTAAGACCGCAACTTATGGTCAGAATAATACCTTAAAGCAAAAAACAAAGGATCATTTAAGAAGAGTTTATGAAGTAGCTACTTCTGCTGAAGGAGGAAATGTTGATATTCAGCGTAATAATGGACCTAATTTTACAGAGCTAAACTATACCTGGATAGCGCTTTCAGAAATTGCAATGATTGCACAACATCATGCAAACTATACGCTCAATAGCGGTAATAAAGATGGTTGGGACGAATTTTACTCCTTAACTCATACTGAAGGAGTTGAGGATAGATTTCCAAGTTTGGACGATAGCTATGCAACCGGAAATCAAGGAAAGAGTCTTAAACTTATGTTGGATTACCAAGCAGGATTTTTGGATAACAGAACAAGATATGCTTTCGATGGCGAATTGTTGACCATGGATAATGGTACAGGTACTGTTCTTTGGAGAAGTTTTCAGATGTTCGATGGAAATCAAAAAACGATAAATAATTATTTAGACAGGTTTAATAATGATGTGGTCTATGATACTTCTTTATGGGGGAACAACGAAGGATTAATGTCTTGGCATAAATGGGAAACTATTTTTGGAGGGCCATTTAGCCTTGTGGATTTTCCTAACCTTTATAAGAATGCTGCAGACTTAAGGGGAGATTCTACGGATTCCGATTCTGATTCTGATTCTGATTCAGAGATACCTGTAATCGAGAATTTTTACCCAACTGATAATGCAGCAACCCCTTCGCCGAACGAAGTAAATAATATTGGCACTTGGACAGGTGCAGAGGGTGGTCTTACTGTTGTCGATGATGCATCAAACGGAGAAGTTGCAATACACCTTGATCAAGTTGGTGTTGGAGAGCAATTTAAAAGCTCCTCAATAATTATCAATGGACTAAAGTCTGGAGACGTTTGTACTTATAGCTGGGATATAAAGAGCAATAACAGTAACGTATTTTTCGTAACTATGGAGGGAGGTTTACAGGGTCAAGACAAAATTTATGATACAAATAGCACCAATACGTACGAGAATTTTACTGGAACTTTTACGGTAACTCAGGATAACCCTCAACTCCAAATTGTTTCTGAGCAAGATGGATTTGGGAATGGAGGAACCATTGATAATATTATTATTGAAGTTAGCGATACAGCTCAAGAACAAGGGGAAGAAGATCAATCTGATGACTCACAGGGGGAAGTAGGTTCTATCGAAGCTTTTTTTTACAAGACCGTGGTTTATCCCAATCCATTGCAGGGCGAAGTATTATCGGTAAGAACTACAGAATACCTTAATACCGAAATTGGGGTGGGTTTATACGATATGGGGGGTAAAGAAATTCTTTTAGAACAAAAGAACACGGATGAAGAAGGGGAAATAAACCTTGATTTGGGATTCTTAATGGCAGGAATGTATTTTCTTAATATTTGGGATATTAAAAAAGGAAAAATAGTTGCCTCCAAAAAAATAATTAAACTATGACCTGAGTGGGTTATAATCTAAATACAAAAATAAAAAACCACTCCTATTATGGAATGGTTTTTTATTTTTTAAATCAAACTATCTAGTATAAGCGTGTGATTTAATTATTAATTCTAGCAGAACTCATCGTAAGCTTGTACTAAGTTCTCAGCTATCATTTCTGCCGGTCTTCCTTCGATATGATGACGTTCTATCATATGTACCAATTCTCCATCTTTAAACAAGGCCATTGATGGCGATGACGGAGGAAAAGGAACCATTAGGTTTCTTGCGGCGTTCACAGCATCAGTGTCAACACCTGCAAATACGGTTACTGCATGATCGGGAGCCTTATCGTTTTGTAAACTCATCTTAGCAGCTGGTCTGGCATTGGCAGCAGCACAACCACAAACAGAATTAACAACAACTAGCGTTGTTCCTTCTTTTTTTATGGCACTCTTAACAGCTTCAGCCGTATATAATTCTTCGAACCCGGCTGATGCTAGGTCGTCTCTCATAGGTTTTACTAATTCTGCGGGATACATAGACTATTTTTTAAATTAAAATCGATGAACAAAGATAACTAATTTGTCGTATTTCCTAAGTAGACCTTAACTTTTACTTGGCTCCTTATTTCTAGGTTAATATTTTATCTTTGGGAAATATCAAAAACGAAACATGATAAAGTGGATTGCAGCTTTTATTGGTTTTTTTATTAGAGGATTATCAGGAGCTGTTTTAGGATTTTTTGCAGGGAGTGCCTTAGACAGCCTATTCGGTACAAATAGTGGTAGGGCAAAAACAGTTTTCGATGATTTTACGAGGCAAAGCGTATCGCCGGCAGATTTTGAACTGAATTTACTTTCGCTTTGCTCTATCGTAATAAAAGCTGACGGTCAGGTAAGTCAAAGGGAAATGGATTATGTACGACAATATTTTGTAGGTACATACGGAAAGGAGAAAGCTAATGCCATTTTCAGGAGTTTTAATGATATCAACAAGAAACGGGAGATATCGGCACAGCGTATCTGCTCATTTTTAAATCAAAGAACGCGTTATGAAGTACGTTTACAACTCCTTCACTTTTTGTTCGGGATTGCCCAGGCAGACGGAAGTGTAAGTACTCCTGAGATTAGTAAAATCAGGGAAATTGCTAGATATTTACGAGTTTCCCTAAATGATTTTGAGAGTATCATGGCGATGTTCATAAAATCAGCCAATAACTCGTATAAGATATTGGAGGTTGATAAATCTGCATCTAACGAAGAGGTGAAAAAGGCATACCGAAAGATGGCCAAAAAGTATCATCCAGATAGGGTTAATACCCAAGATGAGGCTATTAAGAAAGGTGCTGAAGAGAAATTTAAGCAAGTTCAGATGGCTTATGAAACTATTCAAAAGGAGCGTGGCATAGGATAGTTATTGATATTTTCAACAGAGCATAGTAGTAGCGATAATTCTTCTTAATTAAAACGAATATTTAAGTGATGCAAGATTTTTGGTTCTATATAAAATTAGGTTTAGACCATGTGCTCGATATAAGCGCGTACGATCATATTTTATTTCTATCGGCCTTGGCCATACCCTTTACTTTTAAGCATTGGAAAAAAGTACTTCTACTAGCTACTGTTTTTACAATCGCACACTGCTTCTCTCTAATACTCTCTGTTTATGAGATTGTGGTCATGGATGTGTCTTTGATAGAGTTTCTAATTCCGGTCACCATTTTCTTAACTGCAATTTTTAATATCATCTATTTAAAAACATTACTAAACCATAGGAATATTTCGCTGCATATATTGGCGACCACTTTTTTTGGGCTTATCCATGGTTTTGGTTTCTCTAACTATTTTAAAATGTTGATATCTGGCGAGGAGCAAAAGTTTTTGCCACTTCTTGGGTTTGCTACAGGTATAGAAATTTCGCAAGTTATTATTGTTCTTTTAATGCTAGTATTGGCTTTTGTCCTACAGTCCGTTTTAAAAGTAAAATATCGATTATTTGTATGGATAGGGAGTCTTATTGTGCTCCTAATTACGCTTCCGCTTCTCTACCAAACCTTACCTTTTTAGGGTGTTTTGTTAAAATTAACCATAAGAGGTTGTGGGGGAATAGTAAAGCCGGTATCTTAGTTTTTCAAGGGTAGTATCATAATAACTGATGAAGAAATCCAAACAAAAAAAATACGATAAGGCCTATTTAAGAATGGCAAAGGAATGGGGGAAACTATCCTATTGTGAACGCAAGCAGGTAGGGGCTATAATCGTTAAGGATCGTATGATTATTTCTGATGGTTATAATGGTACACCAACAGGTTTTGAAAACTACTGTGAGGATGAAGAGGGCTACACGAAATGGTATGTATTACATGCAGAGGCCAATGCTATTTTAAAAGTAGCAGCATCTACACAATCTTGTCAAGGTGCAACACTATATATTACATTGTCTCCTTGTAGGGAATGTAGTAAACTTATTCATCAATCTGGCATAAAACGTGTGGTGTACCAAGTTGGTTATAAGGATGATTCCGGTTTACGTTTTTTAGAAAAGGCAGGGGTGGCTTTGATCCATATGCCAGAGATAACGGAATAGTAGATAAAGAAGTTAAAGAATGAAGAAATATAGTTACTTAATACCGACATTAATAGCCGCTGCACTTGCTCTAGGCATATTTGTAGGAGGAAAACTGCATTTTAACGATACTCCAGAAAGACTTTTTACTACCAATTCTAAAAAAGACAAGCTAAACAGACTAATAGACTATATAGACTATGAGTATGTAGATGATGTAAACACCGACAGTATAGTTGATGTAACGGTAAACAGTATTTTGGAAAAACTTGACCCACATTCCGTGTATATTCCAGAAAAAGATATGACCCGTGTTTCTGAGAATATGAAAGGTGATTTCGTTGGAATAGGAGTTAATTTTTACCCTTACCGAGATACTATTGCCGTAATTAGAGCTATAAAAAATGGGCCTAGTTTCGTAAAGGGCATTAAGCCTGGCGACCGTATCCTTATGGCGGATAATGATACATTGTTCGGTAAAGGAATGCCTAGTGATATTATCGTAGATAAATTAAAGGGAAAAGAGGGCTCTCCCGTTAAATTAACTGTTTATCGGCAATCAGAGGACAAGACATTTTCTGTTACTGTCAATAGGGGCGTGGTTCCTATTAAAAGTGTTAAGGCTCAGTATATGTTGAAGGACGATATGGGTTATATTAAGGTTAACAGGTTTGCGGAATCTACCTTTAAAGAATTTAAATTGGCCTTGAAAAAACTTCAGAAAAAAGGAGCCAAAAAACTAGTATTGGATTTAAGGGATAATCCAGGAGGATATCTGGGTATTGCCGAGCAGATGGCCGATGAATTTTTGAAAGAAGGTAAACTGATACTTTTTACTAAAAATAAAAAAGGGAAAATAGATAAGACATACGCTACGGATAGTGGTAGTTTTGAAGATAAACCTATTTACGTCTTAATAAATGAACGCTCTGCTTCAGCAAGTGAAATTATAGCTGGAGCGTTACAGGATAATGACATTGGTACCATTGTTGGGCGTCGTTCTTTCGGGAAGGGATTGGTGCAACGGGAGATGGCACTTGGAGATGGTTCCGCAGTGCGGCTAACCGTATCTAGATACTACACTCCTACAGGCAGAAGTATTCAAAAAACATATGCAAAAGGCAACAAGGATTATTACAAGCGATTTACAGAAAGATATCATAGTGGAGAAATGATATCAGTTGATAGTATAAAAGTTGCCGATTCCCTAAAATTCACCACTCCAAAAGGAAAAATAGTGTATGGTGGTGGAGGTATAGTCCCAGATGTTTTTGTTCCTATTGGTACTAACGAAGAAGAGGCTGTGGAGAGTATGGATAGCTTAGGATTTCTTTCTTTCTTTGTTTTTGAGCACTTAGATGAAGACAGAAATAGATACAATCAATATACCGAAAAAGAATTTGTGAATGAGTTTAGGGTCGACGATATTCTTTTTGAAAAATTCGTGGACTACTCCGTAAATAGAAATCTTAAAATGAATTTCTATGATTTTGAAGTTAGTATAAAACTATATCTAAAAGCAGCCTTAGCGGACCAACTGTTCAATGAAGATATTCATGCCAAAATAAAGAGCAGTGAAGATGCCATGCTTCAGAAAGTTTTAGAGCTGGATAATCCGCCTGTTAAACAGGGAGAAGCAGCAGCTATTGAGGCAAATAACTAATCTTTATCAACTTCTTTCTGTACCTTTTTACTCATAACATAAAGTAATAATAGAACAATAGCACATAAAGATGCCATTATCCCAATGATAGCTACAATACTGTTACCTTCCAAAGGATTTGAAAAATTGACCAAAGTAACATTATAAGCTATTAAAGCTAATGCTAGAACAATCAGGATTACAATAAGTGTTTTGTTCATAATCAATATTTATAGGTAAAAATACATTCTTTTTTAATGATTTAGAAGCTCATTAATATTGGTCGCGAATAATTTCACCGCAATTGCCATTAATATAACACCAAAGACTTTCCGAATAACGTTGACACCGTTTTTGCCTAATATTTTTTCTAACCTAACAGAAGATTTAAGAACGATATAAACGAAAATAATGTTTACTATGATAGCAACGATTATATTTTCAACGTGATATTCCGCTCTTAGGGAGAGCAGTGAGGTTAATGTTCCGGCTCCCGCGATGAGCGGGAATGCTATGGGAACTATTGAGGCACTTTCCGGTTCATCATCCTTGTACAACTGTATTCCTAAAATCATTTCAATAGCTAGAAAAAAGATAATGAATGCACCTGCAACGGCAAAGGAATTTACATCAATGCCTATGAGCTTAAGTATTTCCTCTCCCAAAAATAAAAAGGCTACCATAATACATGCGGCAACTATAGAGGCCTTTTCAGATTGAATATGCCCAACCTTATTGCGAAGTCCTATAATTATTGGGATGCTTCCTAATATGTCTATGACGGCAAAAAGAACCATGCTAGCCGTAGCAATCTCTCTTAAGTTAAAATTAAAATCCATTTTCAATATTTTTGCAAATTTACGTCTATAAATATGGTTTTGGATGTTTAGTTAGTCAATTCTTATATTATTCGTAGGTAAGAAATAATGTATCTTGCCTTTATAAAATAGCGCATGTTTCAATTAGGGAAAACTATAGTATCAGAAGAGATTATTGAAAACGATTTTGTGTGTAATCTCAATGCTTGCAAAGGGGCTTGCTGTATAGACGGAGATGCGGGTGCGCCACTTGAAGATAAGGAGACTGAAATTTTGGTAGATATCTATTCCAAAGTAAAACCTTTTTTAAGTGAGGAAGGGATTGCCGTTATAGAGGAAAAGGGAGCTTTTGTAAAGGGAGATGATGGAGAATGGGAAACACCTTTAATTAATGGAAGTGCATGTGCCTACGTTATTTTCAACGAAAAAAAAATAGCGAAGTGCGGTATTGAAGAGGCCTATAATCAAGGTAAGGTCAATTGGAAAAAACCAGTTTCATGCCATTTGTACCCTGTTAGAATTAAGGAATACACGGAACTTACTGCGGTAAACTACCATAAGTGGCAAATTTGCGACCCGGCCTGTTCTTTAGGGGAAGAACTGAAAGTGCCTATCTATAAATTCGTTAAAGAGGCCTTGGTCCGTAAGTTTGGAGCCGATTGGTACAATGAATTGGAAGAAGTTGCGCAAGAGCATCTTAAATAGTAGGGATATGTAGAACTATCTTAGTTCCAGAAGGATTATTTGAATCATCGTAAACATCTATTATTTCTACATGGAAAGAATTTTGATAGTCTTTCGAAAAATTCGCCAACCTTTCTTTTGTAATATCAATTCCAACAGATTTTCGTTTTAATACTTTTCCTTGCTTTATTTTTTCTGCAGCATCCCTACCCACACCATCGTCTACAATAGAGATTTTTATAAAACCATCTTGAGCTTTTTGAACCTCCAGAGAGATATTCTTCTCACCTTCTTTTGAAGATAGGCCATGCCATAGTGCATTTTCTAGAAAGGGTTGTAATATAAGTGAGGGTATCCTTATGGTATGCACATCTAGGGCTTTGTCTACTTTGATCTTAAAATTTATTTCGTTGGAGAATCTTATATTTTCAATATTCATATAGAGCTCTACCGTTTCTAACTCTTCAGCTAAAGGTATTTCCCTTTGGGAAGAAGCTTCTAATATTTTACGCACCAATTTGGAGAATTTGTTCAAATAATGAACAGCGTTCTTTTTCTCATTATTGATGATGTATAATTTTATGGAGTTCAAGGAATTAAAAAGGAAATGAGGATTCATTTGGCTACGTAACATTGTCTGTTCCAAGGTAAGCAGCTTTTTTTCGTTGTTCAGTTGGTATTGTCTGTATAGAATGTAAAGAATACCGGCCAATAGCGCTAGAGCAATACCGCTAATAAGCAGCATGGTGCGGTTCTTCCTTAGTTTTAACCGAACAGTTTCATTTTCTTTAGCTAAAATTTCTAATTGGTTACTTCGTTTTTCAGATTCATATCTCACGATCATATCGTTCACATATCTTAAATTAAGATTGCTTGTAATCTGATCTTCATATTTTTTCGCTTCCTTATAAAAGGCCATACCCTTTTTAAAATCATCCTTTTTAATCCAAAGTTCAGATAGAAATTTATTGGCTTCTGCAATTTCAGCTGGCAGGTTGTATTCCCTTGCTATCCTTAGTCCTTTGGTAAGATTATTTTCAGCTAAGTTGTAATTACTTAATTGAATATAGGTCCAGCCAAGATTAATATAAATAGAGGAAATGATTTTTTGGTCGCCTAGTGGTTTTGCAGCGACTAGGGCTTTATTTAACAATTTTAATGCCTCTTGCATCTTGCCAAGGTGCACATATACGTGCGCAATACTATAGTTACAAATGATTTTCCCTTTTTCTGAGTCTATATCAATGTTATAGGCCAAGGATTTTTGAAAACTATCCAAAGCTTCCTCAAGTTTACCTTGAGCTTCATAACACTCGCCGACATTTTGATAGTTTATAGCAAGACCTAATTTGTTCTCAAGTTCTTTTTCCAGTCGCATGGATTGGTTAAACTTTTCAATGGCTAAATCATATTGTTCTAAAATCTGATATATATTTCCAATACTGTTCAATGAAACGTTAATACTCCTTTTGAGGCCAACGGATGGGTTTTTTACGGTTTCAGCTAGCTCTAGGGCTTCTTGACTGTAGTCTAGGGCAGATTTTATGGCATCAGTTCTTCTAAAGACAACACTGATCATGTTAAGGCTGTAAACCCTAAATTCTATATTTTCAGCTTTTCGGGAAACGTCGAGTGCTTCTTGAAAAGAGATGAGCGCTTTGGAGAACTCGGAGATACTTCGGTAGGTGCGTCCAATTTGATTCAGCGCGTAAGCCTGCCCATCAAAATAATTATTTTCTCTTGCTTTAGTAGTAAAATAGCGCATCAAGATAGTATCCTTTCTAAACGGACGTAGTGCTTTATCTATCTCAGAGTAGGTTTTTGGAGCAGCTTTGACCAAGCTGTCTATCCTAATTTTAAAGGTTTCAGGAATTTCTTGCCCGTGGCATAAATTCGCAGAAAGATTAAAAAAAATAATGGTTAATAGAAAGCGAAGATGTAATCCAAGCGGTTTGCTAACAACAGGGCAGCAGTGATTTATTGACTTATGAATCCCCATTAATACTATTATAATAAATCGAGAAAATCCGATTTCTTTTGTCTGGAAACAGGAATTTTATGATTGGATTTCAGCACAACATACCCGTCAGTTTTTAAAAATTCCTTTATCTTATTTAGGTTTATCACATAAGAATTGTGAATTCTAAAAAAACTATCTTGGGGTAATAAGGCATTAACTTCTTTTAGTTTTTTTGTCAAAACAATCTTTTGCCCATCAGCAAGGAAAATGGTACTGTAATTACCGTCAGATTCTGCGTACAGTATTTCGTCACTTTCTAAAAATAGAAGTTTACCATCTGTATTTAGGGTAATTTTTTTGTTTACGAGATTGGAGTTGAAATTTAGTAGAATTTGTTCTAGCTTTTCAGCGGTAAAATTTTTAGAGTTAAACTTCTTTATTTTGATAATCGTTTCTTTTAAATCATCCGTGTCTATGGGTTTAAGTAGGTAATCAATAGCTTCATTTTTTAGTGCTTTAATAGCGTATTGATTGTACGCAGTGGTAATGACTACGGGAAAATTTTTATTGGTAAGTTTCTGTATAAATTGAAATCCGTCCATGGTAGGCATCTCAATATCTAGAAAAAGACAATCAGGGGTGTTTTTTTCTAAATAAGCTAGAGCTTCAAATGGGTTAGTGAAAGATGCGCATACATTTATTTCTTCACTGAAGTTAGTCAGTTCCCAGGTAAGGCTTTTTAAAGCTTTTATTTCATCGTCAACAATAACGGCTTCTAACATATATAAGATAAATCAAAGAATGAAGTTAGTTAAAAATAAGATTTCACTTTATAGAATGAGACATTTTTGTGTCAATGGAACTTATTGGAGTATAACTGGTATTAAATGTTAAGTGCTTAGTGTAGTGATGGAAAATCATTAAATTAACAAGAAAAAGATTACATTAATTGTTAGTAATTTTGACCCTGAAATATAAGTTTGCCCAATTACACAAGAAAATAAGCAAAATATACATAATGACTATTAAGAGGCGCGTCTTGGTCTAATTTAGCTTTCAATAACTCGACATTTTATTATCTTAAAATATAGATAATACAAACGACCATTAAGAACCTAGTCATGAAAAAATGTATGTTAATGTTTGTTTTTCTTTTACTTACATTATGTATCGCTGTTTTAATTGGCAAATCGGAAAACGCAAATATTGAAGATTCTGCTGCTCATAAAGCAGTAGTAACGAATAAGACTTTTGTTAACCAAAAAGCTGATTAAATCAAGTTTAGAGAAATGCCAAATACGTTAATGAAAATTTGCAAACTACTCTTTTTAGGATTCTTACCTATGCTTTTAATATCCAATAGGTCCTTGGGGGTTGACATACATTCCAAAGACATCCATAATTTCTCGTATCACAACTATAATTTTGTCAAGGTTTTAGACGCGTCTTCTGAGGTTGAAATCAAAGTAGACACCTATGATACAACGTATGGTAAAAATGTTTTAAAACTAGAACTGCTTATACAAGAAGAGGTGCAGCCTTACACGATATCACTTTTCATTACTGGTGATTCTAAATTTGCTGATAGGTGTAATGAAAATTATATTGTTGCTCCAATAGATGGATTTTTAAATGACTTTAATGGCATTTTTGGTGTTGTTAATATGGATGTTATTAGTGAGAAACCATTTTTTTCAGAAGCAGGTAATATTGAATTAGTTTCAATGAACGATAACACAATCAAAGCAAATTTAAATATGCAGTTTATAAACGAGAAAGGAAAGAACATGGTCGTATATGGTGAGTTTGAAACTAGAAAGAATTAAGGCCAATAAGAGGTACGGCTCAGAAAATATGTTTTCGAATATATTTTTGCCCAGTGTTTTGAGCGCCAAAAAAGTGACGGATGCAGCTAGACTGTTAAGTCGCAAGTCTAATAATAGGTTTCGGGGGAACTACCTTAGTTAGAACTTGGTGGGCATTTTCATTAGATGAAGCACAGGAAGAGCCGTACAATTGGGCCTAATTTACTTTGAGTATTTAATAAACCAAGAGGTATAACATTTATACTTTTTGGTTTATTTTTTTGTGTTCAACATTCGGATTTATTTTATATAAAATTAGAGTAGTCCTTAAGGGCAATAAACATCACTTGTGAGCTTAGATTTCAACATCTTGTGTTAAAAACTTTGTGCTTCAAATGATAAAACAGACTTCGTAAATCGTTCGTATTTCCACATCTTTGTTAGTCCCTATTAGAAGGTACTTTTCATCTTCTTTACAACTAATTTTAAAAAGTAAAAACTATGTCCGCAGCCTTAGAGCCTATTCTGGAACCAAATGACGACCGTTTTGTAATTTTTCCTATCAAACATCATGATTTATGGGAATGGTATAAAAAGTGTGAAGCCTGTTTTTGGACCGCTGAGGAAATAGACCTTACCGAAGATCTTAATGATTGGGAAAACAAAATGAGTGAGGATGAGCGCTATTTTGTAAAACATATCCTTGCATTTTTTGCGGCTTCCGATGGAATTGTAAATGAAAACCTAGCGGAGAATTTTGTTAGTGAAGTGCAATATGCCGAGGCCAAATTTTTCTATGGTTTTCAAATCATGATGGAGAATATTCACTCAGAAACATATTCGCTATTAATAGATACATACGTAAAGGATGAGAAGGAGAAGAATGTTTTATTTAAAGCATTAGAGAACTTTCCTGCTATAAAGAAAAAAGCGGATTGGGCATTGAACTGGATTGAGTCTCCAAGCTTTGCAGAACGTCTTATAGCTTTTGCTGCGGTTGAAGGGATTTTCTTTTCAGGAGCATTCTGCTCTATTTTTTGGTTAAAGAAAAGAGGCCTTATGCCAGGACTTACTTTCTCTAACGAATTGATTTCTAGAGATGAAGGTATGCATTGTGATTATGCTGTCCATCTTCACAATAAACATTTAATCAACAAAGTTCCTAAGGATAGAATTAAACAGATATTAACTAATGCTCTGGATATAGAGCGTGAATTCATAACGGAGTCATTACCTGTGAGTCTTATAGGAATGAACTCTAAACTAATGACACAATATTTGGAGTTCGTTACTGATAGATTATTGGTAGAATTAGAGTGTGATAAGGTTTATAATGCAACAAATCCTTTCGATTTCATGGATATGATATCCCTACAAGGGAAAACAAATTTCTTTGAAAAGCGTGTTTCGGAATATCAAAAGGCTGGGGTCCTCAACAACGAAAAAGATGAGGATGCTCAAAAAATTAGTTTTGACGCCGATTTTTAGAAATCGAACACTTTTGAAAACTTGAGCTTTTCAAAAGATATTTAAGACCATAAATAGAATTTTCCATGTATTTGCCAAGGTTAGGTCCTTGGCTAAATACAATAACGAATAACAAGAACCCACAAAAACCACGGTAACAATATGTATGTAGTAAAAAGAGACGGAAGAAAAGAGCTGATAATGTTTGATAAAATTACAGCTCGAGTTAGAAAATTATGTTATGGGCTCAATGGTCTTGTAGACCCTTTGAAGGTGGCAATGAGGGTTATAGAGGGCCTTTATGACGGGGTTACTACTTCCGAGCTGGATAACCTAGCCGCGGAAATAGCTGCTACAATGACAACTACTCATCCTGATTATGCAAAATTAGCAGCACGGATATCTGTCTCAAATCTACACAAGAATACCAAGAAATCCTTCTCTGAAACTATGAAGGATTTATATGAATATATCAACCCAAGAACTGGTAAAAAAGCCCCCTTGTTATCTGATGAAGTGTATAAGGTGATTTCCGAAAATTCTGAAAGGCTAGATTCCACAATAATCTATAACCGAGATTTCGGGTATGATTATTTTGGTTTTAAAACATTAGAGCGCTCGTATTTGTTAAAGGTAAACGGACAAATTGCTGAGCGCCCGCAGCATATGCTAATGCGTGTTTCTGTAGGGATTCATTTAGATGATTTGGATGCTGCTATAGAGACATACGAGTTAATGTCCAAGAAGTATTTTACCCATGCAACTCCGACGTTATTTAATTCTGGAACTCCTAAACCACAAATGTCCTCATGCTTTTTGCTGGCAATGAAGGAGGATAGTATAGACGGTATCTACGACACACTTAAGCAAACTGCAAAGATTTCTCAGTCTGCTGGAGGTATAGGGCTTTCTATTCATAATGTAAGAGCTAGAGGCTCTTATATCGGCGGGACTAATGGTACTTCTAACGGAATAGTACCTATGTTGAAAGTATTCAACGACACGGCAAGATATGTAGATCAAGGAGGTGGAAAGCGTAAAGGGAGTTTTGCAATTTATATGGAGCCATGGCATGCAGATATCTATGATTTTCTTGATTTAAAGAAAAATCATGGTAAAGAAGAAATGCGTGCACGGGATTTATTCTACGCCATGTGGATTTCTGATTTGTTCATGAAAAGAGTAGAGGGCAATGAAGATTGGACCTTAATGTGCCCAAACGAATGTCCAGGGTTATTCACAAAACACAGTGAAGAATTTGAGGAATTATACTTGAAGTATGAGGCAGAAGGAAAAGGAAGAAAGACCGTTAAGGCCAGAGATCTTTGGGAAAAGATATTAGAGTCTCAAATAGAAACGGGCACACCGTATATGTTATACAAGGATGCCGCTAACCGCAAGAGTAATCAGAAGAACTTAGGAACTATCCGTTCATCAAATTTATGTACGGAGATTATGGAGTATACGTCTCCAGACGAAATCGCAGTATGTAATCTAGCTTCTATAGCACTTCCAATGTTCGTTAAGAACGGCGTATTTGACCACAAGGAACTCTTTAAAGTTACCAAACGGGTTACTAAGAACTTGAATAAGGTAATCGATAGAAATTACTATCCTGTAATAGAGGCAGAGAATTCTAACATGCGTCACAGACCTATTGGACTTGGTGTGCAAGGTCTTGCAGATGCATTTATTATGCTACGTTTACCTTTTACAAGTGATGAGGCTAAGAAACTGAATCAGGAGATATTTGAGACCTTGTATTTTGCAGCGGTCACGGCTTCTATGGAATTGGCGAAAGAAGAAGGACCGTATTCTACCTACACAGGCTCTCCTATTGAGCAAGGAGATTTTCAACACAACCTATGGGGTATTAAGGACGATGAACTATCAGGACGTTGGGATTGGGCCAAATTGCGAAAGCAGGTACAAAAGAATGGTGTTAGGAACTCATTATTAGTAGCTCCAATGCCAACAGCATCTACTTCTCAAATTCTTGGTAACAACGAGTGCTTTGAGCCTTATACTTCTAATATTTACACAAGGAGAGTACTTTCTGGAGAGTTCATCGTGGTTAATAAACATTTATTGGAAGATTTGGTCGGTCTTGGTCTTTGGAACGAGAACATGAAACAAGAGTTGATGAGAGCAAATGGTTCTATTCAGCATATTGAGACTATTCCACAAGAAATCAGAGAACTATACAAGACAGTATGGGAATTGAGCATGAAAGATATAATTGACATGTCTAGACATAGAGGTTATTTTATCGACCAGAGTCAATCCCTGAACTTGTTTATGGAAAATGCAAACTACTCGAAACTTACTTCAATGCACTTTTACGCATGGAAAAGTGGTCTAAAGACAGGAATGTATTATTTAAGAACAAAAGCGGCGGTCGATGCTATTAAATTTACTTTGGACAATACCAAAAAGAAAGAGGTCCCTGTTAGCGTTGCAGCTGATGCTGAGGTAATGGCTACCACAGGAGTAGAAGCAACGGCAGAGTTAAAGGTTAATACTGACGGAAACCAAGGCCAAGTGGAAACGGATATTAAGCCTATGACGCCAGCGGAGATGAAGGAGATGATAGCGCGTGCAAAAGAGGGTCAAGCAGACGATGATTGCCTTATGTGTGGCTCTTAGGGCATATTTTGAATCTATTCCATTAGAGTTACAATGGAGAAATAAGTAAAACAAAAAAGACACCGTAATAAACGGTGTCTTTTTTGTTTTCATTTAAAGAAAACTTACGACTTATTCTTTATATAAGGCTTTAAAACGCTAGTAAATAGCAGCGCTGCAGCATATATCATTAATATAATAACATAATTATCCATAATACTTTATTTAGGGGATTCTTTATATTTACGTTATAATAACGTAAAATGGACTATGGAAATTTTATTAAATCAGCAAAAAAATTGTTAAAACTTAATAAATATGGTTTTTTAAGGTTGGCATTAGGTGGAAAAGACCGCTCTTTGTTAATACTTTGTTTTCTTTTCAGATAAAAATGAAAGCTAATTTTAGAAATACAAAAGAGTAGTACATAGACTGTAAGTAGGTATAAGTAGGGAAACATAAATTATAAATTTGGGACTCATATAAAGTAACGAATAAGTAAGCTAATACTTACTATTGTACTTAGCAGTTCATCGAAATGTTAGATTTATTCGATGAATGGCATGATAAAAATAAATTTATAAGCAGAAACGCTAATTGGATAAAAATTCAAAACTTCTTATAAAACATGAAAGCCACAATCCATATATTGTGGCTTTCGTGTTCTTGGAAATGTTTTATTGGCACTGTCAAAGGATATAATAACACAGGGCTTGGGTCGAAATTAAAATGTTCACTTCTTACGAATACCTTGTGGGCTTACCCAGAGATAGTTTACTAGAGAAAATTATCTACTTGTTTATAGGCATTTATAACTGCTTGCTCACCATCTTTATCGGGTCTTGAGTTACCGTGCTCCATTCCTAAAATACCATCAAATCCTTTACTGTGGACAAACTTAAAAATGTTTTTATAGTTTATTTCACCAGTAGTGGGTTCTTTGCGTCCAGGATTATCACCGATTTGGATATATGCTATTTCATCCCAAGAGGCTTCCATATTAGGGATTAGGTTACCCTCCTGTATTTGCTGGTGGTAAATGTCAAAAAGAATCTTACATGAAGGAGAATCAACAGCTTTACAGATTTCGAATGCTTGGGGTGATTCCGTAAGAAATAACCCTGGATGATTTCTAAAATTAAGAGGCTCTAATACCATAGTCAGATTGTGGGGCTCTAGAATAGCCGATGCTTGCTTTAGTGACTCAACAACATTAGCTGTTTGGTAGCCCATATTTAATTTTAAATCAACATGTCCGGGAACTACCGTCATCCATTTTGCATTAACACGTTTAGCAACTTCGACGGACTCTTTTATGAAATTTAAAAACTCAGCTCTCTTTTCACTATCTCCAGACGCCAAATTCGGCTCCTTCCAATAAATCTTGTGAGCCACAAAAACACCCATATCAAGGCCGCGCTTTTGCATGGTTTTAGCCATTTTATTTTGAACGCTAATTTCTCGCTTTCTCATATTGTTATCTTCAAAAGCGGTGAAACCTTGATCAGCAATAAAATTAAGCTGATCAATGGGGTTTTCACCCGCATGATGTCGAAACATACCAATATGGGGCGCATACTTAAGATTAAACGTAGGCGCCATAACATCACTTTTGTGTGATGCAAATGAAAAATGATTGCCAAATGCCAAAGCGCCACTGGTCAAAACCGTATTACGAATAAAACTTCTGCGTTTCATTTTATAAGGACCAGGCTTTTCCACCTGTTAGTTCTTGTGTATCCGCACAGCCGATATACTCTCCCGGAACTGGAAGATAGGCCAACACTTCTTCACCAACATATTCAGATGTTTTATAGCCCCAGATAGTTAATCCTCTTAAATTATCCGCAAAGGCAAAACGTGAAACTGTGTCATCAAGGTTGGCTTCTTGCCCTGCAGCGACAGCTTTGTTGTATGTATTTATCATCTTCATATTCGTTACCTTGTCATCTTTGCTCACTTTTAATGAGGCAGCCAAGACAGGCTCTAAATCTTCTAATGTAATATCTTTTATATGTTCCTTTCCGCTATCTGCCAATACTTTGTCCATAAACTTGCTCATGGACATTTTAACGAAATCTTGTTGCTCCTTTTCCATAACTTCATTGGCAAACTTATCAATGAAAAGATGTACATTAACTTCAGATGCGGAAGGAGTGTCTGTTTTAGGTAATATGATATCCACTAATTTGGTCACCGCAGAACCTTCGTCCGCTGTAAAGAAATCTGGTGTCCATACTATGGCAGGTTCGCTCTTACAGCTTTGTATAATACTTATTAGCGTAGGGGTAGCCACGGTATAACCCATTGCAAGTCCCATATTCTTGAGTGCTTTTCTTCTATCCATTATATATTTCCTTTTTTAAGTTCTTTTGCTGCATGGTTTGCTGCTCTTGCTGTAAATGCCATATATGTTAAAGATGGATTAACACAGCTGGCAGAGGTCATGAATGCTCCATCTGTAACATAAACATTGGGTACATCATGTAATGCATTGTTTCCGTCCACTACAGAGGTTTTTCTGTTACGACCCATTCTAGCAGTACCCATTTCATGGATTCCAAGACCAAGAGCTGTCTCTCTGTCAAACGGTTCCACTTCTTTTAGTCCTGCCTTAGTAAGCATATCCACCGCTGATTGCATCATATCTTTTCTCATATTCAATTCGTTCTCCTTGAATTCTGCATCAAAGGTGGCCGTTGGAAGGCCCCATTGATCCAATTTGTCATAATCCAAGGTGAAACGGTTATCTTGATAGGGCAATACTTCGCCGAAACCGCCCATACCAAAGGTCCATCCTCCTGGTTTAAGAATAGCTTCTTTGAGCGCAGTACCGTGAGATAGTTCCGCGATACTTTCTTCCCAATTACCTCTTCCGGCACCTCCTTGATAACCAAAACCTCTTGTGTATTCCTTTCTGTTGGAATCACCTCCTAGGTTTCTAAAACGGGGAAGGTAAATTCCGTTAGGTTTTCTTCCTTTATAGTATTTATCCTCGAATCCGTCAAATTTTCCTTGGGCGCCCACTCCTAAATGGTGATCCATAATGTTACGTCCAAGTTGATCGGAATCGTTCCCCATACCATTAGGAAAACGGTCCGATTTAGATTGCATTAAAATGGAAGTAGAGGCTATGGCAGAAGCACAAAGGAAAATTACTTTGGCTTTAAACTCATAAACTTCTTTGGTTACACGATCAATCACTTTTACACCGGTCGCTCTTTTGGTGTCTGCATCATAAATAACTTCATGTACAATAGAATCTGGCCTTAGTGTCATGTTCCCAGTAGCTTCGGCGGCTGGTAATGTTGAGGAAAGGCTGCTAAAATATGCTCCAAAAGGACATCCGCGAATACATCTGTTTCTGTATTGACATCTAGAACGTCCATCTCCATCAAATTGCTTGTCACTATTGATATGCGCTACACGACCAGCGGTAATAACCCTGCCATCAAAGTTTTCCGCTACTTTTTCCCTAACGTGTTGCTCAACGCAGTTCAGCTCCATCATAGGTTCAAATTGCCCATCGGGAAGTTGCGGAAGGCCTAGTTTTTCGCCAGTAACACCAATGTAGGACTCTACTTTGTCATACCAAGGTGCAATGTCTTTATAACGCACAGGCCAATCCACTCCATGACCGTCGTTTAAATTTGCTTTAAAGTCTATATCGCTCCAACGGTAACTGTGGCGGCCCCATTGTAATGAACGTCCACCTACATGATAACCACGCATCCAGTCAAAACGTTTTACTTCGTTATAAGGATGCTCTAAGTCATTAACGAACCACATTTTACTAGCCGCTTTAGTGGTGTATCCCGTTCTATTTTGTTTTTCTTGTTTGGCAATATCTTCTTGAGTAGGTTGCCCAGCATTTGGAAAATCCCATGGATCCATATTGGCGGTTTCATAGTCATCCCTATGCTTTACCATTCTTCCCCGCTCCAAAACAAGGGTCTTTAGGCCATTTTCACATAATTCCTTTGCAGCCCATCCACCGCTAATACCGGTTCCAACAACTATTGCGTCGTAAGATTCCTGCTCTTCATTGTAATAAAATTTGCTCATAGAAATTGTTTAGTTTCTAAATTTATTAAATATAAAATTAATTCTCTACATTTAATCTTCAATCTTCCTGATGATTTCTTGCGAAAACGTTAGAGAATTTCGTTTTTAGATTTATTTTTAACATTTGACTCGTTACTAAGTACCTAACCCACTAAAACACATATCAAACCGATGAAAAGAAGAAATTTTATTAGAAAAACCGCTGTAGCAGGTGTTGGCATTTCGTTCCTAGGAACATACGCCTGTAAGGAAATAAAAAAAGAAAACGACGCTACTAAGGAAGTAATTGATGTTGCGGCTGAAAAGGCACCATTTTTTACACTCTCCCTAGCACAGTGGTCCATTCATCGAATGATAAGAGAAGATGGGGTAGATCCATACACATTTTCAGAAAAGGCAAAAAACTGGGGCTTTACGGGGTTGGAGTATGTGAGTCAGTTATACAATCCGGAACTATCGGACGCAGAATATTCTGAAGAGGCAATGGCTGCTTTTGTAAACAAATCTAACGCAGAAGCAAAAAAGCACGGTATGAAAAACGTGCTAATTATGATTGACGGTCAAGGAAATTTGGCAGTAAGTGATGAAGCCGAACGAAATGAAACTGTTGAAAAACACAAACGTTGGGTAGATGCTGCCGCTGCTATGGGCTGCCATTCCATTAGAGTAAATCTTAACGGAAGCCTTGACCCTGAAGAATGGAAAATGAATTCCGTTGACGGTCTTACCAAGTTATCTACTTACGCTAAAGAAAAGAATATTAATATTTTAGTAGAAAACCACGGCGGCCTTTCTTCAAACGGAGCTTTGCATGCGGAAGTCATGAAAATGGTTAATATGGATAACTGCGGAACGCTACCTGATTTCGGAAACTTCTGTATTACGAGAAAACCGGATAGTAGGGAGTGCGAACTAGAATATGACAAGTATAAGGGTGTAAAAGAATTAATGCCCTACGCCAAAGCTGTGAGTGCAAAATCCAATAATTTCGATGCTAATGGGAATGAGATAGGAATAGATTATGTAAAGATGTTACAGATGGTGAAAGACCACGGTTATAAAGGTTTTGTGGGTGTAGAATACGAAGGAAGCGTATTGGATGAGGAAGCTGGGATAAAAGCTACGAGAGACCTATTGCTTAAAGCGGCTAAAGAAGTAGTTTAAAAGAAGATAATATCTTATGAAAGTTTTTTTTAATGAGCTTTTTGACTATAATTTTTATTGTAACAAGAAAATAATTGATAACGCCATGGCGATTGAAAAAGTTCCTGAAAAGAGTCAGGAACTTTTTAGTCATATTTTAAATGCGCATCATATTTGGAATGCACGAATTCTGGGAAGACCTTCTGATTTCGGTATCTGGGATAAACACGCGATTAAGGATTGGGCAGACATTCATTATGAAAACCAAAGGAGTTCGTTTGATATTACAACGAATGCAGATAATTTTGAAAAGCGAATAGATTATGAGAATACCGAGGGGAGACTTTTTACCAACACGCTCCAGGATATACTCTTCCATATTATAAACCACTCGACCAATCATAGAGGGCAAATAGCGACAGATTTTAGAAACAATAACATAGAACCAATTGTATTAGACTACGTGTACTACAAGAGATAAAATTATGAAAGCAGGAATACGGATACAGCTTTGTATTATGATGTTTTTAGAATTTTTTATCTGGGGAGGGTGGTTTGTTACACTAGGTACTTTTTTGGGAAATAATATCGGTGCTACGGATGGGCAAATAGCTCAAGCGTTTTCCACACAATCGTGGGGTGCCATCATTGCTCCATTTGTAATCGGATTAATAGCGGATAAATATTTTAACGCAGAAAGAATATTAGGTGTTTTACATATTATGGGAGCAGTTCTGTTGTACATGATGTACAGTACCATTTCTTTTGACCTTTTTTATCCCTACGTGTTAGGGTATATGATACTGTATATGCCTACTTTGGCTTTGGTTAATTCTGTTTCGTTTAATCAAATGAAAAATCCTGCAAAGGAGTTTTCTTTAGTACGCGTTTTCGGAACAATGGGTTGGATTATAGCAGGTCTCTTAATAAGTTATTTCTTCAATTGGGATTCTGATGTTGGTATTTCTGCGGGTTTACTAAAGAATACATTTTTGATGACGGCTATTGCTTCATTAGCACTTGGGTTGTTTAGCTTTACTTTGCCTAAAACACCCCCAGGAGCACAAAGTGGGGAAAAACTAACATTGTCAGAAATAGTCGGTTTAGATGCCTTAAAACTATTAAAGGATAAGAACTTCCTCATATTTTTTATCTCTTCTATACTTATTTGTATACCGCTGGCTTTTTACTATCAAAATGCAAATCCCTTTTTGGTAGAAATTGGAATGGAAAATCCAACAGGAAAAATGACCCTGGGTCAAATTTCTGAAATTCTCTTTATGCTTTTATTGCCGTATTTCTTTACCAGGTTCGGGTTCAAGAAAACCATTCTTGTCGCCATGCTAGCTTGGGCGGTAAGGTATTTACTTTTTGCTTATGGCAATACGGGAGACCTAGGATTTATGCTATTAACAGGTATTGCATTGCATGGTATTTGTTATGATTTTTTCTTTGTTTCGGGACAAATATATACAGATAGTAAGGCAGGGGCTAAATATAAAAGCTCTGCTCAGGGTTTAATAACATTAGCAACATATGGGTTGGGAATGTTAGTAGGTTTTTGGATTGCAGGGAAAATTTCCAATAATTACCTCCTAAGTGATGGCACTCACATATGGGACACCATTTGGTTGTATCCCTCTGGCTTTGCCCTTATTGTGTTGGTTTTGTTTGCGCTACTATTCGAATCTGAAAAAATCGACTACAAATCTTAGAATTTTTACATAAATTGAAATTTAAACCATTTAATACGATTACAACATGCCAAAGAAAATTAGATTAGGAATTTTAGGAGGGGGAGGAGATTCTCTTATTGGAGTATTGCATAGAGTAGCATCTCACATAAACGATAATTATCAGATTACCGGAGCTGTGTTTAATCCGGATTTTGATGCTAACATAGATTTTGCGAAAGAAATAGACGTTCCTCTAAATAGAATTTATAAGGATTTTGACACGTTTATTGCAGAGGAGATGAAACTTCCTGCAGATGAACGCATTCAGGTCTGCTCCGTGCTTACGCCAAATTTCTTACATTTTCCTATGGCAAAAAAGCTGTTGGATAATGGGTTTCACGTCATATGTGAAAAACCGATGACCACTACTTTGGAAGAGGCTAAAATACTACAGGAAACTCATGAAAAAGCAGGAACTGTTTTCGCTTTAACGCATACCTACACCGGTTATCCAATGGTGCGTCAAATGCGAGAAATGATTAAAGAAGGTGCCCTAGGAAGAATACATAAGGTAGATGCCAGATACTATCAAGGTTGGATAAACACCATAATTCACGATAAAGCTAAACGCTCCTCTGTTTGGAGATTGGACCCTAAAAAGGCGGGCATCAGTTCTTGTATGGGAGATATCGGAGTGCATGCTTTTAATCTTGTAGAATTTACCACTGGGCTAAGAGTAAAGTCGCTCCTTTGTGATTTTAATTACCTATATGAAGACAATCAAATGGATGTAGACGGAACTGTTCTTATTCGTTTAGGAGATCATGTAAAAGGCGTTATTCGTGGTAGTCAAGTAGCTACGGGAGAGGAAAATGGATTAGCCATTGCAATCTATGGTGAAAAGGGAGCTTTTAGATGGGAACAGGAAAAACCAAACTTCCTTTATAAGATGAGTGACACGGAACCAACGCAAGTTTATAAACCTGGTCATGCATATAATTCGGAGCTTTCATTGGACGGAACTAAACTTCCTGCCGGTCATCCAGAAGGTATTTTTGATTCTATGGCCAATATTTATTTAGGGGCTGCACGAGCGATAAGAGGAGAGCAATACAATGATGGAGAGTTCCCAACAATGACTGATGGGGTGCGTGGAATGGATTTTATCGAGTCTACGGTAGAATCACATAAAAACGGAAATACTTGGGTTAAAATGGAAGGTTAATCAAGAATAAAACAGGATAAAAATAAAGCCGCTTCGTGCGGCTATATTTTTTAAAATACTTTTTCGAATTCTTCACATACAATAATCATACTTTCTCTCGGAACACGTCCAAAAGGTTCCAGTTCACGGGTGAAATAATCCCAGTGTACTTTTTTCCAGTAGGCCAAACTTTTATCCCCTTCTCCTTCCAACTGGGCATAGCTTTCATCGATACTAAAAAAAGGCTTAAGTTTTACGGCGGTCGTTTGTACAATGCATTGTGCTTCACCTTTCCAGTTCGTTACTACTAGGAAATCCCCTATTTTGGGTAGTGGTTCATTCCTGTATTGTAAACCAAGTAAGGAATGGGAGGTAGCTTTTTTAATCCCTTTTTTTGCCAGTGCTGCACATTCATTGGCATCTTTTTCATTATCACAAAAACATTCGGTTTTTGGTGACTCATGAAAGACATCCTCGAGATGGTTTTTAAGGTAATCTCCCCACATGTTGTTAGCTGAAGCGTTTTCCATGAAATTTAAACGTAAGATGTTTGATTGATATTGTTAATTTTTGTCATAATTATTGGAAGCGTAAACATTATTAAGAGAACTTCCCTGCCTTAAATTCTTTAGCTGCATGATTGGCCGCTCTGGCTGTAAAAGCCATATAGGTCAATGAAGGATTTACACAGCTAGAACTACTCATAAAGGCCCCGTCTGTCATATAAACATTCGGGACCAAGTGCACCTGATTGTGCTTGTTTACGATTGAAGTTTTTGAAGAATGTCCCATTCTTGCGCCGCCCATTTCATGAATGCCCAATCCCGGTCCGGATGGTTCGTCATAAGGTTGTACATCTTTAAATCCTGATGCTTTAAACATAGCTACAATTTCTTTCTTGATGTCCTCTCTCATTCTATATTCATTTTCCTTGAACTCTACATCGAAGGCAAGTTGTGGTAAGCCCCATTTATCTTTTTTAGTGGTACTTAACATTACCCTGTTATCATCATAAGGCAAAAATTCTCCAAATCCGGTTACTCCTATCTGCCATTTTCCAGGTTTCAAGATTTCTTCTTTCAATGCAGACCCATAACCCATTTCTGCTACTGAGGCCGACCAATCTTCCCGGCTTGCAGTTCCTTGATAACCAAAACCTCTTGTATATCCCTCTCTCTTGGTATTTTCATTCAAGTTTACAAAGCGAGGTATGTAAAAGCCGTTAGGTCTTCTACCCTTGTAGTATTTGTCTAGATATCCATCAATTTTAGCAGTCGCCCCAAGTTTATAATGGTGATCCATTATTCCCCTGCCTAGCGCATCTGAATCATTTCCTAGACCATTAGGGAAACGTTCAGATTTAGACTGCAACATTATCCCGACCGATGCCATTGCGGAAGCGCATAAAAATATGACATTTGCATTAAAAACTAAGGTCTCATTAGTCTCTGCATCAATAATCTTTACCCCGGAGGCTCTTTTGGTGTGATCATCATAAATCACCTCGTGAACAATGGAATTTGGTCTCAAGGTCATATTTCCAGTACGTTCAGCGGCGGGTAGTGTAGAAGAATTACTACTAAAATAACCACCGAACGGACAACCTCTCCAACATCTATTTCTATATTGACACGGGTTCCTCCCTTCTACTTTAACATCTTTATCGGTTATATGCGCTACCCTGCCAATAGTGACCAATCTGCCATCGTCAAATTTCTCGGAAACAGCAGTTTTAAATTCTTCTTCTGCACAATTTAAATCCATTGGCGGTTGAAATTTGCCATCGGGTAATTGTGCCAAACCAAGGTTTTCACCACTAACTCCAATATACTCCTCAACCTTGTCATACCAAGGGGCTATATCCTTGTAGCGAACAGGCCAATCCACTCCAATATTCTCTTTTTTATTCGCTTCAAAATCTAAATCGCTCCAACGGTAACTTTGTCTCCCCCAAGTCAGCGAACGACCACCAACATGATACCCTCTAATCCAATCAAAACGTTTTATTTCTTCGTAAGGATGTTCCAGGTCGTTAACAAAAAAGTGTTTTACATCTTCCGTAGGAGCCCAATTTACACGACGCTGTTTATGGTATTTTTCTTTATCTTCTTTAGAAAGTTCCCCTTTAAGCGAATAATCCCAAGGGTCGTCGTTCATAGTTTTATAATCCTTAATGTGCTCTACCATAGGTCCTCGCTCCAAGACTAATGTCTTTAAACCGTTCTCGCATAATTCCTTGGCAGCCCAACCTCCGCTTATTCCTGTACCTACGACGATTGCGTCATATGTGTTATCTTGATTCATCTTGGAAATTTTATTCTAATTATGATGTAATTCCTATATTTATAACGTAACTCGTTTAAAACGTAATATCCAACAAGTATTTTCTAAATATAGTATTAAAATCTGAAATTTATAAAGTTCAGATAAGACACATTTTAATTAATAAATAGCATAAACCAATATGAAAACAGTAAAAGGACCAGCAGTATTTTTGGCACAGTTTGTAGATAGTAAAGCACCTTTTAATTCGTTAGACGGGATGTGTAAATGGGCTTCGGATTTGGGTTATAAGGGCATACAGATACCGACATGGGAAAGTTTTTTGATCGACTTGGACAAAGCAGCAGAAAGTCAGACCTATTGTGATGAACTAAAGGGCAAGGTCAATTCTTATGGCTTGGAAATAACAGAGCTTTCTACGCATTTGCAAGGACAGCTGGTTGCCGTACATCCCGCTTACGACCTAATGTTCGATAATTTTGCCCCTGATGCCGTTAAAAACAACCCTAAAGCAAGGACTGAATGGGCTGTTGATGTTGTGAAAAAGGCAGCTACGGCAAGCCGTAGGTTAGGTATTTCTGCTCATGCCACATTCTCTGGAGCATTACTCTGGCATACGTGGCATCCATGGCCACAGCGCCCTGCGGGACTTGTAGAAATGGGTTTCGAAGAGCTCGCTAAGCGTTGGATGCCAATTTTAAATCATTTTGACGAGCAAGGTGTTGATGTATGTTATGAAATACACCCTGGGGAAGACCTACATGATGGCGATACCTTTGAGCGCTTTTTAGAAGCTACGGGAAATCATAAACGTGTAAATATTCTTTATGACCCCAGCCATTTTGTTCTACAACAGCTAGATTATATTGAATATATTGACCATTATCATGAATTTATCAAATCATTCCACGTAAAGGATTCAGAATTTAATCCTACGGGGAAGAAAGGAGCTTTCGGGGGTTATAACGATTGGGGCGATCGCGCGGGAAGGTATCGCTCCCTTGGTGATGGCCAAATAGATTTTAAAACAATTTTTTCAAAGTTGACACAGTATGGTTGTGATGTTTGGGCCGTTATGGAATGGGAATGTTGTATAAAAAGCCCGGAACAAGGTGCTCGTGAAGGGGCTATTTTTATCCAAGACCATATTATTGAAGCTACCCAAAAGACATTTGATGATTTCGCTGGATCGGCCGTTGACAAAGAAATGCTCAAAAAAATACTGGGGCTTTAGGTCCTAATAGGCCATAAAAATGTTGTTCGTAGAAAAAAGAATGTCAAATAGGCTTTCTGTCTTATTTTAACAAACAAATTAAAATTATGAAATATTTATTGTTGATTACGACACTGGTTTTGACGTTGAGTTCGTGTAAGGAGAAAACAAAACGGGCAGCTATAGCAGAACAAACCGCAGAACAAGACGACAAAGAGGAGACCTCTGCAGATTGGACGATACTATTTGATGGAAGTTCTTTTGATAATTGGCACTACTACGGCAAAGGTGAAGTTATTCAACCTTGGAAGTTAGAAGATGGGGCAATGGTCTTCTATCCTCCAAAAGAGAGACAAAAGGGGGAGGCTTTTAATATAGTTACCAAGAAGGAATATACAGATTTTGTCCTTTCTCTGGAATGGCGTATTGCCGAGGCTGGGAATAGTGGTATTTTTTGGGGAGTTCATGAAGACCCATCTCTCAATGAAGCTTATCAAAGTGGTCCTGAAATACAAGTGTTAGATAATGATAAACATCCAGATGGGAAGAACGGAACTACACATCAGGCAGGGGCATTGTACGATATGGTCGCCCCTTCAAAAGATGTTACGAAACCTATAGGAGAATGGAATCATTGTGTCATTACCATAAATCATAAGACTAATACAGGTTTGGTTGTCCTGAATGATGTGGAGATAGTAAATTTTCCCGTGAACAATCCGGAATGGAGCAAAATGGTAAGCCAGTCTAAGTTTAATGGTTGGGAACATTTTGGAAAGTATACTACCGGTAAAATAGGTTTACAGGACCACGGCGACGTTGTGGCATACAGGGATATCAAAATCAAGGAACTTTAAAATTTAAAGATTACAATGAATAAACTAGCTACTCTCGGATTATTAGGTGTGCTAATTTTAAGTTCGTGCCAAGAATCGACCAAAGAAGCCGCTCTTTCTAATATAGCAAAAAAAGAGGCTGTTATAGTGCATGAGGAGTATACAAAGCCAGAGCCGACAAAACCAGAAGGAACGGAATTCTACGAACCCAAGGTGCCTGTGGTCGGTTCTGCATTAAATGGAGGTGTGCCCAGTGATGCTATTGTTCTTTTCGATGGCAGTTCTCTAGAAGGGTGGATGCACGTGCAAGATAGCACAGCCGCTAAATGGCATTTGAATGAAGATGGTAGCATGACCGTTGCGGATAAAACGGGAAATATTAGAACTAAAGAGGAATTTGGAGATATCCAATTGCATATTGAATGGAAATCACCCATTCCTGTTCAGCGTGAAGGGCAGAATAGAGGAAATAGCGGTGTTTTTTTGAACGGTATTTATGAGGTTCAAGTCTTGGATAATAATAATAATGATACTTATGTGAACGGGCAAGTCGGCGCTATATACAAACAAGGCCCACCTTTGGCCATGGCTTCTTCACCTACTGGGGAATGGAACGTTTACGATATTATTTATCATGCGCCGGAATTTAACTCGGAAGGGGATAAAATTAAGTCAGGTACACTTACTGTTTTTCATAATGGAGTTGTGATACAAGACCATACGGAAATTAAAGGTACTACTCCTTATATAGGGTGGCCAAAGAACCCTGCCCACGGTAAAGGTCCGTTAATGCTTCAAGACCATGGAGATGATAGTGGTGTGAGCTATCGCAATATTTGGGTAAGAGAACTTTGAGATTAAACCTAGACTCAGAAACGCTAGTATTAAAAGGTTAAAGTCACAAAATGAAGCAATTTATTCATATAATTACGACACTTTTTCTTCTAACAAGCTGTCAGGAGAAAGATAAAGCAGATGTTAAAGAGGAATACCATTCCGACGAAAGGGTAGTTTCCTCTAAATATGTGGGAGAAGAACCTACGACTCCAGAAGCCACCGAAATATATGAACCTGTACCTCCTAAAGTTACACTTTCAGAGTATAAAGTACCCAGTGATGCTATAGTATTATTCGATGGAGCCGGACTTGATGAATGGGTTCATGTTGTGGATAGTAGCGCTGCACAATGGCATATTGTAGGTGACGGTAGTATGTTGGTAAAGGACAAATCCGGAGATATTATGACCAAAAGAAATTTTGGAAGTATGCAATTGCATATTGAATGGATGTCCCCAAAAGAGGTTATAAATGAGGGACAAAGCAGGGCGAATAGCGGAATTTTTATTCAACAGCGATATGAAATCCAAATTATGGACAGTAATGATAATCCTACCTATACCAACGGTCAAGTAGGAGCTGTTTATAAGCAATCTATTCCGCTGGCCATGGCTTCTGTACCATCTGGAGAATGGAATACCTATGATATCATTTATAGGGCTCCGGAATTTGAAAACGAAAAGCTAGTACAACCTGCCTACGTAACCGTATTTCATAATGGTGTGCTTATTCAAAATCATTTTGAAATCGAAGGACCTGTTAAATATATTGGTTGGCCCAGTTATGAAGCACACGGTAAAGCACCAATTCAGTTACAAGATCATGGTGATAATAGCCGCGTGAGCTATCGCAATATTTGGGTTAGGGAATTGTAGTGTTAAAATTTCTTTTACAAAAGAATTACATTTGCAAAATATAAATAGAACCTATGATTCAATCCATGACTGGATTCGGTAAGCATGTAATACAGCTTCCAACTAAGAAAATTACGGTAGAGATAAAATCCTTAAATAGTAAGAGCATAGATTTAAATGCTCGTATGCCATCTGCATACCGGGAAAAAGAGCTAGAATTAAGAAAATTGATTGCCAATTCACTTCAAAGAGGAAAAGTTGATTTTAGTTTATATATAGAAATTACCGGAGACGAAACTTCCACTAAGGTAAACGAAAGTGCTGTTAGGCAATATATGGAACAGCTGAAGTCCATTGCCGGTGGTGATGATCTTAAACTTTTAGAGATGGCACTTCGTTTTCCCGATGCCATGCGAGCGGATAAAGAGGATATAGATGAAGAGGAATATAAAGCTATAGTAGCAGCTCTGAAAGGAGCACTATCTGAAATAAACAAATTTAGATCAGAAGAAGGAAACGTTTTAGAAAGGGATTTTTTGGACCGTATTTCTTCCTTAAAGGATTTATTACAAAAGGTGCTTGAGATGGATCCGGACCGCCAGGGAACTATTAGAGAGCGTTTGGAAAAAGCGGTACAGGATATTAAACAAGACATAGATGCAAATAGATTTGAACAGGAGCTTATTTATTATCTTGAGAAATATGATATTACCGAGGAAAAAGTGCGTTTAGCCAATCATTTGGATTATTTTACCAAGACCATACAATCAGATGATAGTAATGGTAAAAAATTAGGCTTTATTTCTCAAGAGATAGGAAGGGAGATAAATACTATTGGCTCAAAAGCAAATTACGCGCCAATGCAACAGTTGGTTGTTCAAATGAAAGATGAATTAGAAAAAATAAAGGAGCAAATGCTAAATGTATTATAGATGAAAGGGGGTAAACTCATCATATTTTCGGCTCCATCAGGAAGTGGCAAAACTACCATTGTTAGACATTTGCTTGGCTGTGAGGATTTAAATTTGGCCTTTTCTGTATCCGCTACTTCTAGACCAAGACGTGGAAAGGAGAAGAATAAAGAACATTATTATTTTATGACGGTTTCAGAATTTAAGAAACATATAAAAAATGATGATTTTCTCGAGTGGGAAGAAGTTTATAGAGATAATTTTTACGGAACCTTAAAGAGTGAAGTAGAACGTTTATGGGCGGAAGGGAAGAATGTTATTTTTGATATAGATGTTGCTGGGGGACTTCGGATTAAAAAGAAATTTCCGGAACAGACCTTGGCCGTTTTTGTGAAACCACCAAGCGTAGACGAGCTTAAAATACGTTTAAAGAAGAGAAGTACGGAAACCGACGATAAGATTAATATGAGAATTGCAAAGGCCTCTGTAGAACTAGCAACAGCACCGCAATTTGATAGTATTATCAAAAACTACGATTTAGAGATAGCATTAAAAGAAGCGGAAGAACTAGTTGCCGACTTTGTTAATAAGAAGGGAACGGAATAAAGATGAAGAAGGTTGGGTTATATTTTGGCACCTTTAATCCAATACATATTGGTCATTTGGTTATTGCGAATCATATGGCAGAGTTTTCTGAACTAGATGAGGTTTGGTTCGTAGTAACACCACAAAGTCCGTTTAAGGTCAAGAAAACCCTTTTAGACAATCATCATAGATATCAGATGGTATTGGAAGCAACTAAGGATTTCCCCAAATTAAAACCTAGTAAAATTGAGTTTGATTTACCTCAGCCAAATTATACCATTAATACCCTGGCTCACCTAGATGAGAAGTATTTCGATAAATATCAATTCTGTCTTATCATGGGAGAGGACAACCTGAAAGGTTTCCACAAGTGGAAAAACTACGATGTAATTCTAGATAACTACGAACTTTTTGTATACCCTAGAATATCAGAAGGGTCTGTAGAGCATAGATTCAAAGGTCATAAAAAGATACACAAGGTAAAAGCGCCTATTATGGAAATCTCCTCTACTTTCATTAGAAATGAACATAAAAAAGATAAAAATATCAGTCCAATGCTACCAGCAAATGTTTGGAAATATATGGACGAAATGAACTTTTACAGATAGTTTAAACTGTATTTTACAAAGCGCTTCCTTTAGTAAGAATATCCGTTCCTAAATATTTGTCATTCTTATTATAATACCATGCCCTTGTTTTCGGCATTTTTATACCATTTACTTCGAGAATATCATCCAGAAGAATATACTCCCCATCATTTTTAGATTCGTCATGGAAAAATTGATACACTTCCATAGCATAGGTTAGAGGGTCAAAATAAAAATACCAAGTATCCTTACCTACTTCTTCATCATAATTTACTTTTAGAACGAGATATTCCGTCCCTTTGAACGATTTCTTTCTTACTTCTGGAGCAATGATGGTCCCTGGGTCCTTTAGCTTCATTGGTAGGCCATAAAGATAGGTGTAATAGTTTTTCATCATTTTAGCTCTATCGCAAGTTATCCTTAAACTATCCCTGTATTTTTTAGATATAACCGTACTCCCATTTAATTTTAAGAGGCAGCTGTCTTTCACTAAAATAGATTCTATAGTGTTGTTGTCCTTTCTTACGGTAGATTTAAAATATTCTGCAGGCAAGTCCATGAATAGAATACTATGCCGATCACTAGAATTAGGAGTATTCATAGTAATGGCCAGCTTACCCTTGAATTTTTTCCAATTGCCTTCTTTGTCGTGGAATTGGATCGCTCTTTCTAGCAAATCGGTTCCCGATATGTCTTGGGAATTACCTAGTTGATTTACAATTATGCATAGAAAAAAGGAGAGCGAAAATCCAAGGGTTTTACTTATTTGCATATTTGTCATAAGTTTCTATCAAGTTCATTGTTGCTTGCAGTAAATCCTTGGTTTCTAATAGCAAACTAAAATATAGTGCTGTATTCTTAGGACTTGATTCATCGGAACGGGTACGTTCTACCTGCTTTGCTATTTTTTGGTCTAACTTATGGAGTAGTTCTTCCCGACCCATTAATAGGTTGGTGAGATTTCCAAAATTTCTTGATTCGAATATTTCGCGAACTTCTATGAAGAGTTTCTCTACATATTGATCTGTTTCTTTAAGGTCTTTTATTTGATTAAACCTAAGCTTTTTGTGATTGTTGTTTACGTGTTTGAATCCAGCTTTGGAAATATATTCCAGAGACTGGGTCATATCTTGGAGGTAGCTCAATGCCGTAATATAAAAATTACTGGTTCCGACGCTGGATTCATCTAGATTCTTTATGAAGTAAAATATATTATCCCTAAGCTCTTCTACTTCCCTGTCTAGTTTGGAAATCCCCTTTTTACCTTTTTTTAAGGTATCAATATCATGTTTCGCAAGACCATCTATGCTTTGCGTATAGACTTTGCTCCCTCTTTTCATTGCCAGAGCTATGTTGGCTGCACTTTCTTCAATTAGGTCTATAATAGTATTACTTTCCGCTTTTTGTAGTTTTTCCTCTAGTTTGGTTTCCTTCATTTTCCTGGAATGTGAGAGGTAATTCTTGCCTATAAGTAAAAAGGCTAGGACCAAAAGAATTCCAATAGCAATTATACCACCAAGATGTATGAGATAAGCTATTATTGCGGCCGCCGTAAATGCGCTGAAAGCCGTAAAGAACCAACCTCCAATAACATTTAATACACCTGCTACTCTATAAACCGCACTTTCTGGCCCCCACGCTCTGTCCGCTAAGGAGGTACCCATGGCCACCATAAAGGTTACATAGGTAGTGGAGAGTGGTAATTTCATGGAAGTAGCCAATGAAATAAGAACACTAGCAACCATTAAGTTAACGGAGGCACGCACTAAATCAAAGGCAGGTAAATCCTTTACCTTGCTCTTTGGAATATAAACGTAGGGTTTCTCAAACTGCCGGTTGATTTTCTCTTGAATGTTTTTAGGAATAATACCGGATAGACTTTCGGATGCGTTGATACTATATTTTACGATATGTCTAGATAAAAAATTAGGCTGAAAACGCTCATCTCCCTCATCTTGTCTAGATAAATCGACACTGGTTTTAACTACGTTCTTGGCTTTGGAAGAAAACCAAAGGGTAACCACCATAATAAGACCTGAAGCCAATAAGAGATAGGTAGGTGCCTGACTTGCGGTATTTAATCCCTTCATATTGAATTCAGACGCTAAAACACCAGAGCTTTGCCAACTATCATAAGATGCCAAAGCAGCTAACGGTACCCCTATAAAATTTACAAGGTCATTCCCTGCAAATGCCATGGCCAAAGCAAACGTGCCCAGTATTATTATTATGGTATAAATATTCCAGTCTAATAATTTGGTAAAGATAAAGGAGATTAGAGACCAGAAAATGATATTACCCAGCATAAATAATTCCGGTTGCGTGCTTATGAACATAGACACTTCAGGAGATAGAATAGACGTCCCCTTTAGTCCTTTTACTAGAATAAAATAGACAATGGCCGTTATTGCCAGTCCACCAAAAAGGGCGCCAATCCATTTCGGTTTTTCCTCAAACTTAAAAGAAATCAGTACTCTAGAAATAAATTGAACTAAGGCCCCAACCGTAAAAGCAACTACGACAGAGAGCAAGATGCCCAAGATTATCTCTGTTGCCTTTTGGGTGTTTATATAATTTGCCAAATCCGATAGAGCACCGTCTGATGCATAGATCTTTACCAATGAAATGGCTACAGCCGCACCTAATAATTCAAAAACAATGGATACCGTAGTTGATGTAGGCATACCAAGGGTATTGAAGAAATCCAATAATAAAATATCGGTAATCATTACTGCCATGAAAATGATCATAATCTCTGCAAAGACGAATTCACTAGGATTAAAAATCCCCTTACGGGCAACTTCCATCATACCGCTAGAAGAAATTGCTCCAAAGGCAATGCCTACACTGGCAACAATCATAATAGTTTTAAAGGAAATGGCCTTTGAGCCAATAGCGGAATTTAAAAAGTTAACTGCGTCATTGCTTACACCCACAACCAAATCGGTAATGGCAAGAACAGCCAACGCAATAATCATAAATAAGTAAATGTTCTCGCTCATCTAAAAATAAATAAAAGCAAAAATCATATTATAATTCATCAGTAAGGTTAAAATAAGGTTATGAAGTAAAAAAATACCTTTCTCAAAATAACACAAAAACGAAAAGTACTAAAATCTTTTGTAATACTAGGTAATAGGATTAGGGTAATTACAGCTCTTGAATACAAAAAGTATAAATGGCCATAAAGTATATACTGAATTACTTTTTAAAACCCCTAATTTCGGTTGATGCGGTAGTAGTGTTTTTTTCTGCCGTTGTAGCCATAGGAAGCATAGGTAACGATTTTACATACAAAGACTCCAAAACTTCTAAGCGTTCGCCTTCTTTTATTTCTATAGGCATTTCCACGCTATCATATCCCAAAAAGGATATCTGTACTATATAATTTCCTGGGGTAATTGCTGTAATTTCAAAATTTCCATTAAAGTTGGTCTGCGCTTTCCAAGAGGTATTTTTTATTGAAACAGATGCCATAAGTAATGGCTCATTGTACATTTCCGCATCCAATATTTTACCACTCAAAACACCGTTTGTTTGAGCTAAGCTTATGGACGCAATAAAGAAAGTTACTAGGACAATTACGTGTTTCATTCCATTGTTATTTTGAGAACATTGCAAATAACGGAACACAAGGTTAAATTAAGGTTAGCTAGTGGTTATTTGTTTATGTTCAAAAGGTTAAGATTATTATCGTTTTGGTTGTTTATCACGAAGTAAAAATTTCAAAAACTGTATCTTGCGGGGACTAAATTTTACTAATGAATTGGGAGCAATTACTATCCTTACGTAGAAAGGGAGATACAAATAAAAGACTTAGAAAAGAACAAGATGAAACTAGATTGGGCTTTGAAGTTGATTATGACCGCATAATTTTTTCTTCGGCATTCAGAAGTCTGCAAGACAAGACCCAAGTAATACCGCTTTCAAAAACAGATTTTGTACATACCAGATTAACCCATAGTTTAGAAGTCTCCGTTGTAGGGCGTAGCTTGGGAAGGTTGGCGGGTAAGAAAATATTGGAAAAACACCCTTATCTTAAAGAAACCCATGGCTATAAATTCAATGATTTTGGAGCCATAGTGGCTGCAGCTGCTCTTGCACACGACATAGGCAATCCTCCATTTGGTCATAGTGGAGAAAAATCCATAGGCGAATATTTTAGAACAGGAAGGGGTTTAAATTATAAGGAGCTGTTAAGTAAGAAACAATATCAAGATATTATAGATTTTGAAGGAAACGCTAACGGGTTTAAATTGTTGGCACAAGATAGGGCAGGCGTACTTGGAGGACTCCGTCTGAGCTATGCCACTTTAGGGGCTTTTATGAAATATCCAAAGGAATCCCTTCCTAAAAAACCGACCAAACATATTTCAGATAAGAAATTCGGTTTTTTTCAGACGGAAAAGCAAACTTTTGAAGGCATAGCGAATGATTTAGGGCTTTTACAGACTAGAAAAGGAACGTCTGTTTCGTATGCCAG
Organism: Maribacter sp. R77961; assembly: GCF_044594925.1. Lineage (GTDB taxonomy): Bacteria > Bacteroidota > Bacteroidia > Flavobacteriales > Flavobacteriaceae > Maribacter. Next base: position 2,890,256 of record NZ_CP138991.1, on the reverse strand, counting down.
GCATCCTTTGACCTTTTTGGTAGAGGCTGCGGATGATATCTGCTACACGATTATAGATTTTGAAGATGGTATTAATCTAGGTCTTATTTCGGAAGATTTTGCTTTGGAATACCTCATAAAACTTGTAAAGGACAGCATTAATACCAAAAAGTATCATTCTTTAGCTTATAAAGAAGATCGTTTAAGTTATTTAAGAGCTTTGGCAATTAATACCTTAATACAGGATGCTGTTTCAATTTTTATGGAGTTCGAGGAGCAGATTTTACAAGGTGATTTTGACGTATCTCTTTTAGATAAGAGTAAATATGATGCGCAAATAAAGGATATTATTGGAATAAGTATTGAGAAGGTGTATCGAGCTCAGGAAGTTGTTGAGAAAGAAATTGCAGGCTATAAAATCATTTCAAATATCCTTGATGTCTATATAGACGCTTTGGTTCAAAAAAAGAATGATAATGCCTCTAATTATCATAAGCTTATTGTTCAAACATTGCCCGAAGCATACCAAAACACCAATATTTCACTTTATGAAATTTTACTGAATACTTGTTGTTATGTCGCAAGTCTGTCGGATAGTAGTGCCGTTCATATTCATAATAAGATTCAAGGACGGGAACTTTAAAAATCGTAAGCAACCCCTACACCTAAAACTTGTTTAAACTGCAGCCTTGGTTCTCCAGGGTCGGTAACTATCCCGTCCGCATTTTTAACTTCATCAAAAAGAATGTCATCATCGTATATAAGATGCGTGCCTATGGTGGTTAAAATATACTTGTTCACCCTCATCTTAATATTTAGTTCCCAGTCTACATCTATATTACCAAAGCTAGAGAGGTAATCGGTATAAAGATTTAACCTGCTTTTTAAATCTATATTTTTAGCTAGATTTAGATTCCAATTATGGGTAATGAGAAATCCAAGTTCCAAGAGATGGTTTTCCCCTGGTGTAATGACATTTCCGTTCGCATCCAAAATAGCTTTTTCTACACCAAATGCTCCTCTATCTGCCAATCTTTGATCTAGAACAAATGTAGATTTTTGTGTTAATGGCGAAAGGTAAAGGTTAAACTTTTGATCTTGACTTATATAGGATGCTCCACCACCAAAAAATAAATATCCTGGAGCCATAAACCGGGATATTGGGGTAGTTCTGTCGGGATATTTAAAACCGTTTGAGAACTGCGTGTTAAAGTTCAATTGTACGGAATAGTACCAATTACTAATAGTGTCCCTTCGATAGCCCAGGTTGGAATTTAGACGTATCACATCTTCTGTTTTTCTTAATTTACGGCCTTCTTGTGCATTGAGGCCGTATCTTAAGTCCAAATTGTTATCCCATTTAAAGTATCGAAATTTGTAGTTTCGAGAAAATTTAAGGAAACCAAGGCCGCTTATAGCGTTGTCTCCACCCGCATTCCAGTTCACAAAGGCGGTTTCGCTAACATTTATTCCTAATTGATTTTCTTTTTGCCAAAAGGAGGGAACTCTAAATCTATTGTATCTGTCTTTAAGCGGTTTTGTTTTTTTAAACGAAATAACGGGATTGGTAAGGTTAACACCCCTTGGAATATGTTTTATTTTAGTGAGTGTCTTTCGTATAACTATTGTATCTATTACAGTGGTATCTACCGCAATACTATCAGGAACTATAGTAGATGGTATAGAATCTTGAGCGTTACTTAAGGCTAAAGCTAAAATGAACATCGTAAAAAGCCATACCTTCTTGTTATTAATCGTCTTAATCATATGATACGCCCTATATACTCTTTTATGGTTTCTTTATCTATTCCTGCTAAGGTATAAAGTTCCTCAATAGTTCCATGGGGTACAAATATGTCTGGAACACCAAATATCTTAACCTTTTTAGTGCTATTATTTTCGTTGGCAAATGCTACAACTCCACTTCCGAAGCCACCGATACTGCAACCATCTTCAATAGTAATAATTTGTTCGTAAGATTCAAATATTTGAGCTAGTCTTTTTTCGTCCATTGGTTTTATGAAAGGAAAATTATAATGTCCCAGCTTTTCGTTTTTATCAATCTCCGCAATTAAACTGGTTATCATGTTCCCAATGGGACCTGTGCTTAAAATTGCAATTTCACATCCTTTTTTTAGCTCAAAAGATTGGCCTACAGCAATTTTTTCCATGGGTTGTTTCCAGTTCATTATAGTACCGCGCCCCCTTGGGTACCTAATCGCGATAGGATGTTGAAGACCCAATTGGGAAGAATACATGATATTCCTAAGTTGTATCTCGTTCATTGGGGCACAGATGATAAGATTAGGAATGCACCTTAAATAAGCAATATCAAAAACACCATGATGGGTAGGACCATCCTGTCCTACGATTCCTGCTCTATCCAGACAAAAGATTACAGGGAGGTTTTGTAAGGCAACGTCATGTATCACCTGGTCATATGCGCGTTGTAGAAAGGTCGAGTAAATATTACAAAAGGGAATTAGCCCTTGTGTTGCCATCCCTGCTGCCATGGTTACGGCGTGTTGTTCGGCAATACCCACATCAAAAGCGCGCTCAGGAATTTCTTCCATCATAAACTTCAGTGAACTCCCGGTTGGCATAGCTGGCGTAATACCCACTATACGTTCGTTATCTTTCGCTAAGGCTACCAACGTGTGCCCAAATACGTCCTGATATTTAGGAAACTGATCACCCTGAGGTTTTTGAGCCAATTCGCCTGTTTTTTTGTCGAATTTACCTGGAGCATGGTATACGACCTGATTCTCTTCTGCCTTTTGAAGTCCTTTGCCTTTGGTGGTTATAACATGTAGTAATTTTGGGCCAGGAACAGATTTTAACCGACTTAACTCCGCTATGAGCACATCGATATTATGTCCATCAATAGGACCGGTATAGTTGAGGTTCAGGCATTCAAAAATGTTCTCATCCTTGGCGATGCCCTTTTTAACGTTGGTGAGGTAGTTCTTAAGCGCTCCTACGCTAGGATCTATACCAATAGTGTTATCATTAAGGATTATGAGGACATTGGCATCCGTAACACCTAAATGGTTTAATCCTTCAAAAGCCATTCCGCTTGCAATGGATGCATCTCCGATAACAGCAATATGTTGTTGTCGCTTTTTTCCTTGTAGTTGTGCCGCTATGGCCATGCCCAGTATAGCCGAAATAGAGGTAGAGCTATGCCCGGTCCCGAAGGTATCGTAAGGGCTTTCGTCTCGTTTAGGGAAGCCACTGATTCCGTTTAATTGCCTATTGGTGTCAAAAATTTCCTTTCTGCCCGTTACTATTTTATGACCATATGCTTGGTGACCTACATCCCATATCAGTTGGTCATCGGGAGTGTTGAATATATAATGTAGTGCAATGGTAAGCTCAACAACACCTAAACTTGCTCCCAGATGCCCTTCTTTAGCTGATACAATATCTATTATGAAAGTTCTAAGTTCTTTTGCCAGTGCAGGCAATTGATGCGTGGGTAGCTTTTTTAAATCAGCCGGTGAGTTGATATGGTCTAAAAACGTATTCAAATTGAAGTGCTAAGTCACAAAAATACTTCTTTTCGTAAGGTATACAATTGTTTTAAAGCCTTAGTTATTAAAGCTTAGCTTGTCGTATTTTTGATGTATGATTTTACCGTACGACGATACATATTTTATGAGAAAGGCCCTGCAGGAGGCAGAATATGCCTATGAAAACGATGAAATACCTGTTGGTGCGGTTATCGTTGTCAAGGATAGAATTATTGCTAGAGCCCACAATCTAACAGAACAGTTGAATGATGTTACGGCGCATGCCGAGATGCAGGCCATTACCGCAGCTGCTAATTTCTTGGGTGGAAAATATCTTAAGGATTGCACGTTGTATGTGACCCTAGAGCCGTGTCAAATGTGTGCAGGAGCACTTTATTGGAGTCAAATCGGTAAGATTGTCTTTGGTGCAAAAGATCAACAAAGAGGGTGTGAAGTTATGGGTACAAAATTGCATCCTAAAACGGTCATCACAGGAGGAATTCTGGCAACGGAGTCCGCAGAACTCTTACAACGTTTTTTTGAAAAGAGGCGTAAATGATATCATTCTAGGAAATACCTTTATTTATATAAGAGCTAGGGCTACTAAAAAAGAAACCACGCCTAAACGTGGTTTTTAATTTGTACATAATAGCGTACGTAGCTTAAAGGACTTGTACTTGTCCTGCGACTACTCCTTTTCTTCCTTCTTCCTCAACGTAGGCTACTTTGTCCCCTTCTCTTAGTTCTGTTCCGTTAAGCGCGGTTGCATGGACAAAGATGTCCTTTCCAGTGTCGTCATTGGTAATGAAGCCATATCCTTTGGATTCATTAAAAAATTTAACTGTGCCAGTCATGAAAATAAAGATTAAATGTTAGTACTCTAATTTAATCTTTTTTTGATTAAGAAACGTTATGTGGAAGAAATTAATTAGATGGATTATCCTGATTATCAGTATTTTTAGGCTCTTTTCCTTGCATTTTTCTCACGTTTTCTTCTGTAAGCATATAGTCGTTCCACTTTCTAGTTTTACTCTCTTTGTATAGAAAAAGTGGCATGGCGACAAGAAATAAAGTTAGCGTACCTGAGCCTATAAATTTATCTGCCATCGCCTCTTCTTTTTCATCTAAGGAAAAGCCATAAATAATTAAGCCAAAAGCTATGCAGACAATAAGCGAAATCAGATATTTCATAGTGCAAATTTACAGAATGAAAATTAGTTACTTGTAAAATTGATAAGCTCCCTGCGATAGGCCGTTAGTAATTTGGATTTGGAAACGAACCCTTCGTATTTACCGTTTTTAATTACTGGGAGGTTCCATGCACCGCTATCCTGAAATTTTTGCATCACCTGTTGCATACTATCCTTGCCATGGAAAATATGTTCTGGAGCGTTGTGCATAAAAGTTTCTACGCGTGTTGTTTTATATAGCGAAGTGTCGAACATAAATTCACGGATATCATCCAAAAGAATAATACCTACCAAGGAATTTTTATTATCTACAACAGGAAATATATTTCTAGCTGATTTAGCAACAGACTCATGTAGCATAGCTCCCAGCGTCATATCTGGATGTACGGTTTTAAAGTTTTTTTCAATGATATCATCAAGCTGCATTAGCGTTAAAACCGCTTGGTCCTTGTTATGTGTCAACAAATCACCACGCTCTGCCAATTCTCTAGTATAGATAGTATAGTCTATAGCATTTTTGGTGATGATATATGAAATCGAAGCGGTAATCATCAAAGGAACAAAAAGCTCATAGCCGCCTGTAATCTCCGCTATTAAAAAAATTGCCGTTAAAGGCGCATGTAGTACACCTGCGATAAGACCTGCCATCCCTATTAAAGTGAAATTACTTTCCGATACCGTAAAACCAAGACCTAGATTATTAATGACCTTTCCCACAACATTACCCAAAGCACTGCCCATAACCATAGTAGGTATAAAAATACCTCCTGCACCTCCCGCCGCTAAAGTTGTGGTCATGGCTACCGCCTTGAATATGGTAATTCCAAATAGCAAAGCAATAACTACCCAGATATTATCCATAAAAGCATCAAAAGGCGTAGTGCCTAGCGCAAGTAGATGATTGCCATCTAACAAATGATTTATGAAACCGAAACCCTCACCATAAAGGGGAGGAATGAAATAGAGCATGATGCCAATAGCTAAACCACCAACTAACAAACGGTATTTTGGGCTTTTAAGGGGTTTAAAAAGCTTCATAATACCAAAATACATCTTGGTAAAGTAAATAGACGCTATTGCTGTGCCCACACCAAGTAAAATGTAGAATAAAGTATCTTTTATCTCGAAGGATTGTGTAATGGTGAATTTGAAAAGAACTTCGTTACCCAGAAAAAAATAGGAGGTCAGTACGCCAGAGATTGATGCGAGTAGAAGGGGCAACATGGAAATCATGGTCAAATCCAAACTAAAAACTTCCACTGCAAAAATTATTGCGGCAATGGGTGCCTGAAATATGGAGGATATTGCTCCCGCCGATGCGCAGGCAATTAATAGCGACCGTGTCTTTGTATTAATATGAAAAAGTTGTCCAAGATTGGAGCTAATAGCCGCTCCCGAAGCTACCGCAGGTCCCAATAGCCCTACAGAACCACCAAATCCTACCGTTAGTGGGGCCGCAATGAGTTGTGTTAAAACCTGTTTTTTGCTAATGATGCCTTTATTTTTTGAAAGCGAAAATAAGATTGAGGATACTGCGTGCTTCAACTTTTCTTTATGCACGTATTTTACATAGAGAAAAACAAAGGTTAGGCCTAGAATGGGAAGTATAAAATAGAGCTGATTCCTGGTTAGGATAATCCCATTTTCTAAAGATGCCTCTATGAAATAAGTAATATTCTTTAACGTGACCGAAGCCAGGCCTGCCAATAGACCAACGATGACACTAAGTAGGTATATGAATGTCTTGTTGGAAATATGCTTGTATCTCCATTTGTAAATACGTTTTAAAAGACTGTTTTTTTGGTTGGGCATAGCCATGCTTTACCTCTTAAAAGTAATCTATTTTGTTAGATCATCTTTTAAGTAAAGTAAATCCTTACTAAAATAAATAACCTTTAGATTTGAATTATATATCCAACTTCAAATTCAATTCCTTCAATTGCTCTTTATCAATAGGGGCGGGGGCATCTATCATTACGTCGCGCCCACTGTTATTTTTAGGAAAGGCGATAAAATCACGTATGGTTTCCTGTCCGCCAAGAATGGCAACCAATCTATCCAAGCCAAAAGCAATTCCACCATGTGGTGGGGCGCCGTATTGAAAAGCATCCATTAAAAATCCAAATTGTGCCTTTGCTTCTTCTGGTGTAAAACCTAAGTGTCGGAACATGGTCGCTTGGGTTTCCTTATCATGAATACGTATAGAGCCTCCACCTATTTCATTACCGTTTAATACCAAATCATAGGCATTGGCGCGCACCGCTGCTGGGTAAGTCTCCAATAATTCTAATTGACCGGGTTTTGGAGAAGTAAATGGATGATGCATGGCATGGTAATGACCCGTTTCTTCATCTAACTCCAATAAAGGGAAGTCTATCACCCACAAGGGTGCAAATTCAGTGTTTTTTCTAAGGCCTAATCGTGTCGCTAGCTCCATACGCAAAGCACTTAATTGCGCTCTTACTTTATTGGTAGCACCCGATAATACACAAATTAAATCCCCTGGTTTAGCATTGGTCGCCTCCGCCCATTTGGCTAAATCTTCTTGGTCATAGAATTTATCTACGGAAGATTTGAAACTACCGTCCTCATTACATCTACAGTACACCATACCTAGTGCGCCTACCTGTGGTCTTTTAACCCAATCCGTTAGTTTGTCTATTTCTTTTCTCGTGTAAGAATTTCCTCTGGGAACGGCTATACCGACGACTAGCTCTGCTGAATTAAAAACGTTGAATTCTTTGTGTTGTGTTACTTCGTTTAGTTCCCCGAATTCCATTCCAAAACGAATATCTGGTTTGTCGTTACCATATTTTGCCATGGCTTCATCAAATGTCATTCTTGGGAAACTGTCGATTTCTACCCCTTTAACTTCCTTTAATAAATGTTTCGTTAATCCTTCAAAAGCACTTAAAATATCTTCCTGCTCCACGAAGGCCATTTCACAATCTATTTGTGTAAATTCTGGCTGTCTATCGGCACGTAAATCTTCATCTCTAAAACACTTTACAATCTGAAAATATTTATCCATACCGCCCACCATAAGTAATTGCTTAAAAGTCTGTGGTGATTGTGGCAATGCATAAAACTGTCCTTCGTTCATACGACTGGGGACCACAAAATCGCGAGCACCCTCTGGTGTGGATTTTATTAAATAAGGAGTTTCTACCTCTATGAAATCTTGGTTGGAAAGATACTTTCTAACCTCCATGGTAACCTTACTTCTAAAGATAAGGTTGTCTTTAACCGGGTTTCTGCGAATATCTAAATAGCGGTACTTCATTCGAAGATCTTCGCCGCCGTCAGTTTCGTTTTCTATGGTAAAAGGGGGAGTTTTGGAGGTGTTCAGAATTACTAGCTCTTCTACAAGTACTTCTATATTTCCCGTTGGGATGTTCGGATTTTTAGAGGCACGTTCAATTACTTGCCCTTTCACTTGGATTACGAATTCCCGACCCAGATTTCTGGCTTGTTCCAATAATTCGGGAGAAGTTCTGTCCGCATCGAATACTAATTGCGTAATTCCATAGCGATCACGAAGGTCTACCCAAACTACAAAACCCTTATCTCTAGTTTTGGATACCCACCCTGAAAGTGTTACACTATTGGTGATATGCGATTCTCTCAATTCTCCACAGGAATGGCTTCTATACATCGTAGTTTCTTTAAGTAAAGAGCAAATTTAAGAAGTCTAATCCATTAAAGATGTATCTAAAATGGAGGTTTTATAGTTGAAGGATATGATTTAAAGGCGTTAAAGTAATTCAGTTATAAGACTGAAAATCAATTAATTGCCTATTTAATGTAAATTTAATGTAAATTAAATGTTATTTAAAAATTGATTTAATGTAAAATAATCTTAACTTTGTAACGTTAATGTTAGATAAATATCAATTTTAAAAAATAATATCATGAGAAAAATACTAATTATGGCCTTAATGGCATTTTCATTTGGAGCTTTCGCTCAAGACATAGCGCCTAAGTTTGAAAAAGAGGGCAATATGGTAAAAGCAACTTACTTTCACGCCAATGGTGAAGTTGCTCAGCAAGGGTATTTTTTAAACCAACAGTTAGAGGGAGAGTGGAAGATGTATGACGAAAATGGAGCTAGAGTTGCCATGGGGAATTATTCTAACGGTGTAAAAACTGGTACTTGGATGTTTTGGGAAGGTGATGCCGTAAAGGAGGTAGATTTTAACAACAATAGAATTGCTGCCGTTACCGATGCAAAGCAAAAAAAATCTCTAGTTAAAAATTAAAATTAGCATAACCCATAAAAAAGCCTGTACTTTAAAAGTACAGGCTTTTTTGATTACTACCCGTGTGCTTAAGCTGCCGCTTCTAAAGCTTCTGTTTTGTCATTTCTACTTCCACGCCCACGTACAGAAGTTTTAATTCTATATACAATATTGAACAATACGGGTACAATAATCAGGGTAAGGAAGGTGGCCACGATTAGACCGAAAATTACCGTCCAAGCTAAGGGTCCCCAGAAAATAACGTTATCACCGCCTATATAAATCTTTGGGTCAAACGATGAGAATAGCGAAAAGAAATCTATATTCAGTCCAATTGCTAGAGGTATCAAACCAAGTACCGTAGTAATAGCTGTTAGTATTACAGGTCTTAGTCTTGCTTTTCCACTCTTTACTATTATATCCGTGGCTTCTTCCATAGGAAGTAAATCTTTATCATCTAAATCTAACTTTACCTTTCTACGGTCAATCAATATCTGCGTATAATCCAACAGTACAACACCATTATTTACCACAATCCCCGCAAGGGAAATGATACCCATCATGGTCATTAGAATCACGAAGGACCAACCAGTAATCATAAGTCCACCAAAGACACCAATAAAACTCAGGAAAATAGCAATCATAATAATTAACGGTTTGGAAATACCACCAAACTGAAAAATGAGAATTAGCATAATAAGACCGAGCCCTGAGAAAAATGCGCCTACCAAAAAGTTCATTTGTTTGTTCTGCTCTTCAATTTCTCCGGTAAAATCGACTTTTACGGTATCTGGAATACCTTCATAGTTTTCCATCACTTTTTTAATTTCATCAACTACCAAAGCTGGGTTACCACCTGCCTTAAGTCCGGAATAAACCGTAACCACACGATTACCATTCCTGTGCTTTATTGCGCTATAACCTGATGAGTTTTTCTGTGATGCTACAGCGGATACGGGAACTTCCTTAATCTGACCAGTGGCAGCATCTCTAAAAATGATATTTTGATTGAACAGGGCATTCTTGTCAAATCGGATATCTTCATTGAAGCGGACATTAATATCATAATCGTCTCCGTCTAACTTATAAACACCCGCTTTTTCACCAAATAGGGAACGTCTTAATTGTTGTCCTACCTGACCAACGGCCACGCCTAATTCTCCGGCTTTTTGACGATCTACGATAACTTGCATGGAAGGTTTGCTCTTATTTACGTCAATCTTCAATTCCTCTATAAAAGCAATATTTTTTGTATTGATGAAGTTTCTGATGTCTTCAGCAGTTCCGATCAACTCATTATAATCTTTCCCTTCTAGCTCAATATTCACGGGGTATCCTGGAGGTGGACCGTCAGCATTTTTTTCAACAGAAATTGATACACCTGGATAAATACCTGTTAAGGTTTCCTGTATTTTGCCGCGAAGCTTTTCCGTGTCCAGACCATTGCGGTATTTGTATTCGCGCATTGATACGGTAACCTTTCCCCTGTGGGGCATCTCTGCAGAGGAGCCACCATCTGTTTGGGGATTTCCAGCACCTTCTCCAACTTGGGATACCGCAGATTCCACCAAATAATTTTCTCCTGCAGGATCAATATACATTGCTCTGTTCACTACTTCATAAACACGGTCTTCAATGGCCTTGGTAAGCGTGTTCGTTTTTGAAATAGAAGTCCCTTCCGGATATTCTATGTAGACATATATTTCATTTGGTGTGTTTTCCGGAAAGAATTCAATTTTTGTTCTACCAGAACCGATTGACATTCCAAAAAGCATAAACGTTGCTATTAATAAGGCAAAGGTTATGCCAAAATACCAGTACACATTTTTGCCTCTCAATGCATGTTTTATGCGTCTTTCGTACCAGTTTTCAAAACGTACCATGGTACTGTTCTGAAATTTCGTTGCCCATTTCTTAATGGCATATTTGTAAACCCAAAATAAGATAGCGGTAAAAATCATTACCGTGCCTAGCCCTCTCATGGCACCACCGAACAGGAGTATTAAAATACCAAAGCCACCTAATATGGCGCTTATACGCAGTAGTTGTTTTTTAGTGAGTTCTTTTTCCTCCGTATCCATAAATTGGGAAACCAACATAGAATTCATGAAAATTGCTACGAATAAGGATGATCCCAATACAACGGATAGGGTTATGGGAAAGAAAATCATGAACTGTCCAAAGATACCTGGCCAAAAAGCTAATGGAACAAAAGCTGCCACTGTAGTAACAGTAGATATGATAATAGGGAACGCTATTTCGCCTATTCCTTTCTTTGCTGCCTCGGTGCGGCTCATGCCCTCACTCATTAAACGATATACATTTTCTACCACTACGATACCATTATCCACTAACATTCCCAGTCCCATGATCATTCCAAAAAGAATCATCGTATTTAGGGTATAACCAGCCAAATTTAGCACGGCAAAGGATATAAACATGGACATTGGTATCGCAAAACCCACGAATAGTGCATTCCTAAAACCAAGGAAAAACATTAAAACGGTAACAACTAGAATAATACCAAAGATGATATTGTTCACCAAATCATCCACCTGGTTCAAAGTTCTATCCGATGAATCATTGGCGATAGATATATTTAAATCGGCAGGATAGTAATCCTCTTGCGCTTTCTTCACAATTTCACGAATCTGTGTTGTTGCCGCAATTGTATTTTTACCGGACCGTTTTTTAATATCCAGCATCACAACACTCTCTCCAAATTCACGAGCGTAAGTGGTTTTCTCCTTTTCCTGAAAATATACCTTAGCGATATCTTTAAGGTAGACCGGACCATTGTCCGATTTTACTACAAAATTATTAAGCTCTTCTGGCTTTTCTATCTCGCCTAATACGCGAATGGTGCGTCTTTGTTCCGAGGTTTTTATATTGCCGGCGGACATGGTCATGTTTCCATTACTAATAGCGCCAATTACATCTTGGAAATTTACTTTGGCTGCCATCATTTTATATACATCAACAGCTACTTCTACCTCTTTCTTCTGAGCACCACGGATATCTACCTGTTTTATTTCTGGTAAATTTTCAATCTCTTCTTCTAAGTATTCTGCGAATTCCTTCAACTTTTCTACTGGATAATCTCCAGTGAAGTTTACATTCATTATGGGAAAGGATTCTGCCAAGTTTAGATCAAAGATATTCGGCTCTACTTTTGCTCCATTAAAAGTAGGCCAATCTTCACTGGCCTTTTCTCCATCTACTTCATCTTTTACTTTCTGTTTGGCCTGCTCAACAGTAATATCCTCATCAAATTCAACAGTGATTATAGAATAATCTTCCTGAGAGGTGGAGGTGGTTTCGACAACATTACTCACATTTTTAAGACGGTCTTCAAGAGGGTCGGTAAGCAGGCGTTCAATATCCTCAGCCGTATTTCCGGGGTAGGGGGTGCTCACGTAAATTTTGGTCTCTACAATTTCCGGATAATCTTCTCTGGGCATAGCTTGGTAACCTGAGTATCCTATTAAAAGGAAAAGGGCAATCATTACATATATTACGGAGGGGTTATCTATAGCCCAAGACGATAAGCTAAATTCTTTATCGGCGTTTTTCTTTTGTTTGCTCATTTTAAGTCTTTAGTTTTTGTCTTTACACAGGAGTAATTCCATCAAAGACATTTCTAGTTTTTGCTTAAGTATCCTATACTAACTATCTAGGGACTATTCCGTAGTTAAAATCTGCACGTTTTGGCCATCTTTTACGCTCCTTGCGCCTTCTTTAATCAATAAATCCCCATCTGTAATTCCAGATAAAACTTCAACCATATTACCTTGTGTGCGTCCTGTGGTTATAATACGTCTCTTCGCTGTTGCCTTGTCCTCTGCTCTATCGCTGGCAATATAAAGGTATTGTTGTCCTTCCGCATTCTCAGAAATGATTCCTTGTGGAACCAAAACTGCAGCCTCTGAGGAATAATCATTGAGGCTTACTTTTGCCGTTAAATTCGGCTTTATCGTATTATCCCTATTAGGAACAGCAACCTCTACTTTAAATGCCCTATTCCCTGGGTTAATAAAATTTCCGGTTTGCCTTATTTTAGAAATAATGGTGTCTCCTAATACCGGAAAATAAACCATGGCCGTATTTCCTTTTTTAATGGCACCTAAATAGGTCTCTGGAACATCAACTTCAATATACATATTGGAAAGGTTTACAATTCTAAAAACTTCTGAACCAGGCCCAGGGGCTACTACTGTTCCCTGATCTTTTATCACATTGTCGATTATACCTGAAAATGGAGCTCTAATGGTCGATTTTCCTAGCTGACTTCTAACCTGTTTTACAGTGCTTTGTGTTGCTTCATAGTTTGTTTTTGCCTGTAAATATTGTATTTCGGAACCAATTTTCTGATTCCAAAGACGCTCTTGCCTTTCAAAGGTTGTTTTGGCCAACTCTGCTTGGGTTTCTAGTTGTGAAAGTTGACTGGCCATACCGCCATCATCGATTGAAGCCAACAACTGCCCTTTGGATACCTGTTGTCCTTCTTTTACATAAACACGTTGCAATGTACCCTGCATTTCTGGGTAAATAAGCACATTCTGTTTTGTAGTAACATCGCCTTGAAGTTCCAAAAAGTGGTCAAATTTTTCTGCTTTAGCCGTAATTGTTGAAACAAGCGGAAGATTTCCTTCACCGGTCTGTGCGGCAATTGCGGAATCTAGCTGTTTGATTTCTTGTCCTAGGGTTTTGTAAGTTTCTGAAATCTCATTTTTCTTTTCCCTGATTGTTTCAAGGTTTCCTTCAGCAATAAGTTCGGTAACGGATTTTTCGTTTGAGCCTCCGCAAGCTGTTAATAGAATCGTTAGGAATAAGAAATAAATTATGTTTTTCATTGGTATTCGTTTTAGGATCGCTTCTTTATGATTTGTTGTTAAGTATAGTTTCTAAGGCTGTTTTTTTGTTAATGACCTCTACCATGCTTTGTAAATAACCTTGTTGGGCATCATAGAGCTGTGTTTGTGCTTGGCGAAGCTCAAAACTACTTGCAAGGCCTTCTGCATATTTAATTTGATTTTTGTTTTCTATACGTTCTGCAAGATTAAGGTTGCTCTTCGAAGTTTCATACTGTTCTATGGCCAAGGTGTAGTTGCTTTTTGCAGTCTGTAACTGAAGACGAATTTGTTGCTCGGCCTCGGTAAGTTGTGTCTTGGCTTTTTCTAAGGCTATTTTTGCTCTAGCTGTACTGGCACTTCTTTTTCCTGAACTGAATATTGGGATGCTCAAGTCAACACCGATAGCAGAAAATTCAAACCATTGTTGTCCGCTGTCAAAAAAGGAGAATTCCTCTCCGAACGATAGTCCTCCGTAGGATGCAAATGCGTTAAGCGTTGGTAAGGCTCTACTTTTTGCAAGCTTCCATTCAAAATACCGCTGCTCGTTTAGATTGGTGACTAATTTATAATCAACATTATTTTCAATTTTTAATTCACTTTCTAATAGATTAAAGTCTATTTGTGCTTCGGTAAGATTATCAAGGTCTTCCTTTAATTTAGTGGGAGCATCTAAATCAATACCCATAACTAAATTGAGCATTTGCCTTGTAATCTCTTCTAAACGCATTGCATTCTTTAATTGGTTTTCTATGGAGCTTAGTGTAATCTGTAATTGCTCAACGCTTTCTTCATCTCCCAACCCGTTTTCGTAGATTTTCGTCGTCTCAAAAAGTGTTTTTTCTAATGTTTCCTTATTCTTTCTTAGAATAAGCGCACTTTCTTGCGATAACAATACATTGCCATAGGCCTCTACTACTGCCTTTCTTACTTCTTGTTCGGTTTTTTCTTTATTATTAGCGCTATAACTTAAAAAGGCTTTTGTTGCTTGTACGCCTACTATGTAGGACCCATCAAAAAGTTGTTGTCTTAGAGTTGCTGCCGCATTTATTTGTTGTGGCTGACCAAAGACTACTTCTACGAAAGTTCCAGGTTCTCCACCTGCAATTTCTCCTGGTAATTGTACCACTTGTTGAATTAATTGATTCTGATAGCTAACTGCCCCTGTAATTTGTGGAAGTCCGGTGGCTATGGTTTCCCATTTTTGTTTTTTAGCGTCCAACACATCGCGATCAGCATTGATGGCACTATAATTATTCTCAAGGGCAAAGTTTATAGCTTCTTGAAGTGTAAAACTATAGGTCTTTTCTTGGGCAAAAGACCAACTACTTATGCACAATGCCAGTACTAGTAATCTGAATGATTGCATTTATTCTTGGTTTGAATTGATGATATTATTTAATATTTTTCGTCCATCTGGGGTCACAATACCCCTAAGATGATATTCTAGGTACTCATCCATTAATTTTCCTATTGGAAACTTACTCACAGGGAAAAGTTTAAGGTCCTTGATACTTGTAACCCCACTAAAATAAATGCGAGCGACAAAATCTATATTCAGATTTTCTCGGTATATGCCTTGATCTATTCCTCTTTTTATATTCTCTAACACACAATCCTCCATCATTTCATATTGTCTGTGACGCATAACTCCATGTATTTCAGGATAATACTTTTGTAATTGATATTGGGGTGAAGATTTCTCGCCCTTTAGATGTAGCATTACAAACTTTTTAATCTCGTACAGCTCTTCTATTGGGTTCTTTTTTAAGCCCCTAATAGTATCAATTCCACAAGAAATAGAACTTAAAAGATGAGCGGTACTCTCTTCAACAAGAGCCGTTTTATTTTGGTAATGACTGTAAATGGTTTTTTTAGAAATACCCATTTCCATAGCCAAATCATCCATGGTTACACTTTTGAAGCCTTGTTCTAAGAACAGTTCAGTTGCTTTATTTAGAATACTTTCTTT
Organism: Maribacter sp. R77961; assembly: GCF_044594925.1. Taxonomy (GTDB): domain Bacteria; phylum Bacteroidota; class Bacteroidia; order Flavobacteriales; family Flavobacteriaceae; genus Maribacter. Next base: position 2,874,515 of record NZ_CP138991.1, on the reverse strand, counting down.
CATAGCGAAAGCAAATGTACATTAGGAAACTTTAAAAACATTTAAAGTTTCCTAAGTTTTACACTTTTTTAACATTGTCTTAATTTTTTATACCACCTTTTTGTGGAGGACGATTTCATCCTCAGGTTTTTCTTGTTCCACTATCGTATTTCTGGGTTTGGCATGAAGACTCCAGTAAAATGGTCTTGTTGGGTATCGATACTTTCTTTTTTTCGAATTATTTCTCGCTGCACTCATTACTCCTCTTTTTTAATTCTTTCTAAATAGTTTTTATACGCTTGTTCGCCCTCTTCTTTCCAGAATGCATCATAGTGTTTCCACTCGGAAAAATCTCTTCGAAGTGATCCGCATCTTTTAGAATTTGGTCGCTTCTTCGATTTGCTGCTACTTCCAGGTCCATCTCCACCTCCAAAACCAAAAATTATTTTGGCTAAAATTAAAATACCTACCGCTTGCCAATAGCCAACCAGTGGCAGGCCAAAAAGTTCTGGCATGAGCCAATTCCATAAACGCATGACAACGTAGCCTACCAAAAATGCAATCGCTAGCCCAAGGACTATAAAAAATAGTACCTTGAATGTTTTGGTGACGTAATATTTTACTTTGTTCTCTACCTGTCTTTCCAAATGATCTTTATACTCCATAACTTATTTTTTTATTTGTTCTATTTCTAAATGCTTTACTAATAATGATATTGCCCTATGTCTACGAGACATTAGTGTTCCTGGTGAAATTCCGGTTTCTTCCGAAATTTCTCTGTAGGTATATCCTTCGAAATCAACCGCAAGTATAATGTCTCTGTAAGGTGATTTCAAGGCTGTTATCGCTTGCTTCAATTTCTCCTTTAACTGCTCGGAATATGCCACCGTTGGCCCTTCATAGAACATTGCTGTGAAATCAGTCCAGAGCTGTTCAACTTCGCTTTCGTTTGTTATCCGCTCTTTTCTTGTTCGCATGATATCAATAATCCTATTTTTGACGGCATTGTATACAAATCCCCCCACATTTTTAATTGGGATGGCATTGGGAGGTCTTGAGAATATTCTGAGTGCCACATCTTGTATAATATCCTCCGCATCGCTTTCCGTAGTATGTTCAATTTTAGAACGTACATATCCTTTTAAAGACTGGTATTCATCTTTAAAAAAATTATTTAAATTATTGTTATCTTGTTTTTCAGAAACCATTAACGGTTTTTAAAGCGATGCTCATTAGTAAAGACGACGAATTAAAAATCTATTGCACTTTTCTACCTACTTTCTTCATATCATTCGACGGTTTTATGAACTATTTGTAACAATGGATGTATTTTTGATAAAAATTCGACTATGCTCTCCATAGAAAAGTATCGCAGTGTTTTCATATCTTATTTGGAATCAAAAACAGAAACCAAAGAGCCAAAAAACTTATACGCACCCATTACCTATATATTGAAATTGGGAGGTAAACGTTTAAGACCGGTGCTGGTTTTACTAACGGCGCAACTCTTTGAAAAAGACCATAATGATGCCTTAGATGCCGCATTGGCCATTGAAGTATTTCATAATTTTTCTTTGGTACATGATGATATTATGGATGATGCTCCCAAAAGACGTGGTAAACCTACGGTTCATGAAAAATGGGACATCAATACAGGTATTCTGTCCGGAGATGCAATGCTTATAATGGCTTATCAGCTATTCGAAAATTACGAAGTGCATATCTTTAAAAATCTCGCAAAATTATTTAGTAAAACAGCACTAGAAGTTTGTGAAGGCCAACAATACGATGTTGATTTTGAAACCAGGGAAGATGTTACCCTGCAGGAGTATCTTAAAATGATAGAATACAAAACCGCTGTTCTTGTAGCCGCTGCCATGAAAATGGGGGCTATTGTGGCAGAGGCCTCGGATAAATCTCAAGAGGAGATGTATTCCTTTGGTTTAAACTTAGGTATCGCTTTTCAGTTGCAGGATGATTATTTAGACGTCTATGGCGACCCTGAAACTTTTGGTAAGCAAGTTGGGGGCGATATTATAGAAAACAAAAAGACCTATCTTTTTATCAAGGCAATGGAAGCTGGTAGTACCAGTAATCGAAAGCAACTTCAGGACCTTTACTCCATACAGCCCAAAGAAACTGAGGGTAAGGTAGAAGCGGTCAAAACAATTTTTACTGAAAGCGGAGCAGCTGCCGCTACTCAGGAAGCCATCGTAAATTATACCAAAAAAGCCTTTGCAGTTTTAGAAGGTTTGGAGTTAACACAGGAAAAAAAGGATATTCTAAGAGCTTTTGGAGAGCATCTTATGCAGAGAACCGTTTAGAATAGACGTTTGATCAAAGCTTTTGTAAAAGGTATTTTAGGACAACCTAAAATATAATAGATGTCCTCAAAAATATTCGTATCCTCATCTAAAAATTTAAAAATTAATTGGGGGTCTCTTTTTTTGAATAGCTTTTGGAATATTAAATGGCCTTTTTCATTATCGCTATGAAGTACATCTAAAAGAAGCAGATCATAAAACCAAAATCTATTTTTAAAGCTTAACTCTTTTAAAGGCTTCCCTGTTTTTAAAAAAGCTATAAGTTGTGGAATTTTCTTTGAGGTGCTCATAAAGGTATAGCCTGTGCTAGGTTTTGCCCATCCGCCTGCCGTACCAATAAAGCGAATTCTATCCGTATGGTGTTCCTTAAAATCATAACAGGTCATAGGTATACTTCCTTGCTCTTTCTCTACTATTTCGTAATCAGAGCAATCTAATTTATCATGTAGATAGTCCTTTATTGCTTTCTCATACGCATCTTTGGGAAGCAGTTTTTCAGAGAATAGGGTATATTCAATCAGGGCGGTATCCGTACTGTACGGTAGTATATACATGAACCTTGTGTTTCCCTTTTGTGCGATAGAGAAATCCATATAAGTAGCCTGACTCGCATCAAAAACGGGCTTTTTAGTCTTTACTACCCATCCTATAAAATGCTGTTGAAGTACCGGATAAGTATTCTGACGGATCGCCATTTTATAGTCGAAAACACTATTCAATACTTCCTTCGCCGAGTAAGTATGCGCTGAAGTATGGATATGTACTTCGTTTTGTTTTTCATCTATACCGGTAACACTCTCGTTTTTAAAAGTGATATTAGGATAGGTTCTTATACGTGCTAAATACGCGGAATAGAAATCTATTCCACGGACCATTTTGTAGGTATATGGAGGTATAGCATACCGTTTTGAAAATCCCTTTCCCGCAAAGAAAATGTGATTCCATTCCTTGTAGATAATATCTTCGAATAAACCCGCTCCCTTTTCCCAAAAACACCAAGTACGGTCATTGGTTTCTTTTGTGTCCTTATCTAAAAGTAGAATTGATTTTTCTGCAAAGAAGGCATCTTTACCCATAGTGTCCGCAAGCATAAGTCCAGCAGCACCAGCTCCAATAATGATGTAATCGTATTGTAATTTGGGCATCAATCAAAAATAGCAATTAATACCCGGTTGTATTAAAATAACCCCTAGGTTTATTTAGTTAATTCGATACCGCATTCCAAAAAATCCCCGAATACCTTGGTTAGGACCATATACATAAGAAGGATCAAACGTAAGCGCATTAGGATTGTTTGGCGTTGCAACCGCGTTACCACTATTGTCAAAAGTCACTTCCCTATCAAAAGGATCGTTAGCTCGCGCAATAATGAAGGGATTATCCCTGTTAGGAGTCCAGTCCAAGAGGTTTTTAATACCGCCATAAAATTCAAAATCGGGTAAACCTTTGTAAGTGAACTGAATGTTTTGAATGCTCCAGACCGGGGAAAAATCACTTCGTGGGTCATTCTCACCTAGTACTGGTAGGCGCATGGGTCCGTAAAGATTCCCTGTGTAATCTACACTTAGTTTCAAGTTTCTGAAGGTGTAACCAAAATTCCAAGTTCCAGTATAACTTTCTGTCAAGATTTGCCTTTGTTTAATTCCGTTTTCGGTTTGGGCCACATCTTGAAAAGTAGCTCCGAGTAAAAATTTGAATCCGCTTGGAAAAACAACATCAATATTGGCACTAATACCTTGAGAGACAGATTTCCCATCTAAATTGTCATATATAATCTGATTGGGATTGGTGTCGTAATCCGGTAAGATGGCATTGCTAAAGTTAGTGTAAAAAGCGGATGCATCTAAACTTATAAAAGTACCATCGTCTCCATATATCTTTTTTAGATAATTAAGGTTAAAGTTAAACGAACGCTCCGGATTCAGTTCCTCTGTAACCACAACTTCCCTTGCTCCCGTTAAAGCTGCATGGTCCTCCGTAAAGAGATTTACAACTCTAAAACCTGTTCCCGCATTAAAACGTAGAATGTCGTTATCGGTTATCTTCCACCTGTAGGCTGTTCTGGGGGTAAAAATGTTGCCATGTCTTTGGTCATAATCATAACGCATGCCCAATAAAAGAGAATGCTTCTTGGAAAAGGCAATTTCATCTTGTACGAATAGGCTGGGAATAACTATTTCATCTGGCTCAATTGTAGCCGTTGTATTGTCGTCGTAGTAGTTGTAACGGAGTGCCGCACCAAATAATAAATCATGCTTACCCGATACTTTATCCCAAGTAAGTTGTGTAAAGCCTATTCTTTGGTCTGCCAAATACGAAAGATCCCCATAAACAGAGTTTTGATTATGGTCGTTGTACGAAAATGAAAGCATTACTTTTTCATCTATTGGCAGTTGATATTTTCCAATAACTTCCCACCTACGGGTGTAGATACTTTCACCATAAATCTCGTCTCCTCCTCTAAATCCTGGGGTCCATTGAAGCTCTCCTCCCCATCTATCCTCGTAAAAGAATCTTCCTGCTAAGGAAAATATTCTAGATTTATCACGTCTAAAATTCCACTTTTGAAAGATAGAAATACGGTCCTGTAAGGTTAGGTCAGTAAAATTATCTCCGTTATTATCTATTATTTCATCGTAGTTAAAATAATTGACCCCCAGTAGCATATCCGTTTTCTTTCCTACGGCTATCTTAGCCCCAACATCTAAGTTATATTCACCCCAACCGGTGGCAAAGGCATCGGCGAAAAAGTCTGGGGCTTCCAAAGAATTTTTTGTGATGATATTAATTAGTCCACCCACAGCTTCACTTCCGTATAAACTCGATGCCGGACCTTTAACAATTTCAATCTGGTCAATTAAGGAATTGGGTATCCCTGATAGGCCGTAGACAGTTCCTAAGCCACTTACTATAGGCATACCATCAATTAAAACCAAAGTATATGGCCCTTCTAGACCATTAATATGGATATCACCCGTGTTACAAACGTTGCAATTAATCTGTGGCCGTACTCCGTTTACGTTCTGTAAAGCTTCGAAAATACTTGCTGTAGGGTTCTTTTTTAGGAAGGTAGGGCTGTAAACTTCTACTGGCACAGGACTCTCTGACCGCCGTACTGCTTTTAGAGTGCCGGTTACGACCATTTCGTCTAATGCTTCCATCGAAGGAATGAGTTCAATATCTAAAAGTTGGGTTTGGCCCTTGCCGAGTTCAATGGTGGTGCTAAAAGGGTTATAACCAAGCATCGAAACTATTATTTTCTGTGTTCCAGCTTCAATATTATCTAATTGATATGTTCCATTCTCATCAGAGGAAGTACCGATTCGAGTGTTTTTAAGATAAATATTAGCAAATGGCACGGGATCTCCTTCCGCAGTAATGGTTCCTAAAACACTACTGTACTGCGCATTACAAAAAAAAGTGAATAGAAATAAAAAGGAGAGAAGTATATATTGTTTCATTAAAGTCTTAAAATAATATTTAAATAACTCAAAATATTAATTTAGACAAAGCTAAAAATTTGTTTTTATATATAAAAATGTATTTTAGCATATTATTTAAATTGGTTAATGACACTCTCTGAAGAAGACTATATCAAAGGTATTTATCACCTAAGTAAAGGTGAACAAATTGCGATATCTACTAATGCGATAGCCAAGCAGATGGATACCAAACCTTCTTCGGTAACGGATATGATCAAAAAACTATCTGATAAAGACCTTATTTTTTATAAAAAATACAAGGGAGTTTCATTAACGGAGCGGGGTAGGTTATCTGCCTTATCCATTATTAGGAAACATCGTTTGTGGGAAGTTTTCTTGGTAGAAAAATTAGATTTTGCCTGGGATGAGGTCCATGAAGTTGCGGAGCAGTTAGAACATATTAAAAGTGAGCAGCTAATCGATAAATTGGACGGTTATTTAGGAAGCCCAAAAGTAGACCCGCACGGAGACCCTATTCCTTCTAAGGACGGAAGGTTTACAAAATCGGTAAAAAAATTGATTAGTGAACTTCCTATTGGCAGTCAGGGAATATGCGTAGGTGTTAACGACTCTTCGGCTGCATTTTTGAAGTTTTTGGATAAGAATAAAATTGCATTGGGAGATACCTTAAAAATACTGGATAAAGAAGAATTCGATGGTTCGGTGTATTTAGAAACATCGCTCCAAAAACTACGAATTTCCTCCCAAATAGCTTCTAATTTGTTTTTAGAGATTATAGAACAGGAATGATTTTAATGATTGCGCATTTAGCTTATAATTTATGGAACAGGTAATAAACTATTTTGAATCTATTAACCCAATTTTAGCGGCATTTTACGCCACCCTTTTTACATGGGGATTAACCGCTCTTGGAGCCGGACTGGTTTTCTTTTTCAAAAATCCGAATAGAGCGGTAATGGACGGCATGCTTGGTTTTACGGGAGGAGTTATGGTCGCTGCTAGTTTTTGGAGTCTCTTGGCTCCGGGAATTGAAATGAGTCCAGGCGAAGGATTCGTAAAAGTAATTCCGGCTGCCGTAGGATTTGCCCTTGGCGCTTTGTTCTTGTTTGGATTGGATAAAGTTTTACCGCATTTGCATTTGAATTTTAAGGAAAGTGAAGCAGAAGGTGTAAAGACACCATGGCATAGAACCACGTTATTAACGCTAGCCATAACCTTGCATAATATACCGGAAGGTTTGGCCGTAGGAGTTCTTTTTGGGGGGGTAGCGGCAGGTTTTGATGGTGCAACCATAGGAGGTGCCGTAGCTTTGGCTCTAGGTATTGGTCTTCAGAATTTTCCAGAGGGTTTTGCAGTTGCGATGCCATTGCGTAGGCAGGGGCTAACACGAGGAAGAAGTTTTATGTACGGTCAGGCATCTGCTGTAGTAGAACCGATTGCGGCCGTTATAGGTGCGTGGGCCGTGTTAACTTTTCAACCTATTTTACCTTATGCGCTTTCATTTGCCGCAGGAGCCATGATTTTTGTTGTCGTGGAAGAAGTGATTCCAGAAACCCAACAAGACAAACATTCAGATATCGCTGTTTTGGGCTTTATCGGGGGTTTTATTGTTATGATGACTTTAGATGTTGGGCTAGGATAGGCTACTCCCCAAAAATATCAAAAGCTCCTTTCGTCAAAAAGATATCGGAATCCGAGAATTGCGAAACATCTGTAACTATAGTAAGCCCATCAACGGAGTTTCCGGGTTGTATTTCTAAAGATTCAAAAGTATAACTTGAATCACTAGTCGTTGTGTTTCGAAGCACAAAAAACTTACCTTCTTGCTCTACAATGGCCTCTGAAGGTAATGCCCTAGCAATGCTGTTTTCGGTAATAATAGCTGCATCCACGAACATGCCCGTTAGAAATTTCTGTTGTTCTTTTTGCAAATGTCCATGAACTTTAATTGTTCTGTTTTTTCCAATAGAAGTGCCAATTAAGTAAACTTCTGCTTTGAAGGTGTTTTCCGAAGCTTCAGGAATTTGAAATTGAATAGGCTGTCCTTTGCGGATTCTCATAATATCTTTTTCAAAAACCGAAAGCTCTATATGTATATGGTCATTGTCGATAATTTCAAGAATGGATGATGCAGGCGATACATAAGTGCCTTTAGTTACATTCATTTGCGTAATGCTACCGCTAATAGGAGCATAAATGCCTACAGAAGTGTTGATGTTTCCTTGTTCCACTTTTTCTGGTGAAATATTCAGCATCATTAGCTGTTTTTTAAGACCGGTGTATCTTGCCTTTGCGGTTTTATATTCGCTTTCCGCTTTTAGAAAACTCTTTTGAGAGGTAATGTTTTCTTGTTTCAAGGTCTGTTGCCGTTCATATTCCACTTTTAAATAGATAAGTTGTTGTTTTACCTCTAGGTAGTTTTGTTGAAGGGTAATAAATTCAGGATTTTCCACAGTGACCAATAACTGCCCCTTTTTTACGATATCTCCAATAAGTAAAGGTGTTTGTTGAATGTAACCGCCCATCATGGCACTCACGACCGCTCTGTTTTCAGGAGGAACATCAATCATACCATTGGTTTGTACCATGACGGGAAAGGCTTTTTCTCTGAGCTTTCCCAAAAGCATACCGCTGCTGTTGAACTGTTCTTTGGTGATGGATATAATGCCATCTTCACTTAGCGTTTCATCAACACTTGGTATAGCGGTTTTATTCTCTCTACAGCTTGTGAGAAATAAGGTATAAACTATAAATAGGGTATAGATTGTTCTTTTCATGGTTATATATTTTCCGGTCTACCTTAAGTTTATAGACTTAGATAGTTCAATTGAATAATTAGCTGATTGTATGTATTTAAATTTTCTAGACGTGCTAGTTTAATGGCGTTTGCATTTTCTATACTTTGGATATACTGGAAAAAATCTATTTCTCCATTTCTAAAGCTCAGGTTTGCTGTTTTTAAGATTTCTTCTGAGAGCTCGGCACCCTCCGTTTCATAATAGTCTAAGGCGTTAGTGTATTTTTTATATTGTGCCTGTAGTTCCTCATACCTAGAATTTAATTGAATTCTATATGCTTTGGACTCTTCAATAGCAATTTCGGATGCAATTTTGGCGGCTTTTAGTCGTGAAGCATTCCCGCCAAATAACAAAGGTATTTTGAGACCGGCCTGGTAGCCATACAAATTCCCGTTCACCGTGCTATTATTCCCTTTGAAATAGTCAATACCAATATCTGGTAATAACTTTTGGGTTTCCATTTTACGCTTGGCGTTTACCAGATCAACAGTATTTTTAGAATAGCTCATCTCTGCGGTTTCTTCAATATTTAAAGGCTTTAAAGGAACAATACGTAACGGTATAATATAAATTTCTGTACCATTCGGTATCTGAATTTTTGACTGTAAGTGGTTATAGGAAATGACGACATCTTGTTGCGCTTGTTCTAATGCCATGCTGAGTTGCCTTTGTTTACTCGCAGCTGTTATTTTTTCCAAATAATTGGTTTCCCCTAATTCAAAACGACGTTTTGCCATATGTGCAAAGTTTTGATATAGGCTATCCAGATTTTGGTAAATGCTTTCTTTTTCTTTCGTGTATAAATATTGATAGTAGGCCGATGTTACTTCTCTTTTCAGTGCTTTTTCCTTAATGGCATAACTGCTAGAGCTTAATTGATAAGTTGCTTTGTTCACTTTTTTCTTGGCAAAATATACCGTGGGAAACAAGAAGTCTTGCTGTACACCAATTACATTCAACGGAAGGCCGCCAATAGATAAATTATTTTCGTCATAACTATAGTATAGCTGTGTTTTGTCGAAGTCAAAAGAAGAACCAATAAGTGCATCTGCTTTTTTCATATGGAGCCTAGCTGCTTTTAAGCTTGCATTATTCTCTAGGGCTAATTGGATGAGTTCCTCCAAATTCTTGGGATTTTCCTGAGCGCTTCCAACAGCGGTAAAGCTTAAGCCAAACAGAAGGACAAGAATACTAATTGTATTTTTTAAGGAAGGTTTAAGACTACTATTATTCTTTTCAAAAAGGGCATATAGTACTGGGAGCACGACCAAGGTCAATAATGTTGCAGTAACAAGTCCGCCGATAACCACTGTAGCTAGGGGCCGCTGTACTTCAGCTCCAGCATTTGTAGACACGGCCATGGGTAAAAATCCTAGTGCCGCTGCAGATGCAGTTAATAGCACCGCGCGTAAACGGTCTTTTGTTCCTTGCTTTATTAAGATTTCCATGGTTTCAAAATGTTGATTCTTTAATTCTTTAAAATGTGCTATGAGTACTATTCCGTTTAGGACAGCTATACCGAATAAGGCAATAAAACCAACCCCTGCCGATATGCTGAAAGGCATATCACGTATCCAAAGAAATAGTACACCGCCAACTGCTGATAGCGGAATTGCGGTATAAATTAGTAATGCTTCTTTCACAGATTTAAAAGCAAAATAAAGCAATATAAAAATTAGCAGCAGTGCAATGGGCACGGCCACCAACAACCGAGATTTTGCACTCTGAAGATTTTCAAACTGTCCACCATATGTAATGGTGTAACCAATGGGAAGTTTTATATTTTCATCAATTAATTGCTTTATATCATCTACAACAGATTGTAAGTCGCGGTCACGCACATTGATACCCACTACTATGCGCCTACGCGTATTGTCTCTAGAGATTTTAGCGGCTCCTTTTTGATAACTGATTTCTGCCAATTCGTTTAAAGGAATTTTTCCGCCGGAAGGTAAATCCACATATAAGTTTTTGAGATGACTAATATCTTTTCGGTTTTCAGCATCTAAACGTACCACTAAATCAAAACGTTTTTCTCCTTCAAAGACACTTCCCACGGTTCTACCTGCAAACCCCATAGATACCATATCGTTCAAATCTTGAATATTAAGTCCGTAGCGGGCAATTTTTGTACGGTCGTAACTGACATTCATTTCCGGAAGTCCAATGATTTTCTCTACCGAAATGTCTGCGGCACCAGTAATATTTTGAATGAGGTCTTTGATTTCATTTCCTGTTTTACTTAATATATCTAAATCATCGCCAAAAATCTTTATTGCAACATCCGAGCGTACACCTGAAATAAGCTCATTAAAACGCATTTCAATGGGTTGGGTAAATTCTACTTCCATACCGGGGATAATTGCCAACGCTTCTTTGAATTTATTGGCCAGTTCATCTTTACTGTCCGCAGATACCCATTCGCTTTTAGGTTTTAAGACAATGATAACATCACTTTCTTCCATAGACATTGGGTCTGTGGGTACTTCAGCAGCACCAATACGCGTAACTACTTGTTTTACTTCTGGGAAGTTATTCAATAGAACGTTTTCTATTTGTGTTGTAATTTCTACAGTTTTCGCTAGAGAAGTGCCCGTTTTTAATATGGGCTGAATAACAAAGTCCCCCTCGTCTAAGGTAGGAACGAATTCGCCTCCCATTTTTGAGAATAATATAACCGTGGTGATTAAAAGTGCGGTGGTTATGCCTAAAACTATCTTTTTACTCCGTAACGCCCAATCGATTATGGGTTCGTAACGGATTGTTACCCATTTCATGAGTCGTACGGAAATATTCTTTGATGTTGACAATGATGGTTTTAAGAATAGTGAAGCCACTACCGGCACATAGGTGAAGCACAATACCATTGCTCCAATTAGGGCAAAACTAAAGGTCAGTGCCATAGGTCTGAACATTTTTCCTTCGATGCCACTTAAAGAAAGAATAGGAATAAAAACAATAAGGATAATGAGTTGTCCGAAAATGGCAGAATTCATCATTTTAGACGAACTTTTTACGGTAATCTTGTCCTTTTGTATTTGTAAATCTTCTTTATTCAATGAAGATAATGCTGCACTTTTTGCTGTAATCTGAAAAGCAATGAACTCAACGATAATAACAGCTCCGTCAATGATGATTCCAAAGTCTATAGCCCCCAAACTCATAAGATTTGCATCAACGCCAAACACGTACATTAGTGAAAGTGCAAAGAGTAGACACAACGGAATTACTGAGGCCACCACGAGTCCTGAACGAAAATTGCCCAATAAAAGTACCACCACAAAAATGACAATCAGGAAACCTAGAATAAGGTTTTCCGCAACTGTAACGGATGTTTTGGAGATAAGTTCGCTTCTATCCAGAATAGGATTAATATAAACACCTTCAGGTAATGATTTGGAAATTTCATTAACCCGCTTATTAACCGCATCAATCACTTTTTTGGAGTTCGCCTCTTTTAGCATCATGACTTGACCAAGTACTTTTTCTCCTTCACCGTTTCCGGTGATAGCTCCAAAACGAATAGCATTACCATAACCTACCTTGGCTACATCTTTGACTAAAATTGGTATTCCGTCACTGTTTTTGATTACAATATTGTTAATATCGTTCAAATTGGAAATAAGCCCTTCGCCACGAATAAAATATGCTTGATTCACTTTTTCAATATATCCGCCTCCGGCAACACTATTATTTTTTTCCAATGCTGTAAAAACCTCCTGTGCCGTTATATGCATTGCATTTAGTTTTTCAGTTTTAATGGCAACTTCATACTGCTTTAAAAAACCTCCCCAGGTGTTGACCTCCACCACACCTGGAATTCCTGATAGTTGTCGCTTTACAATCCAATCTTGGATAGTACGGAGGTCGGTAGCGTTATACTGGTCTTTATAAGCGGGCTTTACATCCAAAATATATTGATAAATTTCCCCTAACCCTGTGGTAATCGGACCCATTTCCGGTGTGCCAAAACCCTCTGGAATCTTCTCTGAAGCTGATTTAATTTTTTCTGCTAAAAGCTGGCGTGGAAGATAGGTTCCCATTTTATCATCGAAAACGACCGTCACCACTGAAAGTCCAAATTTGGTAACAGAGCGAATCTCCTTTACACCCGGTAAATTTGCCATTTCTAACTCCACGGGATAGGTAATGAATTGCTCCATATCCTGTGTGGAAAGATTGCGAGAGGTAGTGATTACCTGAACCTGATTGTTGGTTACATCAGGTACTGCACCAATAGGAATTTGGGTTAATGAATACAACCCGAAACATACAATGAATGCGGTGAACAAGAATACGATAAACTTGTTACGTATACTGAAATTGATAAGGAATGATAGCATAATTCGTAGCACTACTAATTACAGAAAGCACAATACGCTTATGCGCTGTGCAGATAGAAAAATAAAATATTTAATTATGCCCGCCGTGGAGGCTGAAAGAGACCTTCCTGTTCTAAGGAGTGATAGGAAGCGTGATAAAAATAATTTGAGGTGCTATTGATAAGAACAGCTATTTCCAATGGGTAAAGCGCGGTTTTATTTAACACAAAAGCGGAAAGTGATGCCGTATAGCACTGGTTTTGAAAAGGAAGTTCTTCATGCTCTTCCTGTTCTTCTTGGTGCTTTTTATTATGCTCCGTTTTAAGTTCACCATAGTGTTTTGAAATAAAAACAAAGAAGTCGTCTCCATATTCCTTGGCGTGGAACTGGGCATGCTCTATTAACTCATCCAATTCAACAATATCGCTTAAATGAATATTGAAACTCTGGATCAAAATGAGCAAAGCAATTGCTATGGAATTGATTTTAAGCATCATATATTATTAGTAAAGATAAGAAAATTAGAGCTATGATGGCTATTCTTTACATGTGCTTTTAGTCAAATAGAGTTTTACTGAGTGTTTTATTTCCTCCTTATATTAAGTTGTTATACTTTCATAATTTATCAGGAATCTAATATTAAATTATATGTCTTCGACAACTTTATCAATCTATAAAAGGCGTAGTATGAGATTTATTTTTGTTTTTGTCGTCTTGCTCTCATCCGTTCCGATTGGTGCGCAAACCAATGTTTCACAAATCCAGAAGGAAATAGATAAAACCGTTTGGAAACCTTTTCAAAAAGCTTTTGAGACATTAAACGGGGCAGCTTTAAATTCGACATATGCAGATGAGGTCTTGAGGGTTACTCCAGATGGAATTGATACCAAAAACGAATTTAAGACCGCGAACCTAAATCGTTTCCTCAAAAATAAAACTGATGCAGCTACCATAACACTAGATTTTTGGTTTGATAGTAGGCATACCAATGAGACTACATCATATGAAGTTGGTTTTTATAGAATAGGAACTAGCTATTACGGAAAAGAACCTAACTATAATTACGGACAGTTTCATATAGTCATTAAAAAGATTAATGGTCATTGGAAAATTACTCAAGATTGGGATACTGCGCGCATTAATGGTAATAGCATTACATCGGAAGACTTTCAGAAACAAGAACCGTTGAAATTTTAAGGTTGCATACCAATTTTCCCTTCTAACCAAAAACCTCCTGCTAGGTATAAGTTCATGCCTGTTTTGTCTTGAATGTCTAATAATGTATTACGCAACTGCGTACTTCTTATATTTAAAGCATTCCTAAGTTTATTGGACTTATCAATTTCATTTGATTCAAGATTATCAATGTAACCATAACCTGTTTCCTGACGGTTTGACTTTACCGCCGTTCTCCAGTCCTCTATGATTGCAAAATCATAAGGAGAAAGTTGTCCTTTAGAAATAGCAATTAGTAACCTTGGTCTGAGGTTTAGGTAAATGATATCATTTTTTACGAAATTCTCGGATATAGAATTGTGATGACTTAATATGGTGCTCATCCAATAATTATTACCAATTAGTTGCTCTCCAGGATAACCGGAGGACTCAAGTATTTTTTTTAAACTCGCCATCTGTTCCATGGTGTGCGGAATGCCTTTTTTATTACCATAGCGTTCCTTCGCTTTTTGTCCAATTTTAAAAAGATACTTCATTGCAAATCTTTGATCCTTCTTATACATTTTAAAGACTTCCTTTCTAAGTTCTTGGTCTATGCTACGTAGATATTTTTGTTTAAGTTGAGGAAATTGCTTTTTAAGGTATGCCCATTTTTTCATTTTGAACAAGGGTTTTAAGAAAGGCTCTTTCTTCACGGTCTTCAATTCTAATCCGCTAGCAAACCCCAGTTTTAAATACTTAAAAGCTGTATCATAGTCTTTGTTCAGCAGGGCTAGTTGTACGACTAACTTATAAGTTCTTAGAAAAATGAAATCATAAGAGGTTATAATATTACTTAACTGGCTTTGAGCTTCTTTATAGTTCTCTTTGGCAATTAGTCCTTCGGTTTTTAAAATAGATTTATGATATGCTATATAATCTAAATTATTTTGAGCGGTTATTTTATTGAATACAATTATAAGGCAAATTGAGAGTACCAAAAATAGTTTTTGTTGCATAAAATTTTTTGACAGATGAGACAACAATATAATTACATATTTGCCATTGTGGAGGTAATAATCTGTTAAAAACCTAAATATAATTTAATGCTATCTTTTCTTTTCCGAATCCATTAACTCATAACCTTGGTTGATTCCTTTTTCTATGGCAGGAACGCCTCTATCCATCCAGACAGGTTTAGCAGTACCTTTAAGATAATAATCAAAAAACTGGGCCATTCTCAGGTTAAAGTCTTTTCTGTTCTGCAGTTTTAATGGCCAATGTGGTTCTCCATTGTAATTTAAAAACCAAGACGGTTTACCTAATCTTCTTAAGCTCATAAAAAATTCAATGCCTTGGTACCAGGGGACATGACCATCTGCATCGTTATGCATTATTAACAACGGCGTATTTATTTTATCAATATTAAAAATAGGGGAGTTCTCTATATAACGGGAAGGATATTCCCATGGGGTTCCTCCGATTCTACTTTGGGTATGCTCGTATTGAAATTGTCTGCTAAGGCCTGTCCACCAGCGAATACCCCCATAAGCACTTATCATATTAGGTACAGGAGCTCCAGACTCAGCAGCTTTGAATATATCAGTTTTTGTTACGAGATAGGCAATTTGATAACCTCCCCAACTATGCCCTTGAACACCAATATTATCCTTGTCTACAAATCCTTTTTCTATTAAGGAAGTTACACCTGGTATAACACAATTGTACGCACTTTCGCCCGGGTAACCCACGCGATAGGCTACATCAGGATTAAATATTACATAGCCCCTACTGGTATAAAAACTATAGTTAATAGACGACCGTTCCGCTCTCGGTATCCTATGACGATGCAAGCCGTCTGAGCTACGTTCGTAAAAATTAACGAGCAAGGGATATTTTTTGCCTGGGTCAAAGTTCTCGGGTTTTATAAGCATTCCCATGAGTTCTTTTCCATCCAGAGAAGTCCAGTTGATGAGTTCATTAGTACCCCAATTATAGGTCTCTTGTTGCGGGTTGGCATTACTGAGAAGGGTGATTTTCTTGAAATTAATATCGGTCGTGCGTAAATTTGGAAACTCTTGAAATGATTCCTTTGTAAATAGCAGTTGTTCACTTAAGGCAGCTTTCTCAGGATTGGAATACCGATACGGCCCAGAGGCAAGCGTCGTTAATTTTTTGTTTTTTGGGTTAAAAAGCGTGTACCCAGAATTCTTGGTAGTTTCATTGAATACCGTAAGTAACCACTTTGTACTGGGGTCTATGAAACGCACCTTTTTATCTAACGGAACATATCGATATTTGGTCTTAGTTTCACGGCCTTTGGTTAATCTATTTCCTTCTCCGGTTTTTGGGTCAAATTCCCAAATGTCGTACCTGTCGTAAAGTATAATTGAAGCATCATCTTTAGTGAAACCTGCCATTCCATAAGCATAAGGATGGTCTGGGTAGTCATGGAATTCGTTGTAAAAAACCTTGTCCCTTGTCAATTCTTTATAAGCCCCTGATGCAATGTTATGTATAAACCAGGTGGTATCTGCCCGGCTGTAACCATAAGAGTATTGCGCTTTTGGACTGAGTTGCATCCGTGCAGATTTTTTCACCTGTTTTTTGACCTCACCCGTAAGCGTATTTCGTATGACATAATCATAATTTGTTTTTCCAGTCCATTGCCTTTCTAAGTCATATGGTGTAGAAGTTGCAATCAAAGCATATTTAGCGTTGCCTTCGTCACCAAGCTCGCTTTCCGGAAACTCCGTATTGGCAAGCTGGACTAGTTTTTTGCTCTCTAAATGAATTACCGACTCAAAAGACCGTATGGTGTCATTTTTTAACTGTAGTTCTTGAACGGTATACAAGCGTGGTTCATTATAAGTCCACACTTCTACGTTAACAATTTCATCATCGATAAGCGTGGTATCTTTAATAATTGGAGGTTTTCTTAAGCCGAAAAATAGTTTAGACCCATCTTTTGAGAAATGGACTTTTCTATCAGAAGAAACATGATAATCTTCAGGAGCGGTCGAGGAATCAACTAGTTTTTCTGCTTTCCCAGCACCTTTTTTCCATAAAAAAAGTTCGTTTGGGCGTATCTGCGCTTTGGTGGTGTCCGTGTCCACAACAAAACCAAGATGTTTACCAGTTTCACTAAATCCAAGTTGGTGGTACTTTGCCTTTTTTACTGAATGAACATTTTTGTTTTCTCCATTCTTCAAATCCATAACTACAACACTCGAGTTACTGTCTTTATCTTGACCCGTAGTACTATATACAAACATGTTATCTTTTTTTGAAAAGTTATAGTGTGTTACGAATTTTAAGGTATCCTCCGAACCGGTTTCAAGATTCCGTAGCACTACGTGATAACCATTTTTCTTGCTTACGTTCTTTTTTTTAGGCTTTTTCTCCTGTGCTGAATCTTTGCTTTTTGAGATAGTGTCGGGTTTTACCTCTTCTAACATATAAGCCATATAACCGGACCATTTTTCTGGCACTTTATAGGATTTTAGATTGCCTATTTTGGTAAGACTTTTATTTTCTAGGTTAAAAATTCCCAAGGAATCCTTTGGCAAATCCTTCTTCTTTACCTTTCTGCTTTTCATGGCCCTAAGGCTATCTTTCCAAGGTTTTATTGTAAAGAACAGGTGTTCAGAATCATAACTAAATAGCCCTTGCTTTCCACGGTCGTAAGCCAATAGTTCACTTCCGCCTATGTCCTTTATCTTTAAGAAATTGTCCTTTTCTCCCTTTGCTAAAGAGTAAACTACATACTTGCCATTTGGGGCTAATTTCTCCCCTTCAATAGTACTCCAAAGCTCATAATCGCTGTGGTCCAGCACTTTTTTTTGTGCGGAAACAGTCAGGGAAATAAACAGTAGCAGAAAGGGTATGATAATTTTCATAGGGATTAATTATTTAGTGCTTTTAAATATAAAAGGATTATTGGAATAATGTTTGCGTTAGAACTTTAAAAGAACAATTTTAATTATAAGAGTGAGTTGACAATAGTGTTATTAAGGTGTCGTTATGATTATAGTACGAAGTGATATCTTTGAACAAATAAATTACAGTAGGTCAAAAGATAATAATGGTATGGCAAGCAAAAAAAGACACTGGTTTTGGAATTTAGTAATGATTATTACTTTAATTATATGCCTCTCTAGCTTAGTGATCCACTACAAAAATTGGGTAAAATTGGAACCCAATGAATTTCAATTACTATCTGGATTTTATCGTGTTGCTATTCCTTATGCCGAGATGGATAGTGTGCTGTTCGTAGAGCGCATACCACCAATGGAAAGACTGAATGGATTTTCTGCATTAGAAAAAGAGAAAGGTATTTTTAGGGAGTTTAAGGATTCTCTTACCAATCATAAAATTCATGTTTTTGTGGATAATATTTCGCAACAGAAAATAAAAATGATTTATAAGGACTCGCTCAAAGTGTACGTAAACCTTAAAGATTCTTTAGAAACCATAAACTTATTTAACCACTTACAAGAAAAACATTTAGAGGTTATGGTTCCAAACTAGAACAATAGACACTATAAATTATTGAAGTTATGAAAGCTTCAACTCGTTATGAAGAAAATAATCTGCTCCTTTTTGTTTTTAATGGCTTATGCTGGCTTTGGCCAACATAGTCTTAGCCTTACTATTGAAGGTGTGCCATCTAACGCTGGTGCTATTTGTGCCGCAGTCTATAAAGACCACAAATCATTCTTAAAGTTTGATGAGGTTTATAAAATGGGTTCTGAAAAGGCGACGGAAGGGAATACGATTATACAAATCAATGACATTCCCGAAGGGAACTATGCCGTGGCAATTTTTCATGATGAAAATGGAAATAACACATTGGATACTAATATGTTCGGAATTCCCAAGGAAACTGTGGCTTTTTCAAATGCCAAAATGAAGATGTTCGGCCCTCCGAAATTTGAGGAATGTGCATTTGAAATCGTTGCTAATACTGAAATTACAATAGCGTTTGACTAGGGTTTAACTCTTAATCATAAGTTGTAATCTTTATAACACCATTAGCTGCTCTGGCACCATATTCGGCCGCTGCCGCATCTGAGAGTATTTCAATGGTCTTCACATTAAAGCTATCTACCAATTGATTTACAGAGCTGAAAGAACTACCAACGATATAAGAATCAAGTATATATAAAGGTTCTTCTGTAGCACTTGCCAAAATAGAATTCGCTGTTTTATTAATTACCGGCCTTCCATTTCTACGAACTATACCGGGCAATTGTATAACTCTCGTAAGCAGAGAAACCGCTCCTCTGTTTTTTTCGTTGAGCTCTTGTTCAAGTTCTGATTTAGTAGTATTCTTGGATTTGGAACTTCCACAACTATTGAAAATCAACAAAGTAATTATCATTAATAATAGTGATACGTTTTTCATTGCAGTGAATTTTAGATTTTTAAATATAATCCATTTTGTAAGGGAATATGTAAATCTTTATCAAGAACTTCGTTATTCGATAATTCAACAGAACTAAAAAAAAGAAAATGGTTTTACTAGCTCAATGCTTAGGTGCGTTATTTGGATTGTTAGCAATAATTTTTGGTGCCTTTGGCGCCCACGCTTTAAAAAAGCGATTTACCGCAGAACAGTTATCTAGTTTTGAGACTGGGGTAAAATATCAAATGTACCATGCACTGGTTCTTTTGATGTTAGGTTTTAACCTGAACTTAGATTCCTCATTGGAAAAGTACATGGTGTACTGTTTTGTCATTGGAGTTTTTCTTTTTTCATTTAGTATCTACGGACTGTGTATAAGTGCCTCAAAAGGGAAGAAACTGAAGTTTTTAGGTCCAATTACTCCCCTTGGAGGATTATTTCTGGTTGTTGGTTGGGGACTTTTATTGTATTCTTTTATCGGAAACCTGATTTAAAGTCGCAAATACATATTTCCGTTAATGGTATTTAACCGTAAGGAATTTTTTCCTGCTGCAACTTGGCCAGAGATTTTCTGACCCACATTCCGGTCCGTATAATTAAACATCAATTTTTCGTCTGCATAGATATCTCCGTGAATGGTCTCTGCAACTAGTTTTGTGTTCTGCATTCTCAAATCTATTTCGCCATTTATGGTGCTTAGACTTAACTTGCCAGCATATTTTTTAATATCGATATTTCCATTAATAAGGTCTGCCGTAAAATCACCTTCTATTACTTCTGACTTTAGGTCGCCATTTATACTGCTTATTTTAAACTTAGCATTTTTGGGAACATAGAGTATATAATTGAATGCAGTTAAATCACCAGTATTATAGCAATTTCTCTTTTTACCGGGATTCTTTTGAAGACAATCCTTGCGATATGCCTTGAAAACCCCTTCTGCTTCTGAAGTGATACTAATAGTAGTCGCCTCTTTCTCAATATTTAATTTGTAGAAATCTTGAAATTGAGCATCTTCTGTATAAATATGTGCTTTGAAATAAACCTGCGATTTATCCCAGGTTTTCACCTCAATATTCGAGGCAAAATTTACGTCTAAATCAATATACTGATTATTATAGTCAAATGTTTTCTCTATTACTTTTTGGGCATTCATTGAAAAGGAGATAAACCCTACAA
The DNA here is from genome assembly GCF_044594925.1 of Maribacter sp. R77961. GTDB lineage: Bacteria > Bacteroidota > Bacteroidia > Flavobacteriales > Flavobacteriaceae > Maribacter. Next base: position 2,853,908 of record NZ_CP138991.1, on the reverse strand, counting down.
GAACGATTAGGATACTGTTTTTCATGATTGTTCGTTTTTTGATGATTACTTTATTGATTAAGGATTACTTTTTTCTTAAATAGATGGTTCCGTTGGTAGATTTTAATTTTATATCGGTACCACCACCATTAATAGCACCTTTTATGTTTTTTCCGGATACGGATTTTAAACCGTCCTTATCGGGTCTTTTTAAGTCAAAATTGGTATAGATATCTCCATTCCAAGAACTTAACTCTAAATCTGCTTTGGTACTTTCTGGAAGGGTTACATCTATTTCACCGTTTGTAGTGCGTATAACAATGGGAGCATCTGAGCTTATCTTATCAAATACAACTTCTATACCTTGATTAAGTGAATAGGCTGTCACAGGACCGGAAAGTTTAGCTAATTTTAATCCGCCGTTAAGATTGGCATTTGCTTCTACCTCTCCGCTAAACCCTTCGATATATATGTCGCCATTCCAGGAATTGGTAACAGAGACGTTCTGGGTTTTGGGCAAGAAGATTTCTGCTTTTTCAGACCTTCTAAGATTTTTGACGATCATGTTATTACCCTCTTGTACAACATAAAAGCCAACATCGGTATTATCCGTACCTCCAGCACCTACAAGTTTTAATCCCTTAGCCTTTGCAGATTTCTGTTTCATTCCAGATACTTTGATTAAAAGCTCGTCTTTATCGTGAGTTTTTAAACTAATACCGGATTTTGAATCTATTTTAACCCATTCAATACCATTTAGAGGTTTACTAAAGTCTGACTGTGCCTCTGCACTCCAAGCAAAGAGACAGATGATTAGGATACATGTAATTTTTTTCATGATTTTCGTTTTTTGATGTTTATATGATTTGTGATAATACTCTATTTATTTCATCCTTTACAAAAGGCTGTGTGTCTTCTTGTTCCAATAATTCTTTCATGGGTGCCGCTGCTTTCTTAGCTTGAATACGCACCAAATTTTCAATAATAGCTATCTGTACACTTGGGTCTTTCTCCGTTGCTAGTGCTTTGATAAAGCCAGATTTTACCGTCTCCGATTTGGCGAAAGCAGCTAAGGCCTCCACCGCCGTAAGACGTACATTAATGTTCTCGTCCAATAACATCCTGTTCACTAATGCCTCTACGATAGCTTCGTCCGGGTTTTCAAATTCCGCAATTAAACTAACTCCTTGTATACGTTTACTGGCGGATTGGTTGTCTATTAACGATAGCATTGCTGTCTGTTTTACTTTTAGTGTTTCTGTTTCAAGAGTTGCTATATCCATATCAGAGCGCTTTGCTTGTTGTAGTTTGCCTATCATAAATGCACCTGCCAATAAGGCAATACTTGCTGCAACTTTTAGAACGTTTTTTGGCCAGCTTTTTTGAAAGGAACTTGGCTTATTCGGTAACTCGATTACTTTAGGTTTACTCTGTTTTTCGAGCTCTAGGGCCTCTAAAAAATTTGCTCTAATACTGTCCGAAGGTTTAGTTATCGTTTCTTTTTCAAAAGCGCTGAATAGAGTTCTTAACTGTTTTAATTCTTTCGCACAAGAGGTGCAATTATTTAAATGGGCATCTATCGAAGCCATTTCTTCTTCGTTTAGAATACCATCAATATAGGCGGGAAGCAAATCTTTAATATGTTCTTTAGCTTTCTTCATAATTCTGTAAAATAAATGGCTTTCAACTTTTGTATCGCTCTGCTTACTTTGGTTTTTACCGCTCCAGGTGAGCTTCCGACGATTTCGGCAATTTCTTTATATTTTATTTCTTGGTACCGGTTCAGTACAATCAATTCCCTATCGGTAGCGCTTAACCTAGAAAGTGCAGTTTGTAAGTGCGTATACGTTTCGTCCGTATCTTTTTGCTCGTCTTCCAATCTGTAGGAAATGGTATCTATGGATTCATGATTTTCCGTGCTTCTTCTAAAATGTGTTTTTAAACTATTTCTAGCTATAGTAAACATCCAAGAGGTAAAATTACCGTTGTTATAGGATGTTCTATATTTCATAAGTTTATAAAAAACCTCTTGGGTCAAATCCTCACTAAGCATTTTGTCACCGCACATTTTATATAGAAAATTAAACATATGCACATGATGTCTTTCAAATAGAATCTTCAACATATCCAAGTCTCCATTGGATACCGCCGTCATTAATTCTTCATTGGTCGTTTCCTTCAAAAGGGTATGCTTTAGTTGGTGTTCATTACTATATAGTCAGGAATTTACAAAAGGTTACAATAGGGGTAAAAAAATCGCTTCAATATCCTTGAAGCGATGTATGGGTTATCTAAAATTAAGGAGCTTTATTCTTCTACGGCTACCTCAGAAGTAAATTCCTTTATTGCGGTATTTGGCTCCATTATGGTATACCCTTTCCAGAATTCTGGGTCGTAATTGGCCATGTACTGCGGTAGTATCTCATTTGTTTCTTTAAAATTTTCAAAGGTGGTATCGCTGATATTATCAATATCAAAAACAACTACCTCATAACGATTCAGTCCACCAAAGGCAGCATCAATCTTTAAATGAAGCTCATTCTGCTTTCTTCGTCCTTTGACGTTTTTGTTCTTCTCAATTATCTGTACGGGTCTTTTAAAGCCAACTCTGTTGCCTTTTACTATTTCGTAATATTTTAATCCATATAATCCGTCCTTATCTTTTCCGAACAAAATACTTCCCTTTGCTAGGTATTCGTTGATAGAAATACCCAGTAATTTAAAATTTCTAAGGGATTCCGTATTCTCAAAATCCATCTTTACTAAGGCAAAATCATCAGAATCTATATACAACTTCCCTCGAAATTCTTCTGACCCTTTGGGTTCAAAACGGATAACGTATAAAGCCTTGTCTCCGATATAAGTAAAGTCTTCTAGTGTTAGCTCAAAACGTCTAGGTTTAAAAAGTACCTTATAATCGGTGTCCTCAAATATGGGAAGATTACTATAAAGATTGCCTAGTGTTCTGCGTTTGTAATTGGCAAAGAATTTTTTTTGATTCTCTTTCTCTTTCTTTTTGTTCTCCAATTCTTTATTTAAAGCCGCTACATCCGTTGAATCTACGTCGGCATCAAATAGTTCGTCTGCGTCTAATCGAGTGCCGAATAAACCTGATTTCACCTTAAAATAAGAATCGGTCTTTACATTTTTCTTAATGATTTCATTAAAACGTTCTTCTAGATTCTCTAAATCTAAACGTTTGCTTTTGTCATACAGTTCAGAAGCTTTAATTAAATCTAGTTTCTGCTCATCATCGTCCTCGCTACCATATAAATCGCCCAACATTTCCGTGTAGTAGGTGTCCTTCCTAGGAACTGTGCGAATAACACTATCTAGAAAAGGTTTGTTAAATGCTGGAATGGTAGATTCTTTTATGGTATAATTTGTTTTGAGGATGGTATTTTGATACGATTCTCTTAGAAACAATCTCTTTTTAGTAAAACCTATCCTATAGTTTTTTTCTAAATTTTCTTCTACGAGTTCTATGATTTCTTTAGGCGTATAATTCTTGTTGGAAACAATAACTTCTTTCAATTCAATAGCCTTGGGACTCAAATAGATAGCATTTTCTTGGAATTCTTTGATAGGTTTACCCAAAGACTCGTAACCAATACATGAGATAAGTAAGGAGTCCGTGGCCTGTATGCTTTCATCCAGCAGAAATGTAAATTGTCCTTCCTCATTCGTAATAACTCCTTTATTGTTTAATAAAACCGTGACATAGGGGATTGGTTTTTGTGTAACACTATCCAGTATTCTGGAGCTGAGTGTTTGGGCATAGAGGGAAGATGATAACAGAAAAAGGGAAAACAGTCCGGCTGTTGCGATAATGGTCTTTTGCATATAACTTGGATAACTTAATTACAAACTAAAGAATAGGTAAGCGCATTAGCTTCCTGTTTTTGTTTTTCTTAGGATGTATTTATTATTTTTTTAACGAACTAGGTTCGGTTCAGAGGAAGACTTGAAATAGTGTAATTTGTTACAGCCAAAATATAACGCGGCTATTTTTTAGGCCTTAATTACAGCCACAATCGTCTTGTCCACAGGCTTTGGACTTTTGTTTTTTTGTGCTGAACAATGATTTAGGAAGGAAGAATTTTTTAAGGATATATCCAATAGCAATAGCTAAAGTAATGTAGACTAGTATTTGTTGTACGATATCCATTTTATTTTAAAAGTTGATAAGCTATTAATGCGACAATATAGGCAAAAAGACTCATGAAAACGAGTTGCCCTGTAGGCCATTTCCAAGAATTGGTTTCACGTTTCACAACAGCTAAAGTGCTCATGCATTGCATGGCAAAAGCATAAAATAATAATATCGAAATTCCGGTGGCGAGATTAAAAACAGGTTTTTGGGTCTTTGGATTTACCTCCGCTGCCATTCTTTGAGTAATAGTATCCGTATTTTCTTCACCGCTACCAACGCTATAAATGGTGGCCAAGGTGCCTACAAAGACCTCTCTAGCAGCAAATGAGGTTAAAACGGCAATACCTATCTTCCAATCATAACCTAAGGGCTTTACTATGGGCTCAATAACTTTTCCTGCATATCCCATAAAAGAATTTTCTAGCTTAAAACTTGCAATTTCCTGACTTTTGGCAAGATTAAGAAGTTCTGTTTTTTTATGCGCCATAGCATTTGTAAAGGCAACTTTATCTATTGTATAAGCATTTTTGGAAATACTGTCATTCAGCTCTTGTTGATATTGCCCTAATTTTGTTGCTATATCTAATTGATTAAAGGCGGAGTATCCGTCAGTATCAATACGTTGTTGTACTATTTGTTCCGCATTTTTGAAATTATTCGAAATTCCAAAAGAACCTAAAAACCAAAGTATAATGGAAATAGCTAAAATAATTTTACCTGCGCCTAACACAAAACTCTTTGTTTTTTCCAATACGGTATAAGCTACATTTTTAGGTAAAGGGAGTTTGTAATTTGGCATTTCTACAACAAAAAAGGACCTGCTCTTTATTTTTAAGATTTTGTTCAATACCACGGCAGAGAGGATGGCCGCCCCAAAGCCGAGCAGGTATAGCAACATTAAAATCAAAGCCTTGTAGCTAAGCCCCAAAAAACTACCTTCAGGGATAACTAGGGCAATTATAATTAAGTAAACAGGTAATCTGGCGGAACAGGTGGTAAAGGGCGTAACTAAAATCGTAATAAGACGTTCTTTCCAATTTTCGATGGTTCTTGTAGCCATAACCGCGGGAATAGCACAAGCTGTCCCAGATATTAAAGGTACTACGCTTTTACCACTTAGGCCAAAAGGACGCATTACACGGTCCATTAAAAAAACCACCCTACTCATATAACCGGTTTCTTCCAAGAGCGCTATGAAAAAGAATAGAAATGCAATTTGAGGAATAAAGATGACGATACCACCAATACCGGCTAGGATTCCTTCTGCAATAAGATCAGTGAATACACCGGCCGGAAGCGTATTTTTAACCCATTCTGTAGCGGAAGCAAAAAAGGAATCTATCATATCCATGGGATATTCGCTCCAACCATAAATAGTTTGAAAAATGAGCAATAGAATCAGGAAGAAAATTAGATATCCAAATACCTTATGGGTTAGTACTTTGTCTAACCCGGCCCTAAATCCTTTTGCCGCGTTGATATCGACTTTATATGTTTCCTTTAGAATACCGTTAATAAACTGATACCTTAAAATTGTTTCTTTTTGTTGTAATCTTTTGAGTTCAGATTTTGATTTAGTGTCAAAAGAAGATGCGTCTTTTATTAGATTCTTCTCGATAGGCATGAAGTTAACATCTTGGGTGATGACCAACCATAGTTTATATAAATCTTCGTTTGGAAAAGTGCTTTTTAGTCCGTCAAAGTAATCTGGGGCAATGACAGTGGTGTCTACAATTGGTTTTTTGGAAAGATTTTTAAAACCTGCAATCAATTCCTTAAGTTCTTCTATGCCTGTTCCTTTTCTGGTACTGACCAAAGCAATTTTGGCATCTAGGTGCTCCTCTAGTAAAGAAATGTCTATACTAATGCCTTTACGAGACATTCTATCGGCCATATTTATGACTAATATGGTAGGAATTTTAAGGTCTTTTATCTGGGTGAATAGAAGAAGGTTTCGTTTTAAATTTTCAACATCCGACACTACCAAGGCAACATCTGGATGATTTTTATCATTTTTATTTAGCAATAATTCTACGGCCACACTTTCATCTAAAGAAGTGGTGTTAAGGCTATAGGTTCCTGGTAAATCCAAGATATGGGCTTTAACGCCTCTAGGAAGTTTACAAACACCCTCTTTCTTTTCTACTGTAATTCCAGGATAGTTACCCACTTTTTGGTTAAGCCCGGTAAGTTGATTGAAAACCGAAGTTTTACCTGTATTAGGATTTCCTATAAGCGCTACGTTAATTTGTTTGCTCATAGGAATATTATTCTTTAATGATTTCTATGGCAATTTGAAATGCCATTGATCGCCTTATGGCTATATGAGAACCATTAACATTAATGTATATTGGGTCTTGGAGTGGTGCCACTTGTATTAATTCTACCTCGTTACCGGGTAGGCAGCCTAGTTCTAGAAGTTTTATGGGCAATAAATCTTCTGCGAATTCCTTTATAATTCCTCTTTCACCTCGCTTTAAATGCCCAACAGTTGTCTCCAATTTTTATTTAGATTCATTTTAAGTAAGGACAAAAATAAGGGAAAAATTGAAAGGAAATCTGTTAAAATCGAAAAAAGAAAAGGTATTATCTAATTACTCTGCGTAAGAAGCCTTGAGTACTTCTAAATCTTCCAAGAGTTCTTTAATGGCTTCTTTTTTAGTGCCATCATAAAAACCTCGAATACGCTTTTCTTTATCCACTAAAATAAAATTTTCTGTATGTATCATATCAAAAGGCCCTCCATCACCATCTGTCTTTACTGCTAAGTAAGATTTTCTGGCGAGTTCATAGATGACCTTTTTATCCCCAGTGACCAAATTCCATTTTGCATCGTTCACGCCTTTTTCCATAGCGTATTTCTTTAACTGCGGAACAGAATCTATCTGTGGAGTAACCGTATGGGATAGTAATAATACACTAGGGTCATCAATAATCCGGTCTTGTATATCGCCCATATTTTTTGTCATGACGGGACAAATTGTAGGACAGGTGGTAAAAAAGAAATCGGCAATGTAGATTTTGTTTTCGTAATCGTCCTCTGTTATGATCTTGCCATTTTGATTGGTCAATGAAAAGTCGGCAATGGTGTGGTATTTCCTTATATGTTGAATTTCTTCAGGAACCAATTCCGAATTAACCATGGCCGGAGAATATACGGGCAAGAGTCTTGTGGGTTTCAGCGCATTATAAAATAGGTAGATGATTACAGCTGATAGTAGTAAAAGAACAATCCCCAAAAATTTAAATTGGCTAAAAAAAGAGCGCATCGTTTTTTTTACAAAGGTAAGTTAGCTCAGCGAAGGTTTCAAGCTGTGGGCCAGCAATAGCTGCCAAAATATTCTTAAAATAGACCAAGGGTGGCGAGTTTCTTTTTTTAAGACCCTGTAAAAATGTACTTTTGTCCGATTTAAATTTTAGAAGATACTAATGAGCCCCATTATAATAAAGACAATACAATTTTTCTTAAGCCTGTCCTTGCTTATCGTATTGCATGAACTTGGACACTTTATTCCAGCAAAACTATTTAAGACCCGTGTTGAGAAATTCTACTTGTTTTTTGATGTAAAATTTTCGCTGTTTAAAAAGAAGATAGGGGAAACCGTTTACGGTATCGGTTGGCTGCCCTTAGGCGGTTATGTGAAAATTTCCGGGATGATAGATGAAAGTATGGATACCGAAGTTATGAAAGAAGAGCCTAAAGAATGGGAGTTTAGAAGCAAACCAGCCTGGCAACGTTTAATTATTATGTTGGGAGGAGTAACGGTAAACTTTATTTTGGCCGTTATTATTTATATAGGAATGGCTTGGTCTTACGGTGAAGAATATATTCCGGCAGACAGTCTAAAGGATGGTTTTTTAGTTACGGAAAAAAACATTGGAGATAAATTGGGTGTCCAGACCGGCGACTTGATACTTGCCATTGACGGAGAAAAAATCGAGAAATTTGGAGCGCTTCCCATAGAGATTATTAATGGCAATACAATGACCATTCAAAGAGATGGTCGTAATTTTGAACAAGAGATTCCTGTAGATTTCATCGCTACTTTATTAGAGGATGAAGATAAAATACGTTTCCTTAGTATGCGTACGCCGTTCATCATTAGACAGGTGCCAGAGGATTCTCATAATGCGGATATCGGGCTTCAGGAAAAGGATGCTGTTGTTGGTATAAACGGTGCTGCGGTACACTACCAAGATGAAATAGTACCCTTTCTAACAGAAAATAAAGGAAAGAAGGTGCAGCTATCTATTTTACGAAATGGGTCCACTATTCCTATGGAGGCAGGAGTTTCCGACGAGGGAAAATTAGGAGTGGTTGTAGGGCTTTCTTCAATGGAGGAATATGAGGAAAAAGGTTATTTTAAGATGGAGACGGTTAAATATTCCTTCTTAGAATCCATTCCTGCGGGAATTGATAAAGGCGTAAACACGCTGACCGGTTACGTAAAACAAATGAAGAAGATTTTCAACCCCTCTACCGGAGCATATAAGGGAGTTGGGGGCTTTGCAGCAATTGGGGGTCTTTTTCCAGATTCTTGGAATTGGCCTGCATTCTGGAGCGCAACAGCTTTTATATCCATTATATTGGCGTTTATGAACATACTTCCCATACCTGCACTAGATGGAGGTCATGTAATGTTTTTGCTCTATGAAATGATAACGGGGAGAAAGCCTAGCGATAAGTTTTTGGAGTATGCACAGATGACAGGATTCTTCCTTTTAATAGCCTTGTTATTGTTCGCAAACGGTAATGATGTCTATAAATGGCTTTTTAAATAGAAAAAGCACTTTTTTTTGTTTGGCGAGTTTTAAAAAACAACTATATTTGCAGCCGCTTTGAGTGATTAAAGCGGATTATTTTCCTCCTTAGCTCAGTTGGTTAGAGCATCTGACTGTTAATCAGAGGGTCCTTGGTTCGAGCCCAAGAGGGGGAGCAAAACAAAAAGAAAACCTTGTCGGAAACGATAGGGTTTTTTTGTGTGCAAGAGTTCTTGGGCGAGAAGCCTGTCCTGAGCGAGGTACGAGTCGAAGGGAGCCCAAGCGTTGCATGGAGCTTGCCGAAATGAGGGGAGTAAAATTAAAATCCTTATCAGAGATGATAAGGATTTTTTGTTTTAAGCAGGTATAATAAAGAGATATAAAGCCCGTATTTGCAAAAAAGCCAAGTTTCAATTATCTTAAGTTCATATAATTAACTATGTCTACACGTATTCATACAGACTTAGTTCCCCTATTAAGCGACTTGGTAAATGGTTTACAAGCCTATGCTAAAGCACAAGAAATCGTACTAATTTTTGTACCTTTTATTTCCACAGTACAGACATTTTACTATCCAGAAAAATTGCTTTCTGAATTCACGGTACTATTAAGTCGTATCATAACATTTACTCCCCAATCCAATACCGTAAAAGTTTCCTTGAGCGCGTGTAATCTAAAAAAGGGCCATTACGTCGTTTCTATTGAAAATTCGGGCGTAGACCTTTCAAAACTTGGGGAGATTCTATCTTCTGTTAAAAATGGACTCTTGGTAGAGCGACTAAATCGAGGAACTCGCTTTAAAGTTTCCATACCAAAAGAACCGATTACTACTATTTCAGCTGACCAAAATAATATGCAAAACTTGTTGCCAAAACAATATCCGAATTACTATGCAGCCATTGCCAAAAGGCTTACAACATATTTTTCGAACACAGAGAATATGGAAAAGGCTGCTGCCCTAAAGAGTTTTAAGGAGGGCGTATTTCTTAAAAAGGTGAACGTGGTGCTACAGTCGCATCTTTCGGACCCTGATTTTAAGGTAGATACCTTGGCAGATGCCATGGCGCTGAGCCGTACCCAATTATTTCGAAAAATCAAGGCACTTACCCAAATGTCGCCACAGCAATATCTAAGGTTTGTGCGATTGGAAAAGGCAAAAAAACTGTTGCAATCAACGGATAAAGATTTGAACGTAAGTGAGGTATGCTATGAGGTAGGTTTTGCGAGCAAGAGCCATTTTACCCGATCTTTTCAAAAGGAGTTCGGTTTTAATCCTTCCGAATTTATAAAGGGGAAAATGTAACCTAGATACAATTTTTCGCAACCTCTGGTCAATTTAGACCTTGAAAGCACCCTTAAATTTGAAGTATCTAAAATACTTTCAACCTTAAAAACGAATCTATGGATAGTCTAAAGAAGAACAGGGAGTTTATTATCAAGTATTTCAATGCGATATCAGGTGTTGAAAAGAACCGTGAACTATTAGAGGAGTACACCAGTGATGAAAAACTAATAGAACACATTGGTTTTTTTGAAGGGGCTTTTCCTCAATACGAACTGTTTATCGAGGAAATGGTAACGGAAGGGAAAAAAGTAATTATACAAGGGAGAGCTACTGGTATTCATAAAAGTGAGTTTAGTGGAATTCCTGCGACCGGAAGAAAAATGGATTTACCTTTTGTAATTCGCTACACCATAGAAAACGATAAAATAGTAGATCATTGGCTCATCGCCGATCAAATGTTACTCATGGAGCAATTGGGGGTACTACCAAAAGAAGAAATAATACCTTAAAAACAATTATTATGTTGAAAAAATATGTTTGCTGTTTGCTGACTCTCATGGTCTTTAATGCTTGTTCCAAAAGCCAAAACAGAGCAGAAGTAAAGACTTTAAAAGCCAATTTAGAACAATTTGAAGCGCAAAGGTTAATTGAGAAAAAAACACGTGACTTTGCTGAAGGCTACATCAAGGCAACAAATTCGCCCAATTGGAAAACTGAGATGCGTAGCTATCTCAAAGGAGGTCCTGAATCGGACAAATTCTTAGAAGAAGAATATACCGTTTTTAGAAAATCCTTTCCAAATGCCCAAATAACAATTAAGCATATTATGGTTAATGGTAATAAGTGTATTCTATGGTTAGAGGAAACAGCTAACTATGTCGAAACCTATTTGGCTGATAATGACTTTCGTGATAATATTTTAAAAGGAACCAAAGCCAAAAACCAATTTTTGAAATGGAACGAGGTATGGTATTTTAACGTAGAAGACGATAAATTTGGTTCAGAGTGGGATTTTCTTAAAGACAACCATAAGGTTCTGAATGACCTGAAGTTGAATAAATAAAAGACAAAACCCAGCGATCAATAAATAATGATGACCACTGGGTTCATAACCAACCAACTGCTTTTATTTCAATTGAAAGCTAACGTTTAATGTTAGTAATTCTTCATAGGAATCATAATAGGAATTCCATAATTCTGGTCTAGGCGCACTCTCGCTTATACTTGTGATAGCTCCCAAGGTGCCTCCTGAAATTTTACATAATTGCTCCGCATTTGCTTTAGCATCTTCCAAAGCTTTTTTGCGTAGTTCGTTACGTTTGTCAGGCGTTAAAACAGACTTGAATTGATACTGAAGCGTAATGCCGTTCATCCTAACACCCATTAAGGTCTCCGCCATTTCTTTAGAGGTGGTTTCAAATTTTAGGATAGTACCTTCTTTTTGATAACCTAACGTTAAGAATTCCATCTTAGACTCCTGAAAAGCTTTAGGGTCAAATCCATTTTCCTTTAAGGTGGTAAAGTACTTTTCTTTGAATTCTTCGAGGCTTTTACATTGTGGGTCGGAATAGTATACCTGATCCATATTAAGGGTCGCTTTTATGCGGTAATCCGTAGTTTCCCTTTTGATGAGCGCGCTACCTGAGGCGGTAACCGTTCTTTTTTCCTGAGCATTAGTCATTATACCAATACATAATAGTAGAATGGAGATTACTTTTTTCATTGTTGCTATGTTTAAGAGATAGTGAATAGAAAAGACGCAATAATCATCCAAGCGCCTACGGCAATACCAAGGATGCCTAGTTTTCCTTGCTTTGGGGCAATTTTACTCCTTAGTTCGGCGGCTTTTTTCTGCGCTTCTGGGTTTTTACCCATAAAAAGTTTGTTCATTAGACCAGAGCCTAACATAAAACCAAGTGTGGCCTGTACCAAACTACCTGCTGCTAAAGTAATCCACCATATGGGAGCTGTTGTCAACCATCCTAGGTTAAGGATACTGGTAATAATACCCCATACACCCAAAATGCAAAAGATAAGACCTATCCAACCTTGATAGGGTTCTATTTTTTCTAACAATTCTTTAGCATTTGGTTTTTTAGACAGTACCAAAGAGGGTACTGCGATAATGCTTAATAGTACTAACATAATTCCGTTGATCATAATAAAGATTTTTATAAGTTTATAAGGCAAAGATGCGCCGTATAACTCTTTATTCTAGCCCTGTTTTCCGTAGAAATGTCCTCCCTGAAAACAGGGGTGCAAGTGTAATTAAGAAAAGTAAAAACCGTTTAAAGCAGTAAACAAATAGATTTAAACGGAATATTATTGGGATAAACCGGTGCAAATAGTGTCTGGGATGCTATTGATGATCACCCATCCAAAAGCCCAAATTTAATTGCATGTTTTGTGAGTCCGGCCAAATTGCGTACCCCTAGTTTGGAGATAAGGTTCTTTCGGTAACTTTCTATGGTATGTTTGCTTAAAAATAGTTCGTCCGCTATTTCTTGGGTAGTATATTCTTTGGCAATTAGCGTAAGTACCTCCTTTTCTCTTTTGGATAAGGAATCTTCCAAGCTTTGCTCATTGGAGAACATACCTTTTAAATACACGTCCTTAATAGATTGTGCAAAGTATTTATCCCCGTTTAGGATGGTCTCTATTGCGGTAAGCAGTTCGTCTTTTTCCGCATTTTTAGGAATATAACCGTCTACATTATCCTTTGTAAGGGTCTGTACCGTGGTTGCATCGTGGAGCATGCTTACCACTAGCGTTTTAACTTTTGGATGGTTTTCTTTGATGTGTTTATTGAGCTCAATACCGTTGTATTCTGGCATGTTCACATCCGTAATCACTAGGTCTATTCCGTCCTTAGCATTGATATCTATGTATTTAGCTACATTTTTTCCGTTATTGGCAGTAAGGATTACCTCGTAATTTTCTTTATGTGCTAAAATACTCATGACGCCGTCTAAGAACATTTTATGGTCGTCCGCAATTATTAATTTATAGATTTTCATTTGTTATACGTTTATGGGAATTTCAATGGTTGCCACCGTTCCGCGACCTATGGCACTATCTAAGTGTAAGGTGCCGTTCCATTGCTGTATTTTATTTTCAATATTATAGAGTCCGATACCTTTTTTTGGATCATTCACATTAAAACCGGCACCGTCATCCTCGAATAATAATTGAAAAGTATTTTTATGTAAGGTCAAATGTAATTCCACTTGTTTGGCCTTGGCGTGTTTAATAGTATTGGTAAAAAGCTCTTGTATAATTTGATATAGGGCAACCTTCAGCGGTTCTCCTAAATTGTTGATGCGTTTTTTCGGATGTGCCTGAAAGGTAATCTCCATTTTGGTACTGTTCCTAATTTTATGGACATACTCATCAATAAGTAGTGTAAAAGCACTTTCATTAAATTTTTTAGGGGTAAGGTCGTGCGAGATTTCACGAACCAGTTCATAGGTTTCATTAATTTGGTTCATGATGCCTTTTTGCAGTTCGTTCTTAGTTTCAATATTGGCCATTTGTAACTTAATACCGGCTAAATTCCCCCCTATACTATCGTGCAATTGTTGGGCAATGCGTGCCCTTTCTTCTTGTTGCGCATGTAGTGAAGTTCTTGCAAGTTTTAATTCCTGCTCGTTAAGCAATCCAGTAATTCGTTGCGCATTAATTTCTTCTTGTTGTTGGTTTAGTTTGCTCTGTGTCTGTAGCTTTTGATAATAGACGTAAAGAAGTGCAATTATCGGTATTAAGAGGGCTAAAAAACCGTAGAGCACTGCTTTTTTAATAGTCTTTTGTCGTTCAATCTCCGATTGTTTGGCTTGCTGTTCCTCTTTTAGTTCGTAAATCTGGTTTTCTTTCTGAAGTGTTTGATATTTAAACTCCAGCTCCTGAATGGCCCTTCCGTTTTGTTGTGCAATAATCTGATTGGAAAGCGAGGTATATTGGGTCATTAAATTATAGGCATTCTCAAAATCACCTTTTGCGGCGTAGGTAAGTCGTAGACTGTTCACTATTTTTTTTTGCAGATCTAACCTGTTCCATTGCATGGCGTTGGCATAAGCCATGGACAGGGTCATTTCCGCAACTTGATAATTGCCTAACGCTCGGGATGCGCTTCCATATCCTAAAACAGCTTCGGTATATACGTCAAAATAGTTCTGTTGTAATCCGCTGTTTACGATAGCTTCATACAGGGGAAGGGCTTTGTTATAGTTCTTTTTTTTAACGGCCAATGCTGCATGTGCCAAACGAATCTCCATACCTAATTTTGAAGTCTTTATACCGCCTAGGCGTTCCTCAGCATTATTATATGCCTGTTGCGCATCTAAGAATTTATCCTGATGAAAATAATTACGACCTAAATAAAGATAGGCTTCTGCAGCAAGAACTGAATCCTCTTTATTAGAAGCGACTTCTAGAAATATGGCCTCTGCTTTATCAAATAGCTGTTTTTGAAGATACACCTTACCAAGACCTAGCTGTAACTTTTTGGTTGTTCTATCATTTTCAGTTTGCGCTCGTGCGGATAATCCTGTTATACATGCTTCGAGAGACTCATCGTAAAGCCCGTTCAGGTATTTGCCCACTCCTAATAGTTCATTTGCTTTGGCTATGTAAAGCGATGGCATAACAAACTCATCATAGTTTTTGGGAATTGTTAGTATGCGATTTGCATAGTGCACTACAGAATCCGGATTGCCATACAACTGATGCTTCTGTCCAATGGCATATAAAACAGGCAGCTGTTCTTCTGGGGAATTTGCATTGTCTAAACGCGCGTATAAAGAATCTTGAACAAGATTTGGAGTGTAGCCAAAAGCTTTAAAATTAATTTTCTCCTGAGCTTTAATATTCCATAAAAAGCAAAGAAAAATGAGGTTGAATAATAATGCTGAGAAACGAAAACTAAGTATCCAAGGGGATGCAGTTTTTATGTCTGCTTCTGTTTTAAGATGACTTGTTCGCTGAGGTATACCCAAGATAAAATATAATTTATGTACGTAAGTAGATAGATGAAAATAAGCTCTATCCACCTTAAAATCAAAATTAAGATATTATAAGGCACTAAAGCACCCTGTTTTCAGGGAGTTTACGCAAATTGCTTGCCTATTCACTTTCATAGTTACACTACAAGCTATTTACAAAGCAGAGCCAATAACGTCTCAATCATTTAAATAATGCATAATTTAAGGTTTGATGTTGCGATCTACTAGTCGTAAATTAGAGCATTAATGAAGTATAAATCTTCACAGCAGTTGGGTTTATCTTAGACAAAATATATCGATTTAAAAAAACAGAATGGAAAAATACCTCGTTACGGTAGATGATACCGAGTTTAGCCTAAGCGCTGATGATTTGTCGTCATTGGATATACAGACTTTAACGGATGCCACATACCACCTTTTAGATAATGGTAAAGCCTACCATGTGGAGTTGACAGCTGCTAATTTTTCTGATAGAACCTTAAGCGTCTTAATTAATGGAAATAAATATCAGATACGTATAAAGGATAGTTATGACCAGTTGGTGGACCAAATGGGACTATTGTCAGGAGCCTTCCAGAAAGCAAAGGACATAAAAGCTCCAATGCCTGGGTTGATAATGAACGTGTTGGTTGAAGTAGGGCAGGAGATAGAAGAGGGTACTCCCTTATTGGTATTATCGGCCATGAAAATGGAAAATCAAATTTTGGCTCAGGGTGCGGGAACCATCAAAGCCATAGAAGTAAACGTTGGGGATGCGGTAGATAAAGGACAATTGATTATTGAAATGGAATCCTAGGTGTGCTTTCAGAAGGATTAGAGAAGTCAATTCAATTCAATAGTAGGGAAAGTATGTAATAGATTCTCACCTTCGTGGGAATGAAGTAAAGAAAGAAATGAAAAAAATACTAGTTGCTAATCGTGGTGAAATTGCGTTACGAGTCATGAAAACCATTCGTAAGATGGGAATAAAAACCGTGGCTGTCTATTCGGAGGTAGATCGTAACGCACCCCATGTTAAATTTGCGGATGAGGCCGTTTTATTAGGAAATGCTCCCTCCTCCGAATCTTATTTGGTCATGGAAAAAGTCATTGCCGCCGCCAAGCAAACGGGAGCGGATGGCATACATCCAGGGTATGGATTTTTAAGTGAAAATGCGATTTTTGCTAAGCTAGTAGAAAAAAACGGAATCACATTTATTGGTCCTAGACCTCATGCTATTGAAGTGATGGGGAATAAATTGGCTGCTAAGGAGGCCGTGAAATCCTATGACATTCCCATGGTGCCCGGCATAGAAAAAGCGATTACGGATAAAGATCTTGCGAAGGACGTCGCTAAAGAAATAGGTTTCCCCATCCTTATTAAAGCTGCTGCCGGTGGCGGAGGTAAAGGAATGCGAATAGTGGATAATATAGAGGAACTTCCCGAGCAAATGGACCGTGCCATTGGCGAGGCCGTATCCGCTTTTGGGGATGGGGCAGTTTTTATAGAGAAGTACGTTGGTTCGCCGCGACATATAGAAATCCAAGTTTTAGCGGATACCTACGGGAATGTGGTACATCTTTTTGAACGGGAATGTAGTGTACAACGTAGGCACCAAAAAGTAGTGGAAGAAGCCCCTTCCTGTGTACTTACCCCAGAAATTCGGGAGGCTATGGGAGCAGCTGCAGTTCGGGTAGCAAAAGCTTGTGATTACGTAGGGGCGGGAACGGTAGAGTTTTTATTGGATGAAAATAGAAAGTTCTATTTTCTGGAAATGAACACGCGTTTACAAGTAGAACATCCGGTAACGGAACTTATCACAGGTCTAGATCTGGTGGAGCAGCAAATAAGAATTGCAAGGGGAGAAGTATTAGGCTTTGAACAATCTGATTTGTCCATAAAGGGGCATGCAGTAGAAGTACGGGTTTACGCAGAAGACCCATTAGAGAATTTTATGCCGAGTATTGGAACCTTATCCACCTACAAAACCCCAGTGGGAGCCGGGATTCGTGTAGATGACGGTTTTGAAGAAGGGATGACGGTACCTATGTACTACGATCCCATGATATCCAAGCTGATTACCTACGGAAAAACTAGGGAGGAAGCCATACAATTGATGGTACAGGCTATTGATGATTATCGAGTAGAAGGAGTAGCGACAACGCTATCTTTTGGAAAATTTGTTTGCAAACATGAAGCATTTACTTCGGGGGATTTTGATACGCACTTTGTAAAGAATCATTACAGCCCCGAGGCATTGACCGCAAAATATGATAACGAAAAGAGGATGGCCGCTTTGGTGGGTTTAAAACTATATTTGGAGCAGAAAGCAGTGTTAAAAATACCTAAAGGGACGCCCCTAAATTGGAAACGGAACAGAAGTTAAATCGATAGAAATCGGGTATGAGCGATAAGATAAAGGACCTTCAGGAAAAGTTGGCCGCGGCCGAATTAGGTGGCGGAGCAGAACGCATAGAAAAGCAGCACGCCAAGGGAAAGCTAACGGCGCGGGAACGTATCCATTTTTTACTGGATGATGGCTCGTTTGAGGAAATGGGTGCTTTGGTCACCCATAGGACGACCGATTTTGGAATGGATAAGCAAAAATTTTACGGTGATGGGGTGGTTACCGGTTACGGAACCATACATGGAAGACAAGTATGCGTATTCGCCCAGGACTTTACGGTTTTTGGTGGTGCACTTTCAGAGACACATGCAGAGAAAATATGTAAGGTCATGGATATGGCGCTTAAAATTGGAGTGCCCATGATTGGATTAAATGATAGTGGTGGTGCCCGCATACAGGAAGGCGTTCGTTCCTTGGGAGGCTACGCGGATATTTTTCATAAAAATGTGATGGCCTCGGGTGTTATCCCTCAAATATCAGGTATTATGGGGCCTTGTGCAGGTGGAGCGGTCTATTCTCCGGCCATGACAGATTTTACCTTAATGGTCGAAAATTCGAGCTATATGTTCGTTACCGGGCCCAATGTGGTAAAGACAGTAACCAACGAAGAAGTTACATCAGAGGAATTGGGTGGTGCCATCACCCACGCGACCAAGTCCGGCGTAACCCATTTGACGGCAGTTAACGACATGGAATGTATCGCACAAATTAAGACCATGTTATCCTACATGCCACAAAACTGTGAAGAAATGCCTGCTTTACTTCCTATGGTATTTGGAGATGAAATCAGGGAGGAGTTGGGGCATATTGTGCCGGAAAACCCGAATCAGCCCTACGATATGCGTTTGGTCATCAAAGGAATAATCGATGTCGATTCTTTTTTTGAGATACATAAGGACTATGCAGAGAATATCGTTGTTGGTTTCTCACGGATAGGAGGGCGAAGTATTGGTATAGTTGCCAATCAGCCCAACAGTTTGGCGGGTGTTCTGGATGTGGATGCCTCTAAAAAAGCGGCCCGTTTTACCCGTTTCTGTGACTGCTTTAACATTCCTTTATTAGTATTGGTAGATGTCCCCGGTTTCTTGCCGGGAACCGATCAAGAATGGAACGGGATTATTACCAACGGTGCAAAGTTGTTATACGCATTGAGCGAGGCTACTGTACCTAAAATCACGGTCATTACAAGAAAGGCCTACGGTGGTGCTTATGACGTCATGAATTCCAAACACATTGGTGCGGATATGAACTATGCCTGGCCGGGTGCCGAAATCGCTGTGATGGGCGCCAAAGGGGCGAGTGAAATCATATTCAAGAAAGAGATTGCCAAAGCGGCAGATTCTGAAGCGAAACTGGCCGAAAAGGAAAAGCAGTATGCGGACAAATTCGCCAACCCGTACAGTGCCGCGGAAAGAGGATTTATAGATGAAGTGATACTCCCTAAGGACACGCGAAGAAAATTGATCAAGGCTTTTACGCTTTTAGAGAATAAAGTGGTGAATTTGCCGAAGAAAAAGCATGGGAATATTCCTTTGTAGTGGTTTCAGGATATTTTTATAAGTAAAAAACATGAGAACAATACACCTAAAATACCTATTATTAGCACTACTTTTCGCGAATCAAGCAACTGCCCAAGAACCTATTTTCGACGATGCCTTTTTAAGCGATTACGAAATTGTCTTGTTAGGCGAACAAACCCATGGCGATGGTAGTGTTTTTGAAAAAAAGCTCGAAATGGTTAAGGAACTGCATGAAAAAGGCGGTTACAACTTGTTGGTTTTTGAAAGTGGGATGTACGACAACTTAAAGGCAAATCAACTGTATGCCGACAAGAAAGAGGATGCGAGTATTTTCAAACAGAGCGTTGGTTGGTTATACTCAGATACCAAAGTGTTTCAAGAACTTCTAGAGTATATGGAGACGCATCCCAAATTAAAAATAATGGGTTTCGATTCTCAAGAATCATCTTTGTTTGAAACTTATTTTCTAGATGATTTGAAAACACTTTGTCAAAAGAACAATATTTCTATTTCAGAGGAAACTTTTAGAACCGTAGAGAAAACTTTGATTGTAAGGGATATAGAATCCTACGTAGGTAATAAAAAGGATTCTACTGCCTTGTATTCGAACATAATATCTTTACAAAATAAGTTGGATAAGATTCCAAAAAAGGATGTAGAAACCAAAATGCTGGTACAAACCTTTAAAAGTGTATTCTCGGATATGGATTATATGCTGAAAGACCTTCAAAAAGAAAAAATTTATGTTCAGAATCCTAGGGATAAACAGATGGCGGAAAATTTGATTTTCCTTAAAGAAACGTATCCCAAGGAAAAAATCATGGGCTGGGGTGCCAGCTATCATTTTACCAACCGTTTGAGCGATTTTGAATTTACACCTACAACTGAAAATTACATCACCAAGGTATTCCAAAGTATTGATAGTCTTACCGAACATAAACATACAGCCCTACAGGAAGAAATAGACCAAATAAAGGAATTGCGCTTAGCAGTGCCTATGGGGCAAATCTTAAAGCAAAAATATGGCGACAAATTATTCAGTTTGGCTTTTACTTCGTACGAAGGTACCTACCGCAACTTTATGCACGACAATGTGCTGCCTATTTTAGCACCACCTGAAAACAGCTTTGAGAAGACCCTTAAAAAGGAAAATATTAAAGAAAAATTAGTTGTTTTAGAGGATAGCGAAGCTAAATTTTACACCTCGGTTCTAGGGTATATTCCATTATACGCTCATTGGAATACCATTTTTGATGGCATCTATTATATCAAAAAAATGGCACCTCCGGTATTTATCGAATACGGTTCCGAACGAGAACTGATTTCGGTAGCGAATACCTCAAATACAATCAACGGAAGGATTACGGATGCTGATACGTCAGCAGAAATTCCCTATACCGATGTCTATTATACGGATACGAACAAGAGTACGGTTACAGATGCCGCTGGAAATTTTTCAATTTCTAGATCAAATAATAGCGGTTCCTACTTGGTCTTTTCGGCCATCGGTTATGAGAGCGATTCTATTCAGGTTCGTGAGCTCAAAAACGACCAAACGATTCGTCTAAAAGTTTCAACAGATAATATTGTTTTAAACGAAGCGGTAGTTACTGCTAAATCCAGACCGCTTTCTGCCGAAGAAATTATAAAAAGAGCACGAAAGAACGTAGCAAACAATTATGTGCAAACCCCTTACAACCAACGTTTCCTTTTTAAGGTAGTAGATTATAGCACTAGAGATACCATCGCTCATGGAGAGGAAGCTTTAATCGAGACCTATAATAAAAATGGTATCAATGGGTCTAATAAGGCGGAGAATGGTTTTTTTGGAGAAATTCAACATATCAGAAACAATTCTGGTAAGTATGACGAAAATTTATATAAGGGAATAGGGGCTTCATGGAACGGAATAGGTGGCTTATGGGTATTATTTAATCGAGACATTATTCTAAGTAAGGCAAATGTACTTTATCGCACGCCTTCTTATGACACTAGTATAGAGGGTGTAGTAAATTACGAACGCAGTAAAGTGTATAAAATAAGCTTTGTTAACAATTCTCCCGGATCATATTCTACAGGTTTTGGGTATCCAGCCCCGGAAAAATCAAATGGCGCTATCTATATCGATACTGAAAATTATGCGGTGCTGAAGTATGAACATTACATTGTGCGCCAACCGTATGTGTCTAAGAAAAGTAAGAATATTATAAAGTCAAATCTTCATATTACGCAATCCTATAAGCAGGTTGATGGCAAGTATTTTATTAATCTTCTAGAAATGTCAAACATCAGTAATGCGTATTCCACAGATGATGTAGTATTGGATAAGTATTTTAAACTTGAGAGTTTAGTGTCCAATAATATAGAAACAGAAAATGTAAGCATTATAAAAAGGCCTTTGATAGATTTGAAAAAAGGGTTCAAAAAAGATGCAGATGATTCCTTTTGGGATAGTAGGCCTATGGATTTTAGAATAATAGCCTCAAGCTTTGATGGCAAGAAAGAATGATTATTAGGAACATTGCAAAATTTGTGAGAAGCCTATATATTTTTCTAAGTTTACAAGGTATATGAAACAAAAACTATTCAACGAATTTGAAGCAGTTTCCGAAAAGGCCTGGAAACAAAAAATCCAGTACGACCTTAAGGGGGCGGACTATAACAATACCTTGGTCTGGGAATCGCCCGAAGGCATAAAAGTAAAGCCTTTTTACCATGAAGATTCCATGTCGGATATGGGCTTAGATGCTCCTAACTCCGAACAGGGTTGGTACATTGGTCAGGAAATTTATGCCGGTAATGCGGTAATGGCCAATGAAAAGGCTATCAAACTATTGAAAAGCGGGGCCGAGCGGGTACACTTTATCATTCCGTCCGAAACTATATCTATTTCTGAGTTGTTGAAAGGCATTGATTTAAGTAAAACTGCTGTTTACTTGCGGATGGAATTTCTTTCAGTAGATTATATGCAATTGGTTTTGGAGGTTGCCAAAGGTCATGAAGATGCTATTTTTTTCAATGTAGATATCATCGGAAATTTGGCACGAACTGGAAACTGGTTCACCAGTCTAGAAAAAGACCACGAAGCTCTAGACCGTATGTTGAAAACAACTGCACCACATGTTTTAAGTGTGGATGTTTCCTTATATGAAAATGCGGGTGCTACCATGGTACAGCAATTGGGCTACGCCATGGCACATGCGAACGAATATTTGAATCATTTGGATAGCGGTGAACGTGCTGCGCAGCTTAATTCTATGGTATTTAAAGTAGCCGTAGGAGGTAATTATTTCTTTGAAATCGCAAAACTAAGGGCCTTGAGAATTCTTTGGGAAAATTTGGTTTCGATTTACGGTTTTACTTTGGATTGCCATATCGTTGCATATCCATCTAAAAGAAATAAAACACTTTACGATTACAATATAAATATGCTCCGGACTACTACCGAGTGCATGTCCGCCGTATTGGGCGGCGCAAATACCGTCATTAATATGCCCTATGACGCCATCTACCATAAAACGAACGAATTTGGGGAACGTATTGCGCTAAATCAAGTACTCCTACTAAAGGAGGAAAGTTATTTTGATAAAGTAACCAATGCATCGGATGGATCTTATTATATAGCATCGTTAACAAAACAGTTGGCGGAAAAGGGCTTGGAACTATTAAAGAGCATAGAGCATGGTGGTGGATTCTTAAAGCAACTAAAGGAGCACACCGTTCAAGGAAAAATAAAAGAAGCTGCCCAAAAGCAACAGCAACGTTTTGATGAACAAACGGAAGTTCTGGTAGGAACCAATAAGTTCCAAAACGAAACGGATACCATGAAGGAGAACTTGGAGCTTTATCCTTTTGTAAAAACCAAGCCTAGGAAAACATTATTGGTGCCCATTATAGAAAAACGCTTGGCGGAAACTTTGGAACAAAACAGATTGAATGATGAGTAGAAAGAACCTGGATAAGCTTACCTTAAATGCCTTGGCCGTCACTTCAAATGAAGGAGATAAACCTACTGTAAATACGGATAAGGGTTTCGTTACCGCAGAAAATATCGCCCTAAAAAAAACCTATTCCAGAGACGATATAAAGGATGCTGAGCATCTGAATTTTGCAGCAGGAATTCCACCGTATTTACGCGGGCCATATTCAACGATGTATGTTCGTAGACCTTGGACCATTCGCCAATATGCGGGTTTTTCTACAGCACAAGAGAGTAATGCATTTTACCGACGGAATTTAAAGGGCGGACAAAAAGGCCTGTCCGTTGCTTTTGACCTGCCTACCCATAGAGGTTATGATAGTGATCACGAACGTGTGGTGGGCGATGTGGGAAAAGCGGGCGTTGCAATTGATTCCGTGGAGGATATGAAAATTTTGTTCGATGGAATTCCCTTGGATAGGATGTCGGTTTCCATGACCATGAACGGTGCCGTGTTGCCCATTATGGCTTTTTATATCGTTGCAGCTGAAGAGCAGGGTGTTACCAAGGAGCTTTTGGCAGGCACTATACAGAACGATATTTTAAAAGAGTTTATGGTGCGGAACACCTATATCTATCCGCCTAAACCTTCCATGCAACTGGTAGCCGATATTTTCGAGTATACGAGCAAGTTTATGCCCAAATTTAATAGCATTAGTATCTCTGGGTACCACATGCACGAAGCGGGTGCGCCAGCACACATGGAATTGGCCTATACCTTGGCGGATGGATTGGAATACATACGCACCGGAATAAAGGCCGGTCTAAAGATCGATGATTTTGCCCCGCGACTTTCTTTCTTTTGGGGTATTGGAATGAACCACTTTATGGAAATCGCCAAAATGCGCGCGGCACGTATGTTATGGGCGAAATTGGTAAAACAGTTTCATCCCCAAACAGATAAATCCTTAGCATTACGGACCCATTGCCAGACCAGCGGTTGGAGCCTTACGGAACAAGACCCGTTCAATAATGTGGCGCGGACCACTATAGAAGCCGCCGCTGCGGTTTTTGGCGGGACACAGAGTTTACATACCAATGCCTTGGACGAGGCCATTGCTTTACCGACGGATTTTTCGGCACGGATTGCGCGCGAAACCCAGATATACCTGCAGGAAGAAACCAAAATCACCAAGACAGTGGATCCATGGGCGGGCAGCTACTATGTAGAATCTTTGACGCAGGAGCTAGCGGAAAAGGCATGGGAGCTCATGGCCGAGGTAGAAGATTTGGGCGGAATGACAATGGCCATTGAAGCCGGAATTCCCAAAATGCGCATAGAAGAGGCCGCTGCCAGAAAACAGGCAAGGTTGGATAGCGGCCAAGATGTGTTGGTAGGTGTAAATAAATACCGATTGGCGGAAGAGGACGATTTACAGATTTTGGAGGTAGACAACCAAGCCGTTCGTAAGGAACAGATGGAACGCTTGAAAACGATTAAGGAAGGTAGGGATGCCAAGGCAGTTAACACTTGTTTAGAGAACTTGACGGAAGCAGCTAAAAATAAAATAGCCGGTAATGGAGCCGCCGATAATTTGTTAGCTTTAGCCGTAAATGCCGCAAGAGCTAGGGCCACCTTGGGCGAAATTAGCGACGCCTTGGAAGTCGCTTTTGGGCGTCATAAAGCAGAAATTAAATCATTTACAGGAGTGTATTCCAAAGAAATAAAGAACGACGATAGTTTTAAAAAGGCACAGGAACTTGCGGATGTATTTGCAGAGCAGGATGGCCGCAGGCCCAGGATTATGATAGCAAAAATGGGTCAGGATGGGCATGACCGTGGGGCTAAGGTAGTCGCTACAGGATATGCCGACCTCGGTTTTGACGTAGATATTGGCCCCTTGTTTCAAACCCCGCAGGAAGCCGCAAAACAAGCAGTTGAAAACGACGTACATATTTTAGGTGTTTCTTCCTTGGCCGCCGGACATAAAACCTTGGTGCCGGCCGTTATCGCGGAGCTGAAAAAGTATGGTCGCGAAGATATTATGGTCATTGTAGGTGGTGTGGTTCCCAAACAGGATTATCCCTTTTTGTTGGAGGCCGGCGCGGTTGCAGTTTTTGGCCCTGGGACTAAAATAAGTGAAGCGGCGATTCAGATATTAGAGCTTTTGATAGCATAGAAGATAGCCAACGATTGAAATACAGAATGCCCAAACAGAGAATTGTTTGGGCATTCTGTATAATGTATATTATATCTAGGCGGTTGCCATTTCTACTTCATCTTTTCTATTCTTTAACCAAAAATAAAGTATGGTAAACAGAATAATCAATAGGCCTGGGAAAATAATCATCGTACCTAAAGTAGCTTGTCCAGAAACCAACTCTAATTCATCTCCAGTTAAGCCTTGTGCAACTGCATCAGCTTTATCAGCATCGATCCAACCTCCAATTATGGGTTGGAAAATTGAATTCGCGAACATACCAATGGCCCCTACAACCGACATACCTAAAGCACCGCTTTTAGGTACCTTGGTAGCGACTAAACCAATCATATTAGGCCAGAAATAGGCGATTCCCAACGCAAAGATAACTGCGGCAACATAAGCCATTGCCCCTGTTTGGGTGCTAAAAAGATATACACCTATTGTTGCTAAAATGGCAGAGCCCAATAATACACCGGTTTGGTCAAAGCGTTTTACCATATCTCCCCCAAAATAGCGAGCTATGGCCATAAGACCCGCGGTTAGCGCTAGGATTAATGTAGGTTGTGCACCGCTTTTAGATAGAATAAGGCTCACCCATTGGTTAGGCCCAAATTCGGATATTGCTGTTAAAGACATACAAATACCGATGAAAAGAAAAAGAGGAGTTACAAGGGATTTTAGATTTGTACTGATGTCCGATGCCTCTTGAATTTTTGCTTTTGGCCAGTCCTGTCCAAAAAATAAATAAGCATAAATCACTGTAGGAATCAATAAGAGCCACATTTGACTTTGACCCATAATCCCGTTATCCGTCATTAGTCCAGATATTAGGCTGCCAATTGCAATACCTCCTGGAAACCACATATGAAAACGGTTGAGCATTTTACTCATTTTATTTCCCTGATAAGCGTCCGCAATCATAGGATTGCAAGCCGCCTCGGTGCACCCGTTACCTAATCCTATGAGCAGGTTTGCGATAAGTAAGAGTACATAGCTGCCAGAAAAAATAAGCATTATGATTCCAACCGCATGGGCAAAAAAGGCAAATTGCATAATAGCCTTACCTCCTACCTTGTGATAAATAAGACCGCCGATGACCATAGAAATCGGAAATCCTAAAAACCACATAGAGGCAATAAGTCCTGCTTGACTTGCCGTTAATTCTAATTCAGTCTTTAATTGGTCTAAAATTCCCGCTGCTATAGCAAAAGAGAATGCAGTAGTAATTAAAGCAAAACAACTCCCGTAAAACAACCTATTTGCATTTACCTTAGAATTTTCCATATACAATTAGTTTTATTGGTTTGGTTAATACGCTAATCTAGTAAAAATGAAATAATTTTTAGCGTTTTTTAGCTAAATCCTATGCTTAGTGCTATAAGGTTAACATATTGTCATATTTTTATGATGAATCTATAATTTGAAATTCTAAATAGTCTGTGTTATGAAAAACTTGATACTAGGGTTCGTTTTAGTACTTCTTTTATCCTGCGGAACCGAATCAAATAAAAAATTAGAACTGAAAACTGTTGCGAATGGATCCGCAGCTGTAATCCCTAGTGATTACAATCCGGAGGCTAAACTTGGAGAGCTAAACATTACACTTAGGAATCAAGGAACGCCTGTTGCTAACTATGTACATGCTGTACGAACAGGAAATCTAATTTTTTTGGCGGGTAAAGGGCCAAAACAAGCCAATGGTAAGAATATTGTAGGGAAATTAGGCGCAGATTTAACTATTGAAGACGGTTATACCGCTGCACGGGAAGTAGCCATTAATCAGCTATCTGTCTTAAAAGCGGAACTGGGTAACCTGAACAAGGTAAAAAGGGTTGTAAAGGTTAAGGGTATGGTGAATGCGGAAACTGATTTTAAGGATCATTCTAAAGTTATCAATGGCTATTCGGATTTGATGGTGGCCGTCTTTGGCGATGCAGGAAAACACGCTAGAGCTGCAGTAGGTATGGGCTCCTTACCAGGTAATATGGCCGTCGAGGTAGAGATGATTGTTGAGGTGTACGAATAATCAAATACAAATACAGGTGTCTAGCTCAAGTATCAGAGTTCATAGTTATTTGCTTTTTTTATTAGTGATAATTGCTTCTTTTGAGATTTTTAAAGAATACCCAAAAATCTTAATTTAGCACTCTTGATTTTTTGGCCTCGTAGTTCAATGGATAGAATAGAAGTTTCCTAAACTTTAGATGCAAGTTCGATTCTTGCCGAGGCTACAATTCGATTTTGAACATAAGTTTTTTACCTCCATTTTCAATTATTCGAAAAATAAGTACATAACTTGCTGGCTGTAAGAAACTTAAGCTTTTAAATTATTTTGTCAAAAAAACTTTTTTTTCAAAAAAAATGATTTCATTTGCATGGTCTAAGTAGCCGTGCGCTACTTTGTATTTAGCATTTAGCTGAACATGATATGTAATGTTTATATGTTCGGGCTTTGGGGGGTCAGGAAGTCAAACCTTAAAGTAACTTATAAGATGAGTGACCGAATTTTAAAGCTTACTTCCGTTTTAAACTCTCCGATTGTGCGGCCACAGCACAACTACTTTTTTATTGCTACTACTCAGGAGCAAATCATCATTTGATTTTCATTTTGCTTACATTTTATTAACGTCTAGCAACACTTTCCATTTTTAATTTTACCGAATTTTAAAGCATAATTATTTATATAGCATGAATACCAAATATATTGACCTCATAGAACAAACCTATGATTTCCCTCAAGAAGAATTTACTTTAGAAGGAGAGCACTTGCACTTTCATAGAATCGATTTAAAAAAATTAATCGCACAGTACGGGAGTCCTCTAAAATTTACCTATTTACCTAAAATATCGGACAACATTCAAAGAGCCCAACGTTGGTTCGAGAAAGCCATTGATAAATATGAATACAAGGGTACGTATAAGTATTGTTACTGTACAAAAAGCTCCCATTTTCAGCATGTGTTGCATGAGGCGCTGAAAAATACCATTCATATTGAAACTTCATCGGCTTTTGACATTAATATTGTGGAAGAACTCAAAAGTGTAGGGAAGATTAAGGACGATACCTATGTGCTTTGTAACGGTTTTAAAAGAGCGCAATACATTGAGAACATAGGAAGACTGATCAATAAAGGTCATCGTAATTGTATCCCCATTATAGATAATTACGAGGAGATAGATTTACTCTGTGACGTTATTAAGGACGATTTTCAAGTAGGTATTAGGATTGCGTCGGAAGAGGAACCGAAATTCGAGTTTTATACCTCTCGCTTGGGCATTGGCTATAAAAATATTGTTCCTTTTTATGAAGATCAAATTAAGAGCAATGATAAAGTAGAGCTTAAAATGCTTCATTTTTTCATTAATACCGGTATTCGCGATAATGCCTATTATTGGAACGAATTGGTTAAATGTTTAAAAGTATACGTTAAGTTGAAAAAGGTTTGTCCGTCTTTGGACAGCTTAAACATTGGTGGAGGTTTCCCCATAAAAAACAGTTTGGCATTCGATTATGATTATGAATACATGGTCGATGAAATTATTAATCAAATCAATATTACCTGTTCAGAAGCCGAGGTGCCCGTGCCTAACATTTTTACCGAATTCGGAAGCTTTACCGTTGGGGAAAGTGGTGGTGCCATTTATGAAATCCTTTATCAAAAGCAACAGAACGATAGGGAAAAATGGAATATGATAGACTCTTCTTTTATAACTACGTTGCCAGATACTTGGGCAATAAACAAACGTTTTATCATGCTGCCCATTAACCGTTGGAACGATGAATACGAGCGTGTGCTTTTGGGTGGACTTACCTGTGATAGTGATGATTACTATAATAGTGAACAAAACATGAACGCTATCTATTTACCTAAATACAAGCGGGATAAACCTTTGTATATTGGATTTTTTAATACTGGAGCGTACCAAGAAACCATAGGAGGTTATGGCGGCTTACAACATTGTCTAATTCCGCAACCAAAACATGTTTTAATTGATAGGGACGATGAGGGTAATCTAATGACCACTTTGTTCAACCCACAACAAAAGGCGCAAGATTTATTGAAAATCCTAGGGTATGGTAAAATCATAATCCCCGAACAACAAGAAACGAACCAAGAACAAGAAACCATAATTGCCTAAGGCATAACATTTATAATAATCATGAAATCAACAAAGAATTACGCAGGTATCGCTGACGAATTCGCACAACTGGAAACCGCAAAAGTGATTTTAATCCCTGTTCCTTACGACGGGACAAGTACTTGGGGTAAAGGAGCTGACAAGGGCCCAGAAGCTTTCTTAGAAGCCTCGGAGAACATGGAGCTCTATGATATTGAGACGGAGTCGGAAGTATACCTGCAAGGCATACATTTGACTGAGGCTATTACGGAGAATACTTCCCCGGAAGCTATGGTTAATGCTGTACATAAAACCACTAAAGAATATATAAAACGGAATAAATTCGTAACCCTATTTGGTGGCGAGCATTCTATTTCTATAGGAAGCATTAGAGCTTTTAATGAATGTTTTGATAATCTTACGGTATTGCATATCGATGCTCATGCAGATTTACGCGAGTCCTATGAGGGTACTGCCTATAACCATGCTTGTGCCGTACACGAGGCGAGCCAAAACACCAATTTGGTTCAGGTAGGAATACGCTCTATGGACGCTATTGAGAAAACCTTTATGGATGCGGAAAAGATATTCTTTGCCCATGATATGGTTACAGATGAATATTGGATGGATAAGGTTATAGAGGCCATGTCGAACAATGTATTCATTACTTTTGACCTGGATGCTTTAGACCCTTCAATACTTCCTTCTACGGGAACTCCCGAGCCAGGTGGCTTATTGTGGTACGAAACACTGGAATTTTTAAAACAGGTTTTTGAAGAGAAAAATGTAGTCGGTTTTGATATCGTTGAACTTTGTCCAAATAAAGTAGATAAATCTTCGGATTTTCTTGCTGCAAAACTCTATTATAAAATGTTGAGCTATAAATTTATGGGACAAGACATAGACAAAGACTATGATAACACTTACGATGTGGATTATAAATCCAATAACGGATTAA
Organism: Maribacter sp. R77961; assembly: GCF_044594925.1. Lineage (GTDB taxonomy): Bacteria > Bacteroidota > Bacteroidia > Flavobacteriales > Flavobacteriaceae > Maribacter. The sequence continues at coordinate 2,823,626 of NZ_CP138991.1, read as the reverse complement.
AATTTCAAGATGATGAAGACTAAAGGAGCAATCTCAAATTTTATCGAAAAACACTATCTACACTTTAACGCAGCAGCTGTAGTAGACGCTGCCAAAGGCTATGAGGAGCAGTTGAACAATGGGGCTAAAATGTTGGTTTCTTTGGCCGGTGCAATGAGTACGGCCGAACTGGGTAAGATTTTTGCGGAGATGATTCGCAAGGATAAAGTCCAGATAATTTCATGTACTGGCGCCAATTTGGAGGAGGATATCATGAATTTGGTAGCACATTCGCATTACAAACGTGTTCCTCATTATCGCGATTTAACGCCCCAAGATGAGTGGGACTTGCTAGAGAAGGGATTAAACCGTGTAACGGATACCTGCATTCCAGAGGAAGAGGCGTTTAGAAGAATACAGGAACATATTGTAAAAATTTGGCTGGATGCAGAAGCAAAGGGAGAACGTTATCTGCCTCATGAGTATATGTACAAACTATTGCTTTCGGGTGTTTTGGAAGAACACTATGAAATAGACCTTAAAGATTCTTGGATGTATGCCGCTGCGGAAAAAAACCTCCCTATCGTTTGTCCCGGTTGGGAAGATAGTACCATGGGAAATATTTTTGCTTCCTATGTCCTAAAGGGAGCGCTGAAGGCCAGCACGATGAAATCGGGAATAGAGTACATGACATTCTTAGCGGATTGGTATACGGATAATTCATCCAATGGAATCGGATTCTTCCAAATTGGAGGCGGTATTGCAGGAGATTTTCCAATCTGTGTGGTTCCCATGCTCTATCAGGATATGGAACGCACGGACACACCGTTTTGGAGTTATTTTTGTCAGATAAGTGATAGTACAACGAGTTATGGTTCTTACTCAGGAGCCGTTCCTAATGAGAAAATTACATGGGGAAAACTGGATGTTGACACACCAAAATTTATCATTGAAAGTGATGCCACTATTGTAGCGCCTTTAGTTTTTGCGTATCTTTTAAATTTATAATTATGGATAAACATGCACATTTAAAAAAAGTGATCGTTGACTTTAAAAAGTTGACTCCAGAAGTGCTGAAAATCACCGTGGCCCGTTACCCGGATGGTTATGATGATAGGGATATCATTTCGTTCAGAAATGCTCATGGTGAGCGTGTAGAGGCGGTAGAGGTGTTAACTCATGACACTAAATATTTGGTAAAAATCAGTGAGAAACTGGAATATACCATGGAAAATTATGATGAGTCGGATTATGAGGATTTTGATGACGACGACCCAGAAGCAGTGGTGGAGCCAGACCCTAAGGACATGGTAGACGGAGATGATGACGAATAAATTTCACTGAATTTCCAATTAAAAATATACCACGGGATTTTCATAACGAAAATCCCATTTTTTTATGCAAAGAAGTATGAAAATAGAACATATAGAAAATATTGAATTAAAGTTTTTAGACCTGAACGATTATCAGGAATTAAAAACTGTGATGATATCGGCATACTCCAATATGCCCGGAGCTTACTGGAAAGAAAAACATATAGAAGCCCTGATCAAGAAGTTTCCTGATGGTCAAGTTGTCATTAAGATCAACGGACAATTGGCCGGTGTAGCCCTTTCCATAATTGTAGATTACGATAAGTTCGATGATAATCATACCTACGAACAGATAACGGGTAATTATTCTTTTAAGACACATAATCCAGATGGAGATGTACTCTACGGTATCGAGGTTTTTATAAAACCAGAGTTCAGAGGATTACGATTGGGCCGTAGGCTGTATGATTATAGAAAGGAACTTTGTGAGAAGCTTAACCTTAAGAGTATTGTTTTTGGTGGTCGTATGCCCAATTATCATACCTATGCAGAAGCGTTGACCCCAAAAGAATATATCGCCAAGGTGCGTCGTAAAGAGATACAAGACCCCGTGCTCAATTTTCAAATCAGCAATGATTTTCATCCGGCAAAAGTGATGAAAGGCTATTTAGACGGAGATTTGGCATCTGGAGAGTTTGCCATTCTAATGGAGTGGGACAATATTTACTATCAAAAACCATCCAAAAAGGCGGCTACGAAAAAGACGGTAATTCGCTTAGGGTTAATACAGTGGCAAATGCGTCCTTATAAAGATTTAGAGGAGCTGTTGCAGCAGGCAGAATATTTTGTGGATGCGGTCTCTGGCTACCGCGCGGATTTTGCGCTTTTCCCAGAGTTTTTTAACGCCCCCCTAATGGCAAAGGACAACCATTTGTCCACAGCGGATGCCATACGGGAGCTTGCTAAACATACCGAAGCTATCGTACAGAAGTTCTCGGAATTTTCAATTTCTTATAACATCAATATTATCACGGGAAGCATGCCGCAAATGATTAATGGGAGACTTTATAATGTGGGTTATCTATGCAGACGAGATGGAAGTATGGAGCGTTATGAAAAGTTACATGTTACCCCGGATGAAGCTAAAGTTTGGGGTATGCAAGGGGGTACGCAACTTAAGGCATTTGATACGGACTGTGGTAAAATAGGGGTGCTTATTTGTTACGATTCCGAATTTCCAGAACTAAGTCGTCTTCTGGCAGATGAGGGTATGGACATTCTTTTTGTACCCTTTTTAACGGATACCCAGAACGGGTACTCCCGGGTTAGACACTGTGCGCAGGCAAGGGCTATAGAGAACGAATGTTATGTGGCTATTGCGGGTAGTGTGGGGAATTTGCCCAATGTGCAGAATATGGATATCCAATTTGCGCAATCCATGGTTTTTACACCTTGCGATTTTTCTTTTCCCACCAACGGGATTAAGGCCGAGGCCACGCCAAATACGGAAATGATACTGATTGCCGATGTAGATATCGACTTGTTGCGGGAATTGAATCAATTCGGTGCGGTAAGAAATCTAAAGGACCGTAGAACCGATATTTTTGAACTTAGAAAAAAATAAAGATTTTGAACGATTTAAAAATAATTGGTAGTGAAGAGTGGTGTGTTTTCGAAGGTCTAGGAGTTCCTGCCATTAAGGCCAGGGTAGATTCAGGAGCGAAAACATCTTCCATACAGGCCACTAATTTAAAGGTCATTACAAAAGGTACGCAAGAATGGGTGCGTTTTGAGGTGAATCCACTACAGGAAAATAGAAGCATTACTATTGTCTGTGAAGCGCGCTTGGTAGATAGGCGTATGGTGAAAAGTTCCTCTGGTATTTCTGAAGAGCGCTTGGTGGTAAAGACACCTGTGACGCTCGGTGAAGATACTTTTGATATTGAAGTAACCTTGGCAAATAGGGATACAATGGAGTTCCGCATGTTATTGGGAAGAGAAGCGTTGACGGAGCGCTACATCGTAAATCCTGCATTGAGCTATGTGGTACAGGATTTTTCCAATGAACAGATATCGGCCAAGTACGCTCCTTTCAAAAAGGAAAAGACAGGGTTAAAAATAGCTCTGTTGGCTAGCAATCCTAACTTATACAGTAATAAGAGAATTATTGAGGCCGCAGAGGCACTTGGGCATGAGATTCAGTTTTTGAACGTAGAGCTGGCCTATATGAAATTAGATGCCCAGTCTCCCGAAATACGTTATAGAGGGGGTAATATACTTACTGATTTCGATGCGGTCATACCACGCATAAAACCGTCGGTAACTTTCTACGGTTGTGCTTTGATACGGCAGTTCAATAACTTGGGTGCTTACTGTCAGAATTCCGCTGAGGCCATTACACAGTCTCGCGATAAGTTGTTCGCATCTCAATTATTCTCTAAAAACGATATCCATATTCCTATTACCGGTTTTGCCAAGTCCCCTATGGATACTAAAGACCTGATAAAGATGGTCAATGGTGCCCCCTTAATTATAAAACTGTTGGAGAGTACGCAGGGTAAAGGAGTAGTATTGGCAGAGACCAATAAGGCAGCTGAAAGTGTAATCAATGCTTTTAAAAGTGTAAATACCAATATTTTGGTACAAGAATTTATTAAGGAAGCTAACGGGCAGGATATTCGATGTTTTGTGGTCAATGGTAAAGTTGTCGCCAGTATGCAACGGCAGGCGCAAAAAGGGGAATTTAGGGCCAATATCCATCAAGGAGGAAAGGCTTCTATCGTTAAAATAACTTCGGAGGAAAAGAAACTTGCGATAAAAGCCGCTAAAATCCTGGATTTGGCAGTAGCGGGGGTAGATATCATTCGGTCTAATAAAGGACCGCTTTTATTAGAGGTAAACTCCTCTCCTGGATTGGAAGGTATAGAAAACGCAACTGGTAAGGATATTGCCAATGAGATGATCGTAGCGATTGAGAAGAAGTTGAAGTTTAGTAGTTAGCCTAAATTGTCTAACATTTCTTTGGTCGTTTTGGTCAGGTCAAACTTAGCCTTCCAACCCCAATCCTCTTGTGCGTCGGTATCGTTTATACTGCTAGGCCAAGAATCTGCGATGGCCTTCCTGAAATCAGATTAAACGATACTTGAAAATCAGGCAATTCTTTTTGAATACTGGTAGCCATCTCCGCAGGAGTAAAACTCATGACAGATACATTATAGGAGGAACTGAATTTTATGTTCTCGTTTCTGACGTCATAACCACCAGTGTAGCCTTAAGAGTACTTTTCATAAAAATTAGGGTTAATATGGCATCTTTTTTAGGAAGCTGGTGTATTGTTCATTAGAGATCGCTTCATGGTAAATTTTACACTATAATTGTCCATTTTTGGACAAAAGAGCTAAAAAACACGTCAATTACTTGTATTTCTGGCATAAAATGATAGTTTAAGAAAGAAAATTAAACTAAAACATATTTATGCGCCAATTAAAAATTACAAAGCAGATTACCAACAGGGATTCCAAATCTTTAGAAAAGTATTTTCAGGAAATATCTAAATTAGATATGATAACGGCAGAGGAAGAGGTGGAACTGGCGATAAGAATACGAGAAGGTGATCAAGGGGCTTTGAATAAATTGGTGAATGCTAACTTACGTTTTGTAGTTTCTGCCGCAAAGCAATATCAAGGTAGGGGATTACGACTTTCGGACCTCATTAACGAAGGAAATTTAGGATTGGTCAAAGCAGCCAAACGTTTTGACGAAACCCGCGGGTTCAAGTTCATTTCATATGCAGTATGGTGGATACGGCAATCCATCTTACAGGCCATATCCGAACAGTCCAGAGTGGTGCGCTTACCTCTGAACAAAATAGGAACTATCAGTAAAATATATAAGGTACACTCTAACTTAGAGCAGAAATATCAGCGCCAACCATCCGCCGAGGAAATTGCTGGTGAATTGGATATCAGTGTAGCTAAAGTTAAGGGGGCTACGAAAAATTCTGGAAGACATATTTCTATGGATGCACCTTTGCGAGAAGGAGAAACTTCTAGTTTGTACCATGTAATGCAATCAAAAAATGCTTCAAGTCCGGACCAAAAGGTGATGAAAGATTCCCTTTCAACCGATATTGATCTCGCATTGGATACTTTACCGGATAGGGAGCAGGACATTGTGCGTCTTTACTTTGGTATTGGCGAACGTCACCCGATGAGTCTTAATGAAATTGGTGAAATATTCGATTTAACAAGGGAAAGGGTCAGACAAATAAAAGAAAAAGCGTTACGCTTATTAAGGAATAAATCCAGAAATAAAGTTCTAAGGGCTTACCTGTAGCATTTTACGAACGCGCGGTTAGCTACTTAAATTCGCCAACATCTCGTTGGTAGTTTTCGCTAAATCAAACTCGGCTTTCCAACCCCAATCTTCTTGTGCATTGGTATCGTTTATACTGCTGGGCCAGGAATCTGCTATGGACTGTCTGAAATCCGGATCAAACGAAACTTGAAAACCAGGCAATTCTTTTTGAATACTAGTAGCCATTTCCGCAGGAGTAAAACTCATCGCGGATAGATTATAGGAGGAGCGTACTTTAATCCGTTCTTCCGCTGTCTCCATAATTTGTAGGGTAGCTCTAATGGCATCATCCATGAACATCATTGGCAACGCGGTATCTTCTTTTAGAAAGCAGGTATACTCGCCCTCAGAAATAGCCTTGTGATAAATTTCTACGGCATAATCAGTAGTGCCACCACCAGGCATTGTCTTCCAACTTATTAAACCTGGATAACGAATACTGCGCACGTCAACATTAAACTTGTTAAAGTAATACTCGCACCAACGCTCCCCACTTTGTTTACTTATTCCGTATACGGTACTGGGTTCCATTATTGTATTCTGAGGCGTATCCTCCTTTGGTGTGTTCGGTCCAAAAACGGCAATGCTGGAAGGCCAAAAGATTTTATCTACTTTTTTCTCTTTCCCTAAATTGAGCACGTTGAAAAGGGAATTCATATTTAAGTTCCATGCGCGCATCGGAAATTTCTCAGCGGTAGCACTTAACATGGCCGCCATTAAATAGACCTCGCTAATTTCATAGTAAGCGATGACCTCTTCCAGCGCATCGTAATCCGTTGCGTCTAAAATTTCAAAAGGACCGGAAGCCATCAGACTTTCACTACCCTCTCTAATATCACTGGCGATTACCTTGTCATTTCCGTATTTGGAGCGCAGCGCTAAAGTAAGTTCTGTTCCTATTTGCCCACAGGCACCGATTATCAAGAAATATTTTTGCATCTAAAATGAAGTTAAATGAGTGGTGCCGTAAAGATACCTTTTCTTAAAATTTGTACCTTCGTTCTATGCGAAAAACCTTTTGGCTTATCTGTTTTGTACTATTATTAAGTTCTTGTAAGGATGCTGCTACAGGTGCTTCTGAGCTTCAAGATTCTGGTTGGTCAGTTGATGTTTCAGCACTACCTAAAAAAACGAGCGTAAATAGAAAAGCGCTTGCCATTTTAAAGGATTGGAAAGCGTATAATGCTTTTGAGGCCAATTTTGATAGACTGTATAAAACGGAGTACCGTGAAGATTTTGTTCTTACCCTAGAGGAATTGGTAGAATCACAGAAATTATGGGCAAAATCCAATTATCCCGTACCATTTGATATTCCACAGATACGTGGACGTCAAAAGGTATTGAAAACTTATATTTTGAAAATCAAGGGTGATTTGGAATATAGACAAGACCCAGAAACTTCTATAAAAGAAATGATAGGTGCTTTCAATAATCTACGCGAACATTTTAATATTGTGGTAAACAGTAATTTACCGGAAGATTTATTTCCAAATGAAAAAAATTAGCATTTTGTTATTTTTGGTGGGTTCCCTCACGTCAGCACAAGACGGCACGAAGGAAGCCATAGCTACTACCTTGGATACATGGCATAAAGCCGCCAGTAATGCAGAATTTGATGCTTATTTTGATTTAATGACTACAGATGCTGTGTTCATTGGAACCGATGCCATGGAGAATTGGAATATTCCTGCCTTTAAAGCCTACTCGAAACCTCACTTTGATAAAGGTAAGGCATGGAGCTTTACTGCGGTGGAGCGAAATATTTACGTTGATGAGGCGCAAGATTTTGCATGGTTCGACGAGCTGTTGAATACTCAAATGAAACTATGCAGAGGTTCGGGAGTTTTAAGAAAGACGGATATAGGTTGGAAAATAGCACATTATGTACTTTCCATCGCGGTGCCTAACGAGCATGTTAGCGAACTTATAGCCATTAAAAAGGATAGTGATAATTCCTTATTGGAAAAACTATCTAAAAACTAAAACGGGCGGACATTTGTCCACCCGTTTTAATACCATAAGTTTTAAATCTATTGTTTAGTTCCCCCGGTCTCCGCTGGTGCTTCTTTTCTAGAGGTCAGCGCTTGCTTGCTTAAACTGGCCAAATTAAAATTAGGATCTATTTTAAGTGCCTCGTCCAATATGGCGATAGCCCCATCGATATCATCTTTGTTCTGATTAAATTGTATCAAAGCTTTTAAATGAAGGAAAGCTGCTTTTAAAGGAACTTCGTAGGGTTGCTGTCTTTCGTAAAAAGCGTATTTCATGTCGTCTTTGGCATTCGCCAAACCGTAGTCCACATTAGTTGATGCTCCTGCGTTATCTCCAAGTTGTATTTTTAAGTCTGCCAATTCATAGGCCAAATAGGCATTAGGAGTTCTAGTGTTCAAAACTTCAAACTGTTCCAAAGCTCTTTTTGGCTGGTTCAGTGCTTTCAGGGATATTGCCTTTACCTGTACGGCTAAATCTGAATCTGTAGCAAGTTTTTCTATACCTATGGTATTTAAAGCCTGTAAGTGTCTATTGTCGTTGGCATAGATATAGGCCAAGGTATCCTTTCGTTCTTTAGATGGGGAAAGAATATTTAGATGTGTTAGGGCATTGATAACACCATCAATATCACCTTGTAATCGCATTTCATCATAAAATGCTTCATAGTGCTTTTGTAATTCGGTTTTGGTTTGCGCGACCCCATTAAAACTAATTATAAGTACAAGCGCAAAAAGTAATTTTTTCATTATTTATCAATTTTTGGTGCGCTAAACTATTAAAATATTCCCTAAGAACCTGTTAAGGAAAGCTTTAAATGTTAGAAACAAAAAAAGAGCATCTACGAATGCCCTTTTTTCTTTTATAGAAATATGATTTAAGCCAATGTGAACTGGTTTTCTTTCCGATGAAAAGAACTTAGAATTTGGGCATAGAAACCAATACTTTTTTGGTCTTTATCTATGCAAGATTTCAAGAATTTTCTAAGATTCAGAAACAATAAATTGGTGTATAGCGTAGGAATGTTAACATTTACTTTCTCTGCTTGGAATATGTCATCGTCCAGAATAATATCCATTTGCACTCTATTTCTGTGATAATCGATAGTAACATCTGCTGCATTATAATGCTTTTTTAAAAGTGCTACATGCAAGCGATTGAATTTCTTATATCCTTTTGGGTCTTTACAACTTAGGGCAATAAGGTTTTCTAATTCCATTAAAACCTTCTCCCGTACTTTTGATTTTTCCATAACATTTTGTTTTTAATGTTATATAAAGATATGTATTTCATCGATAACTATCTAAGAATCAGGAGTATATTAACATGAAACAGTAGCAAATGTTGTCAACTGATGAATTCTTGTGGTCAATTAACTGTAGAGTGAGGTAAAAAGCGATTGTTTATTAATAAGAAAAAACTTACAAGTATTAATTTTCTTATATTTTTTATCTTTAACTATTTGATAATCAGGTTTTTTTAGATTTCTTGCTTTAGCAATTTGGGTATAATAGTCCTTTTTAGTTGGATGCTCTGGATGTACTCCATTAAAAATTTTACCCCATTGCTTTTCTAAAATAATCCCTTTGATAATAGCAACACAATCATCTCGGTGAATTAAGTTCACTGGCGCATTACCATCGCTGAGATTCTTTTTCTTCGATAAAATGGTAACCGGATGTCTTGAAGGACCTATTAGGCCAGCAAAACGTAGAATCGTGGTATTTAAGGATTTGTTCCCTCTAAATATGTTCTCTGATGCCAATAGTTGTACTCCCGATTCCGAAGTGGGCCTTGGAACGGTTTCCTCGTCTACATCTCCCGTAACCTCACCATAAACGGAAGTGCTGCTTACGAATAGAATATGTTTTATGGCCGATCTACGTACTTCTTGGTGCAGTAATTGCATTTTCTTGACATAACTTTCCTTGGGGCCTTCGCCTCTTAGGCCTGGAGGTACATTGATGATTAGATAAGTAACATCCTTTAGAAAGTTATCGATTTCCCCTGTAATTTCAGCTTCTGAAATTTCAATGTGATACGGGATAATCCCTTCGCTCTTAAAGGTATCTATTTTAGCTGCTGAAGTGGTAGAGCCTTTTACCACGTACCCTTCAGCTATAAATGCCGTTGCCAATGGCAGGCCTAACCAACCAATTCCTATAATTCCAATTGTATCTCTTACCAAAGAATCATTTTTAAATAGTAATACCTATAGATTTTATCTAAACAATAGTTTTTATCGGCACCGCCAAAAGGTTCAATACTCTAAGGCTTGCCCCTGAGATCATTTACAACCTTGAATTTAATGATCAAAATCTGAAAACCTTAAAGATAAGCAGTCATACGACGAGTTTTTTTAACAAATTCATAATTTTTTTCTATCTTTAATAATCAACCTTTAAATAAAATAGTATGGGAATCAAGAGCTTTCAAGGGATACGCAAGATCGTAAAAAAAGAATTTGAAGCGCCTATTTTGGTCTCTGATTATATGACTACTAAACTGGTTACATTTAGCCCCGAGCAATCTATTTTAGAAGTCATGGAACAGTTTGCAAAGCACCATATTTCAGGAGGCCCGGTTCTAGACAGTAATGGTTTTTTAGTAGGGATTGTTTCCGAAGCGGATTGCATGAAACAAATTTCTGAAAGCCGTTATTTTAATCAACCTATATTGGATAAAAGTGTAGAGAAGTATATGACGAAAAATGTGGAAACCATACCGCACGATATCTCTATCTTTGATGCTGCCGGTATTTTCGATAAGCATAACAGACGTAGACTTCCTGTAATGAAGAATGGTCTGCTTGTAGGACAGATTAGTCGTAAGGATATCGTAATCGCGGCTTTAAAATTGAGTGGGCAGAATTGGAAATAGACCCCCCCCTCAACTCCCAAAGGGGAAACACAATTCTCTATACGCTTTCAAGTATTTTTTTCTAAATTGTCAGCTACGATATAGTAAGATTCGGAATGCCTAGTTCAGGTTTAGCCGTAAAAGACCATATTTCTTACCTACATGGACATAAATAATAAGGATAGCTATATTTTTGTCTTAATCCGTGTATAGAAATCATGGGACTTAAGGCTTGTTATTCTCTTTTTACGATCATATAATAATCGTTATCCAAGGGCAGATAGCCTAAGTCATAGACAAAATAATAGGTAGTTCCTTTTTTAGTGGTGTAGAGGTTGGTAATGAAATCAAAATCAAATCCTTTGTCCAATAATCGGGTTCGGGTTGTTTTGGTTTTACCATCCGTTAGTTTAAAACTATCTAGCACACGATAGTTTTTACGCAACCTATTATTAATATTACGTATAAGGTTTTTACTATCCTTATTTATTTTGTTGTTATAGGCATTACGGCAGTAATCGTTGCAGAATTTTTTATCGATACGGCCTATAATTTCTGTTCCGCACTCTAAGCATTTTTTCTTCATTTATTGCCTTTTGTAATTGAACTTAACCTCTTCTTCCGTACCGTCATTCTGGTGAATAAGACCATAAATATTTATTTCGTTAGGACTGATTCTTTCAAAGGTAAACCCATCAAAATAGAGCCGATTCTCTGCTACTTTAACCAACTTAAAACTTTGAACTTCTTCTTTCGCTTCCCACCCTTTTAATTCCTTGTCAAAATGTTTCAGTTCAAAGGTTAAGGTGTTATCTACTTCTCTAATATGCCCAATTTCATAAAAATTGACTTCTTCTTCGACAATTAATCTGAAAACAAACATCATGGAACCAGCATTTGGCGGACTCCATATTTCTTCTGTGATACCTCCAAAGGCTTCACCTTTCCAATGCCCTGTCATCCATGCTATCTCTTCAATGACGGCTTTGGGGGAAATGGCATCATTCTCTAATGACATGGTGTTTTGAGCATGAGACATACTTCCTAAAAATAAAAACAGGATTAGAACTGGTTTCATGAGATTATGCTTTGTTACAAGGTACAAATTATCCGATTACAATTGGATAGTGCTATTTTTATGAAATTGGGTAAATAATAGCTGTATGATATACCTTGTTCGGTATTAGTTTTTAATTTGAAGTTGGTGTTTTTTTAACAGTTGGGGCAGCTGTTTTGGGGTAAATACGGCGTTTTTCATGCGATTAATTTCGGGATCAATAATAAAATTATAGGCTGAAGTAAAATTTACTTTTTCTAATATGCTATTGTCGAAGATAGCCCTGTTTAAATCGCATTTCTCAAAGAGGGATTGTGTTAAATCTGACTTTGTAAAATCGACCTCGATTAGTTTGCAATCCAGAAAGTGTGTTTTTTTAAGAGATAGACCAACAAAAGAGGATAGCTGTAAGACGCAATGTTCAAAGGTAAAATCCATTAAAAAACTAGTTGCTTCCTCGAAATCTATCCCCATCATTTTACAATGATTAAATAAAACCCCGTTGAATTGCGTGTGTGCAACATTAGTGTTGCTAAGGTTGCATGCTACAAAGGTGCACTCCATGAAGTTCTGATTGTCTAGATAACCATTAGAGAAATTACAGCTCTTAAATACGCAGTTTTCATATTCCCCCTTGGGTAAAGGTTTAATTGTAAAATCTAAACCTTCAAAAGATTTGTCAGAAATAAAATCGGCCATTTCTCTCTAGTAAATTCCGTTGCACCTTACTCTTGGGGTAATATTATAGCCGGGATACCTAATTCTTCATACAAGTCGTTAAAGGCTTTCATCTCTATATTGATTATAGCATCATGTTCTGATTTGAAACCATTCCATTGTCCTAAAAGGTCTTGTAATCTTTGTTTGGCTCCTTTTGTAACTTTTGGCTCCACTGCATTTACGTAGCCTCTTAAATGTAGCAATTGTGCATTAAGCTGATTGGTGAAATTGATTACATCCTGAAAGGTCTTCTGCTTGGGTTGTATCAAATTTTCTTCCCAAGTGGTAATACGTGTTTTTAGGGAGTCACCTTTTTCCAATAAAAGCTTGGCATCATCCCGGTCTTTTAAAAGTGTTGCGTATTGCGAAAGTTGCTTTTTAGCAGAACGCATGGCGTTGACCGATGTATGTATTTCTTCTACGGTACTCTCAATGGTGGTCAGTATTTGTTGCTGTTCTTGGTAGTCGTCCAAACTTCCTTTTACTTTCGGGTTCGGCAAAATAGTAACTGTGGTTTCAGCAGTGTTTCCTGCCGCACTAAGCCTTAAAGTGTATTCTCCTGGCCCTACGGCACTTCCGCCAAGTCCTCCGAAAGTAAAAACTTTTTCAACACTTGGTAGTCCATCTCTTTTAAAATCCCAAGTAAAACGGTTATATCCCTTTTTAGAGGGAAGCACTTTAGGTTTCGAAGGTCCTCCTGGCCAAGATTTGAAGTTCTTCGGTTTTTGGTTGGTGATGGTTCTTATAATTTTGTTGTTCTGTAACACCGTTAACTTAAGTTCCGTACTATCCATTTTTTCCGCTAAGTAGTAGTCAAAAGTAACTCCACTAGGTGGGTTGTCACCTAAACCTTGTCTTGGTTTTTCGCTAGAGCCACCAAAAAATAAATAGGTATCCTTTGGTTGGAAGAGCGTTATTTCTTGTTTCGGAGCTTTTATGTTCTGTATGGCCGAAACATCATCCAAAATCCAAAATGCGCGACCTGCCGTAGCTACTACCAAATCATTGTCATGTATCGTTAAGTCATTGATGGGAACAATAGGCAGGTTTAACTGAAAGGGTTGCCAATTAACACCATCGTTTAAAGAAATGAATAATCCTGTTTCCGTACCGGCATACAACAAACCTTTTTGTTTATGATCTTCACGAACCACGCGGGTAAATGTATGTGCGCCTGTAATACCATTTGTAATTTTTGTCCAAGTGGCACCATAATCGGAGGTCTTGAAAATATGGGAGTTTAGGTCCATGGATTTATAACGCATAACAACAACGTAAGCCGTTGCCGCATCATGTGGTGATACCTCAATAGAATTAATGATTCCATCTTTAATGCCAGCTGGTGTTATATTATCCCAGTTTTGTCCACCATTTTTGGTCACATGAAGTAAACCATCATCCGTACCCGCCCATAGTACGCCTTCCTCATGTAGGGACTCCACTAAATAGGTAATGGTATTATAGTTTTCACCACCAGCGGCCTCATTGGTGAAGGGGCCACCACCTGGGCCGTGTTTATCTTTTTCGTTTTTGGTTAGATCTGGACTTACCGTTGTCCAACTTTGTCCTTCATCTGTAGATTTGAACACGACATTACCTGCATGATAAATGGTTTTTCTATCGTGTGGAGAGGTAATGATTGGGGCGTTCCAGTTATACCGATATTTAGAATCTTTAGGAGCTACGCTTAACCCTAATTCAGGATATTCCTTTATTGCCTTGGACTCACGTGTAGCAGCATCCCATTTATCGATATTCCCTTGGTAGGTTCCTCCATAAATAAGTACGGGATTATCTGGGTCAAACGCTAAAAAGGCACTTTCCCCACCTGCAACTGCGTGCCAATCTTTCCAATCGATTCCCGCATCATTTGTTCTGGATGCTATGGCCACCGTAGAGTTATCCTGTTGACCACCATAAATGTTGTAAGGCATTAAATTATCCGTAATTACCCTGTAGAATTGTGCCGTATTTTGATTTTGTTGGGTACTCCAGCTTTTTCCACCGTTATTGGAAACGTTAGAACCACCGTCATTGGAATTTATCATCTTTTGATTGTCGTGAGGATGTATCCACAAATGATGATTGTCTCCATGGGGAGTAGCTAAAGGAGTGAACGATTTTCCGCCATCAATAGATTTTGTAACAGGCGCGTTTAGAACATAAACGATGTTCTCATCTTGGGTATCGGCCAAAATCTCCATATAATACCAAGAACGAGCAATGTTGATACGGTCTTTATTGACCTGTGTCCACTTTTTTCCCGCATCATCGGAACGGTAAATGCCTCCTTTGTCATCTTTTGCCTCAATTACAGCAAAAACACGTTCTGGATTCGCTCTTGAAACCGAAATTCCCGCCTTTCCAAATTCCTTGGGTAATCCTTCTTTTAATTGTTTCCATGTAGTTCCGCCATCGACGGACTTATAAAGACCCGAGTTTTTTCCGCCTGATTCCATAATCCAAGGATACCTGCGATGCTCCCACATGGCCGCATATAAAATTAACGGATTTTTCATATCCATCGTTAAATCTGAGGCTCCTGTGTTATTGTCAATGAACAGCACATTTTCCCAAGTTGCACCGCCATTAAGAGACCTGTATATGCCACGTTGTGCGTTAGGACCATATTGTGCGCCTTGTGCCGCGACAAAAATGATATCAGGATTTGTAGGGTGAATAATGACATCGGAGATATGCCTGGTTTCGTCCAAACCTATATGAGACCAAGATTTTCCTGCATCCGTAGATTTGTAAACACCATCCCCCATAGAAGTCATGACACCGCGCGCGGCATGTTCGCCCATACCTGCTATGACAATATTCGGATTGGTTTCAGAGACTGCAATGGAACCGACAGTTCCTGTTTTTAAAAACCCGTCAGAAACGTTTTTCCATGTAATACCATCATCCGTTGTTTTCCATATGCCGCCTCCAACGGTTCCATTGTAGTAGGTCATGGGTTGACCCACCACTCCTGAAGAAGCCACACTACGTCCGCCTCTGAATGGACCTATGTTTCGCCATTTTAAGCCGTGAAAAGTAGAATCCTCCACTTTTACGTAAGTGGGTGTTTTTTTATTTTTTCTACGTTGGGCCGTTAGCGAAAGCGGTATAATAAGAACTGCAATTAAGAAATAGTGTATTGTTTTCATGGGTTGGTTTTAAGATGTTGTACTTTTTTAGTCTAGTCCACCTTTTCTATTGGGACTTCTAGGAGTGGGCCACGATAGTGGTTGCCCCGTTCTGCGACTTGTACCGATTAAGGTAGCCTTTTCTCGGGACGTTTTTTTAGGATCTTCGCATGCCATATAAGTTAGTATTGCTGTTAGGATAGCATTGCTCCTTACGTCGTCGAATACAATCTTGTCATAGGTGTCCAGATTGGTATGCCATGTATAGTTCCAGTAGCTCCAACTCAATGAACTTAAGGAGAAAGCCGGTGCTCCTGCGGCAACAAAAGAAGCGTAATCGGAACCTCCACCTCCTGGTATTCCCGGAAATGTAGTTTCAATATGTTTTGTGATGTCTTTGGGAACGGCCTCCATCCACTTTCCCAAATAATCATAGGCGTGCAGAAATCCTTGTCCCGACAAACGTACAACACGCCCTGTTCCATTATCTTGATTAAATAAAGCCTGTAATCCTTCTACGATTTTAGGATTGTCTTCCACAAAAGCTCTTGAGCCATTTAATCCCTGTTCTTCACTTCCCCAGTGCCCCAAAAGAATAGTGCGTTTTGGATTAGGATATACTTTTTTAAGAATACGAACAGCCTCTAGCATGGTAATGGTTCCTGTTCCATTATCCGTTGCACCAGTTGCTCCGTCCCAAGAATCAAAATGGGCCGAAAGAATTACATATTCATCCGGGAATTCAGTTCCCGGAATTGTAGCAATGGTATTAAATGTAGGCACTTCACCAAGCTCTTTGGATTCCGCTACTATTTTTATTTTAGGATTTGCGCCTTTCATTACCATTCTATAAAGCATACCATAATCTTCTAGGGATATATCAACTACAGGAATCTTTTCGGTACCTGCACTGAATATTTTATTGGCACCAAATCCTTCAGACCATCTAGACTGCGCAATACCTACTGCTCCAGCTTTTTCAAGAGCAGCATTTATGGTTCTGCTAGTGTACCCAGTATTCTTGAAGTTTTCGCGCCATGCTTTTTCTTGGGCGTCTCGCGCTGATTTCATTTTTTCAAGGGATTCCGGTGTTGCAAATTCTTCCCAGTTGTAATCCGGTCTTCCTGTAGCTTGTAACATACTCACCATAACAATCTTTCCCTTTACATTCGGAAGCCATTTTACAAAGGCCAAGGAATCTGAAACCATAGGGAGTGTTATTAAATCCGCTGTTACGCCTTTTTTCCCAGTACTTGGATTCCATGCCAACTGTGTTGCGTGCAGCGAGGCTATTCTGGGATAAACCATATCTACGTGCGTAATGCCGCGTTCCCATCCGCGCCATTTTCCCCATTCTTGATTTTCAGCTGTTATTCCCCATTTCTTATAGGTGTTGACTGCCCAATCGTGTGCGGTCTTCATTTGTGGAGTCCCTACTAATCTAGGACCATTAACATCCATTAGTTCATACGCCAGTTGTTCTAGTTGAGAATTTTCATTAGCTTCTTTTTCAATAGCGGCGACAATGGCTTCAGTAGATTGTGCTATATTAAAATTGCTGATAAATAGTACGATAAGTACTAACAGCGAGAGTGGTTTTTTCATTTTTCCGGTATATTGTTGGAATCTTCTCAAGTTAAGGAATAAGAATAAAAGCAGGCCTATTTTGTTTTGAGATTTTTTAGGAAAGCCCTAGTGCTTTGCGATTAAAAATACAATTTGATGTAGGTTCTTCGGCTCTTAGGATTTTTAAGGTGTTCTCAACAGTCATTACACACATCTGTGTATAAGTGGTTGCGGTAAGGCTACCTACATGTGCCGTGATTAAAGTATTGGGAAGTTGAATTAGGGATTCCTTTTCTTTAGGAGGTTCATTAGCCAAAACATCTGCTGCAAAACCACCTAGTTCTTTATTAACTAAGGCTTTAGAGAGTGCCTCTTGGTCAATAATTTTTCCTCTTGCCGTATTTATGAGCAAGGCTGTCGTTTTCATTTTTGCCAAGGCTTCGGCGTTCATCAAATGCTCGGTTTCCTTAGTTAGTGGAAGATGGAGACTCAGGGCGTCAGAAGTTTTTAAAACTTCTTCCAGACTTGAGAAGGGGTAGGGGACATCCTCCTTTTGAGCACTCCAATAGATAACCTTCATACCCATGGCATCAGCAATACGTGCTACTTTTTTACCGATATTGCCAAGGCCTAAAATACCTAATGTCTTTCCATGAATCTCATCACCAACATAAGTTGCACGCTCATTCCATCGATTTTCCTTGACCATGGTGATGGCGTTATACAGATTTCTTTGCAGCATAAGTAGCAAAGCAATCGTATGCTCTGCAATGGTATTTGCGTTAGAATTTGGTGCATTCACCACTTTTATTCCCCGTTCGGTAGCTTCGGTAACATCAATATTATCCAAACCCACACCACATCGTGATATAACTTTTAAATTAGGAAGCTGGTTTATTAAGGGTTCTTTTACCTGAGCCTTTCCGCGTGTGATAATGGCATCAATGGTATTTTCCGCTATGCCTTTTTGAAGTGACGCTGCATCAAAACCTGTAAGGATGTTCATATCCGAAGCATTGTTTAAAAGCTCCATTGCATCATCGGCCACGGTTTCTAAAAGTAAAATGGTTTTGGACATCTATTCTTTGTGATATAAAGTGGCATCTTTAGATTTGTAACCTCTGAAGTCGTTTCGACCGGAGACATATATTCCTTCTTTAAACAGTTCGTCCTTAAAGATTTTAGGGTCTATATGCGCCTCAGGGTCGGAGGATAACTCTACCAAATTACCGGAAGGGTCCCGTACGAACATTTGTAGGGCACCGTCAGGTAACTGACGTACATTACCCCAGGGCTTAATATCTATAATACCCAGTTCTTTCATTCTAAAGAAAATAGCATTGATATCGTCTACTTGAACACAGATATGACCTCTAAAGGAGTAGGCATCTTCCCATTCCGTAAGATGCAATTGCTGCTCTTCATTGAATTTGAAAAATGCAGTAGGATAATCGAATAAAAAGGCAGGAATGGGTTCTAGTCCCAACTCATATTCATAGAATCTACAGGCTTCTTCTAAATTACTGACAACTAGGGCCACGTGATTAATCTTTACTGCTCGTGCCATGAAATTATTGTTTAAATTCTCTTACAAAATCCCAATTTGGGGTTAAACCCAAGCCCGCTTCTTTTGGCTCGGAAAGCATGCCATTCGCGTCTACGCTTATTTTCTCCTTCACTAAATCGTACATCATAGGATTACCACCTAGGGAAAACTCAATTAGGTTGGCCGATGGTGATGCGAAGGCCACGGATACGCCAGCCATGAACGAGAATGCAGAACCCCAACAATGTGGAGCAAGTTCTAGCTGGTACGTGTGTGCCAATTGTGCTACGCGCATAGCCTCTGTAATACCACCAATGATAGCGCAATCCGGTTGTACAATATCTAATGCTCTTTCCGCTATCATATCCCTAACGTCAAAGGCCGTGAATTCACTTTCGCCGGCTGCAATAGGAATATCGGTACTTGCTCTAACTTCCGCCGTACCAATTCTGTTATCGGGACTAATGGGTTCTTCAAACCAATATAGGTGACAATCGGCTACACCCCTACAAAACTGTTTCGCTTCAGGGACGCTGAAAGTACCATGGGCATCGGTCATTAGTTTAATATGGTCCGGTAGGGCCTCTCGTGCCGCTTTCACCCTTGTTATACTTGCTTGGACGGTTTCATCCATAATACCGACACGCATTTTAACTCCCGAAAACCCTTTAGAAGTATAGTTTAGCAACTGGTCCCCTATAGCATCTGCCTTGGCCCAACCACCACTGGCATAGGCAGGCATTTGTTCCCTGCAACTTCCGCCTAATAATTCTACTACGGGCACGCCTAAAGCTTTTCCTTTTAGGTCCCATAATGCTGTATCAATACCACTCATGGCAGAAATAGTTAGTCCCCGTCTACCTAAAATAGGAAATTTACGACCTCTAGATAAAGCATAGTGATCCCGTGTTCCGTTATAGATATGCTCCCATATTCTAGAGATATGTCGAGCATCTTTCCCTATTAGTATGGGTTTAATTTCGTTTTCAATACAGCTAACAATACTGGCACAGGAGCCTGAGGAACCTACTGCTGCTTTTGCCTCGCCAAATCCTTGCAGGCCGGAATCTGTTGTTATAACGACGAGTGTCATATCAAAATTGGTCAGAAGACCATAATCCGAAAAATGTTGTTTTTCCTTGGGAATCGGACACCGCAACCAGAAAGCTTCTACATTGGTAATTTTCATAATTATAGAAAAGGTTTTAAGGTGTCTATAGATTGCTGTGTTAGCATGGAATAGAATTCTTCTGTTACTGCCGAGCTACCATGATCCTGTAAAAATTTAAGTTGTTCATCACTTAAGCCTACTGGTGCCGTATCAATTGAATTTGGATAAGGATTAGCGGGTGTACGGTCCATGGGAGCACAAAACTCTACCGATAAAACTTTATCGTACTCTATTTCCTTTAAAGTGCTCATAATCCGTGACCAGTCTATATGACCCATACCCGGTGCCATGCGATTATTATCTGCAACATGAAAATTAACAAGACGGTGGCCTACCTTTTTCATGGTTTCGAACATATCCTCTTCCTCTAGGTTCATGTGAAATGTATCCAAGCAAACCCCGCAATTGGGTCCTACCGCTTCGGCCAGAGCCAAAGCCTGTGCACCACGGTTAATGAAATAGGTTTCGAACCTATTAATAGGTTCAATACCTATTTTTAGTCCGTTCGCTTCTGTATAGGCATACAATTCTTTAATACCTTCTATAGCCCATTGCCATTCTTCTTCCGGTCTTGCGTCTGGAATTATCTTTCCTACCGTCGCCGGAACAAGTGAAATAACTGAACCACCCAATTCTTTGACCATTTTGGCCAAATCCAGTACATATTGCACGGACATTTGACGCTGTGTCAAATCTTTGGCCAACATATTACGCTCTTCTAACATTAAGGTTACGGAACCCCAACATTGTATGCCATGTGCTTCTAGCAATGCTTTTACTTCCTTAGTATTATAGTTTTCCGGCGTGCCTTGAATTTCAAGATGGGTGTACCCCATTGCGGCTATTCGAATTATGGTGCTTTCTAAGGGTTCGGCACGCATCCAATTATGTATGGCTAGTTTCATCTATGTTAGGAGGTTTGCAGGTAATAGACAGTAAGTTAGTTGAAAAAAATGGAACTATTTAAGGAAGTTTTACTTTAGACCAATACACTTGTAAGCGCACTTACCAATATTCCATATCTACATAGTTAAAACAGATTAAAATGAAATGGTGCTCCCAGAGGACCTATGGAAAAAGCTTGTATAATTTTTTTGCGCCATTAGAAATAGCCTAAACATTTTCTATGAATTGTTCTAATGGGATAAGATTTTAAATCAGTCTTTAAAATGAGCTTGGTGGTCACAAGCAAAGTAGTTAGTGTCACTTGTAAAGTAATAGAAGTAAATTCCATGGGACATATTGAACAAAGACAATTTTATTTTTAATTAGTGTTTGTAATACTTTTTAATAGAATGAAGAGGATATTTTTTTTGTACAATTATATCTTTAAAAGAACACGAAAAAACTTTACCACAATGTAGCTCTATTCTTACATCATAAAAAATACTTTTCACAACAATTCTTTTAAAGGTTATCCATGACCAACTACTTTCGGCACTGTTAAAATTTATTAAAAGAGTATTTTATCGTCGCATTACAGTGAACAGTTTTACTGGTTATCAACAGTTGAACGGAGATAGCGCTTCATTTTTTTTGATTTTTAAAGGTTAGCGAATCCTTTTAAATAGATATGCCAAATGGGTGATTTATTAAATGATAAGCAAGAAAAAGCTACGCTAATGTAAGTGACGTTTTTATAATAAAGTGATGTATTACAAATTATTAAACGAACGATTAACATGATGATAGCCCTCAAAAGAAGTAATATTTTTATCTCTTTCATTTTTTTCTCCTTTATCACATTATGGCAAACTGGCCTTTTTTGGGTAGGAACAACAAACAATAATTTTAGTGTAGCGGATAATTTGTCTACTCAACCCCTTAAATATAAGGAGTTTACAGAAAATACAGTTCCGTCTGAATCTTTTATTAGTCCGCCAATACCTGGTGATGCTGACGATGACGGCGTTCCTGATGCTGATGATTCCGACGATGACAACGATGGTATCTTGGATGTGGACGAATCCGTATGTACGGACCAACCGGAACTGCAATGGAACCATAATGGTTCTGGCGGTCAGAGCGATTCGGCCTCTTTTAACGATCCTGCCGACGCTGGTTTTTTCACAAGTACCGCGGATGTAGTTTTCGGTTCGGGACTGGACGAGTCGGACAATGCTGCGTTCACCTATATTTTACAGGGTGCCTCGACCAGTACTTTTGCAACGGCAAAAGCGGCCAACGATTACGCCGAGCTGTCCTTCGTTCCATCAGAGGATTTAGATTTTAACAGTTTGACCATTGGTTTTTTTACTAGTGATTCCGGAGGGCCGGATTCATTGGCGGACCAGTTCAAGATAGCGGTGGAACACAGTACGGACCCAACGTTTCTCACTAATGTCACCTTGATTACGGAAGATTTTCAGGTTCCGGACTATCCTTCGGGGTCACAAACGGCCGACTATCGTAACATATTCACTGGTCTTTTTAGCATGGATTCGGGTGTTCAACAATATTTCAGGTATTATTTTTACGATGTTCAAAATTCAGAACCGAACGACCGCGTACGTTTCGATGACAACATATTCAACTTCAATGCGGTAGCGAGCTGTGACTTTGATACCGATGGCGATGGTGTGCCAAACACCTTGGACCTGGACAGTGACAACGATGGTATTTATGATATAGAAGAAGCGGGCAACGGTGCTTTGGATACCAATGATGATGGTGTCATAGACTCCAATGATGCTGTTTTTAACGATAATGATGGTAATGGTGCGGATGATGCGGCCGAGACTACAACACCGATAGATACGTTGGCGGACGGTACTTTCGATTTCCTGAACACGGATAGTGATGGGGATGGTTGTAGCGATGCCAATGAAGCCTACAATAATCCCAATGCCGATGGAGGTGATGGTGGTTCTTTTGGGACCGGCGAGCCCCAGACCAGTGTTGATGGTAATGGATTGGTGACCGCTACAGGTGTGGATTATAGTTTAGGCACTAATGCAGCAGCTACCGATGACAATGATGCTTCTACTTGTTTTGCGCCACCCGTGGACCCATGCACCGATGGTGCAATAGTGGGGGTGGTGACCGCAAACGACCCTGATGCAGATGGTATCAATAATAGTTGTGATTCCGACGATGACAACGATGGTATCTTGGATGTGGACGAATCCGTATGTACGGACCAACCGGAACTGCAATGGAACCATAATGGTTCTGGCGGTCAGAGCGATTCGGCCTCTTTTAACGATCCTGCCGACGCTGGTTTTTTCACAAGTACCGCGGATGTAGTTTTCGGTTCGGGACTGGACGAGTCGGACAATGCTGCGTTCACCTATATTTTACAGGGTGCCTCGACCAGTACTTTTGCAACGGCAAAAGCGGCCAACGATTACGCCGAGCTGTCCTTCGTTCCATCAGAGGATTTAGATTTTAACAGTTTGACCATTGGTTTTTTTACTAGTGATTCCGGAGGGCCGGATTCATTGGCGGACCAGTTCAAGATAGCGGTGGAACACAGTACGGACCCAACGTTTCTCACTAATGTCACCTTGATTACGGAAGATTTTCAGGTTCCGGACTATCCTTCGGGGTCACAAACGGCCGACTATCGTAACATATTCACTGGTCTTTTTAGCATGGATTCGGGTGTTCAACAATATTTCAGGTATTATTTTTACGATGTTCAAAATTCAGAACCGAACGACCGCGTACGTTTCGATGACAACATATTCAACTTCAATGCGGTAGCGAGCTGTGACTTTGATACCGATGGCGACGGTGTGCCAAACACCTTGGACCTGGACAGTGACAACGATGGTATTTATGATATAGAAGAAGCGGGCAACGGTGCTTTGGATACCAATGATGATGGTGTCATAGACTCCAATGATGCTGTTTTTAACGATAATGATGGTAATGGTGCGGATGATGCGGCCGAGACTACAACACCGATAGATACGTTGGCGGACGGTACTTTCGATTTCCTGAACACGGATAGTGATGGGGATGGTTGTAGCGATGCCAATGAAGCCTACAATAATCCCAATGCCGATGGAGGTGATGGTGGTTCTTTTGGGACCGGCGAGCCCCAGACCAGTGTTGATGGTAATGGATTGGTGACCGCTACAGGTGTGGATTATAGTTTAGGCACTAATGCAGCCGTTACGGACGATAATGATACTGCTTCTTGCTCCCCGGTTCCGGTATTGGCGATAGACGATATCACTGCGGACAACATCCTTAATGCAGCAGAGGCAGGAGCCAACGTCGCAGTAACGGGAACGGTCAGTGGTGATTTTAATACGGGCGATACGGTCACCTTAACGGTAAACGGCAATACCTACACGGGAACGGTGGATGCAGCTGGCGACTATAGTATCGACGTACCTGGCAGTGACCTGGCGGCGGACCCCGACACTACGGTTGACGGTAGCGTAACGACAACGGACGGTGCGGGCAACACGGGCAGTGCGACGGATACACAAACGTATACGGTGGACACAGTTCCCCCGGTTCCAGTATTGGCGATAGACGATATCACTGCGGACAACATCCTTAATGCAGCAGAGGCAGGAGCCAACGTCGCAGTAACGGGAACGGTCAGTGGTGATTTTAATACAGGCGATACAGTTACCTTAACGGTAAACGGCAATACCTACACGGGAACGGTGGATGCAGTCGGTGACTATAGTATCGACGTACCTGGCAGTGACCTGGCGGCGGACCCCGACACTACGGTTGACGGTAGCGTAACGACAACAGACGCAGCGGGTAATGCAGCCAGTGCAACAGATGCACAGACTTATACAGTAGATACGACTCCTCCAGTTCCAGTATTGGCGATAGACGATATCACTGCGGACAACATCCTTAATGCAGCAGAGGCAGGAGCCAACGTCGCAGTAACGGGAACGGTCAGTGGTGATTTCAATACGGGCGATACAGTCACCTTAACGGTAAACGGCAATACCTACACGGGAACGGTGGATGCAGCTGGCGACTATAGTATCAGCGTACCGGGTAGTGATTTAGCAGCCGACCCAGATACTACTGTGGATGGAAGTGTAACGACAACAGACGCAGCGGGTAACGCAGCCAGTGCAACAGATGCACAGACTTATACAGTAGATACGACTCCTCCAGTTCCAGTATTGGCGATAGACGATATCACTGCGGACAACATCCTTAATGCAGCAGAGGCAGGAGCCAACGTCGCAGTAACGGGAACGGTCAGTGGTGATTTCAATACGGGCGATACAGTTACCTTAACGGTGAACGGGAATACCTTCACGGGAACGGTGGATGCAGCTGGCGACTATAGTATCGACGTACCTGGCAGTGACCTGGCGGCGGACCCAGATACTACGGTTGACGGTAGCGTAACGACAACAGACGCAGCGGGTAACACGGGCAGTGCAACAGATGCACAGACTTATACAGTAGATACGACTCCTCCAGTTCCAGTATTGGCGATAGACGATATCACTGCGGACAACATCCTTAATGCAGCAGAGGCAGGAGCCAACGTCGCAGTAACGGGAACGGTCAGTGGCGATTTTAATACGGGCGATACGGTCACCTTAACGGTAAACGGCAATACCTACACGGGAACGGTGGATGCAGTCGGTGACTATAGTATCAGCGTACCGGGTAGTGATTTAGCAGCCGACCCAGATACTACTGTGGATGGAAGTGTAACGACAACAGACGCAGCGGGTAACGCAGCCAGTGCAACAGATGCACAGACTTATACAGTAGATACGACTCCTCCAGTTCCAGTATTGGCGATAGACGATATCACTGCGGACAACATCCTTAATGCAGCAGAGGCAGGAGCCAACGTCGCAGTAACGGGAACGGTCAGTGGTGATTTCAATACGGGCGATACAGTTACCTTAACGGTGAACGGCAATACCTACACGGGAACGGTGGATGCAGTCGGTGACTATAGTATCAGCGTACCGGGTAGTGATTTAGCAGCCGACCCAGATACTACGGTTGACGGTAGCGTAACGACAACAGACGCAGCGGGTAACGCAGCCAGTGCAACAGATGCACAGACTTATACAGTAGATACGACTCCTCCAGTTCCAGTATTGGCGATAGACGATATCACTGCGGACAACATCCTTAATGCAGCAGAGGCAGGAGCCAACGTCGCAGTAACGGGAACGGTCAGTGGCGATTTTAATACGGGCGATACAGTTACCTTAACGGTGAACGGGAATACCTTCACGGGAACGGTGGATGCAGTCGGTGACTATAGTATCAGCGTACCGGGTAGTGATTTAGCAGCCGACCCAGATACTACGGTTGACGGTAGCGTAACGACAACAGACGCAGCGGGTAACGCAGCCAGTGCAACAGATGCACAGACTTATACAGTAGATACGACTCCTCCAGTTCCAGTATTGGCGATAGACGATATCACTGCGGACAACATCCTTAATGCAGCAGAGGCAGGAGCCAACGTCGCAGTAACGGGAACGGTCAGTGGCGATTTTAATACGGGCGATACAGTTACCTTAACGGTAAACGGCAATACCTTCACGGGAACGGTGCATGCAGCTGGCGACTATAGTATCGACGTGCCTGGCAGTGACCTGGCGGCGGACCCCGACACTACGGTTGACGGGAGCGTAACGACAACAAATGCAGCGGGTGCAGGTAACGCTACAGATACACAGGTGTACAAACTTGATTCAGATGGGGATGGTCTTACTAATGATGAAGAAACTACTGGAGTTGATGACCCAAGTACACCTGCAAATCCTAACGGAGAAACGACAAATCCCAATAATGAGGATACGGACGGTGATGGTATCGACGATGGTCAAGAAGCTCAAGATGGCACTGATCCCAACGATTCCTGTGACTCTGTTGGAGGAACACCAGTAGGTGCTGATGACTGTGATAATGACGGACTGACCAATGACGAAGAAACGACCGGGGTAGATGACCCATCGACCCCTGCGAATCCAAACGGAGAAACGACCGATCCAAATGTAGCGGACACGGATGGTGATAGTATCAGCGATGGTCAAGAAGCTCAAGATGGCACCGACCCCAACGATTCGTGTGACTCTGTTGGAGGAATACCAGTAGGTGCAAGTGATTGTGACAACGATGGTCTGACCAATGACGAAGAAACGACTGTAGGAACAGACCCTAACAATCCGGATACCGATGGTGATGGTTTAACAGATGGAGAGGAAGTCAATAATGTTGATGATCCTAATACAGGAGAATCTCCAGATGGTACCAGTGACCCTCTTAACCCATGTGATCCTGATAGTTTAGATGCAGCATGTAATGATACAGATAGAGACGACCTGACCAATGATGAGGAAGCTACTTTAGGTACAGACCCTAATAATCCAGATACAGATGGAGATGGCATTAACGATGGTCAAGAAGTTTTAGATAATACCAATCCTTTAGATGATTGTGATTCTGTTGGTGGTACATCATTGGGCACAAGTGATTGTGATGAAGATGGATTGACCAATGACGAAGAAGCAACAGCTGGTACCGATCCAGATAAAGCAGATACGGATGGTGACGGTATTAATGACGGTCAAGAAGTGACGGATGGCACAAATCCTTTGGACCCTTGCGACTCTATCGGAGGGACTCCACCTGCCGGTGCCGCTTGTGACCTTGAAATCATTAGTGATTATATCGTTCCTGGTAGCCAAGGCGACAGTGTTTTCAGAATTAGAAACATTGAACAATTCCCAGACAACACGGTTAGAATTTACAACCGTTGGGGGGTATTGGTCTATGAGACCAAGGGGTATGACAATAGCGGAAATGCCTTTGTTGGAATTTCAAATGGACGGGCAACGATTTCGGTTGAAAACGAACTTCCCGTAGGTGTTTACTTCTACATTGTTAATTACAATGACAATGGCACAGTCAAGACACTGGATGGTTACTTATACATCAACCGTTAATTAAGTAAGACAACAATTAAAAAATAATCATGAGAAAAATAATAATCATTTTGATGCTGTCTTTAGGAGTACAATTAGTGGCTCAGCAAGATGCTCAATACACACAATATATGTACAATACACTATCCGTGAATCCTGCTTATGCAGGATCACGGGGGGTGTTAAGTCTTTCGGCACTTTATAGATCCCAATGGGTAGGTTTTGATGGTGCTCCCACAACACAAACCTTAAACGTACACTCTCCCGTAACCAAACGGGTAGGTTTGGGTTTATCCATTGTAAATGATGAAATCGGTAACGGTACTAATCAAGATACGTATTTTGATGGTTCTTTCTCCTATACCATTCCTGTTTCCGAACGTGGTGCTAAATTATCATTTGGTGTAAAAGCAGGTGGACATCTATTAAACTTAGATTTTAACAAGCTTCAAAATTTCAACCCTTCAGCAGGCACCAGTCAAGAAAGTAATATTGACAATAAGTTTTCCCCAAATTTTGGAGCAGGAGTATACTATCATACAGAACGTTTTTATGCAGGACTTTCAATTCCAAATTTCCTGGAAACGGAACATTTCGAAAACTCAGATTCCAGTAGCTTCCTTGCTCAAGAGAGAATGAATTTATACCTAATTTCTGGTTTTGTGACAGATTTAAATTATGATTGGAAGTTTAAACCAACAGTACTTTTTAAATTAGTTGAAGGTGCGCCTTTACAAGCTGATTTATCAGCAAATTTTATGTATCGAGAAAAACTCACTTTAGGTGCGGCCTACAGGTGGAGTGCGGCATGGAGTGCCCTTTTTGGATATCAATTAAATGATAAACTTATGCTAGGATTGGCTTATGACCGTGAAACTACCGAACTTGGCAATACCGCATTCAACAATGGCTCGTTCGAATTCTTTTTAAGATTTGAGTTTTTAACAAGATATAAAAAAGTCGTAACCCCAAGATTCTTTTAAGACTATGAAAATGGTAAAAAAAACAATAATAATTCTAGTATTATTTAATATCTCCTTAGTTGTTTCACAAGAAGGAAAAGTAACGCAGGCAAATAAAGACTTTGAAAATTATGCCTTTATGGATGCCATTGATTCCTATGAAGATTTAGTTAAAAATGGTTACACAGAAGAAGAAATTTATAAGAAATTAGGTAATGCAAATTATGTTAATGCCCTGTATGAAAATGCGGCGGATTGGTACAGTAAATTAATTAAATTAGAAAATACTACTATAGATGCCAACTATTATTACCGTTATGCACAATCATTGAAATCTTTGGGAAGCTATGATGAATCGAATGAGTGGATGCAGAAATTCTATGAACAAAAAACAAACGATCAACGGGCAATAAATTACAAAGAGAAGGAAAATTATATAGAGCGTATCAGAGAGAACTCAGGCAGATATGAGGTAAAAAACTTAACTATAAACTCTACTGCTTCTGATTTTGCACCTTCGTTTTATAGTGATAAGCTTGTTTTCTCAACGGCACGAGATACGGGTTTTGCTACAAAAAACATTCATAAATGGAATAATGGGGCATTTTTGAACCTACATGTTTCTAAGATATTAAAAGACCAACAATTTAGTACGCCAGAACGGTTCACCAAAGAGTTGAATACAAAAACCCATGAATCTTCATCTGTTTTTACAAAAGATGGCAAAACGGTATATTTTACAAGAAACAACTCAAAAGATGGTAGGTTTTCTAGAGATAGAGAAGGTGTTAGCCGGTTAAAACTATTTAAATCTACTTTAATACAAGGAGAGTGGAGTAAAGCACAAGAATTACCATTTAATAGTGATGCGTATTCTGTTGCGCACCCTGCATTGAGTGCGGATGAAAAAACATTGTATTTTTCATCAGATATGCCAGGTACGATTGGTGCCTCAGATATTTTTAAAGTGAGCGTTAATGAAGATAATAGTTACGGTGTTCCTGAAAATTTAGGTAAAAGAATAAATACTGAAGCTAGGGAATCATTTCCGTTTATAGATGAAAAAACAATATACTTTAGTTCAGATGGGCATCCAGGTCTAGGAGGTCTAGATGTATTCGCGGCTAAATTGGATGGTTCTAGTGAAGAAATTTTAAATCTTGGAGAACCATTAAATGGAAAGCAAGATGATTTTTCATATGTTATCAGAGATGGCAATGGTTATTTCGCATCTAATCGCGAAGGTGGCAAAGGAGAGGATGATATTTATAGTTTTCAAGAAAATCAACCCCTACGGTTTGACTGTTTAGCACAATTAAAAGGAATCGTCTTAGACCAAGAAACGCAACAAGCCATCCCTGAAGCTCAGGTTTCAATAGTGGACGCCTCTGGCAAAATTGTTGCCACTGCGGTTAGCGATAAGAATGGGGCATATAATCTTGATGTAGACTGTACGCAAAATGACTTAGTAATAGTGGCCAATAAAGAAGCCTATGATTCAAAAAATACCACATTCAATATGATTGCTGGTCAGATCAATAGGGTAAGTATTCTTTTGCAAAAAGCACAGGTAGAGTTGGTTCCTGCTGTTGGTAGTGATTTGATAGTTGGCTTAGAACTTAATCCTATTTTGTTTGATTTGGATAGTTCAGAGATTCGCAAAGATGCAGCGCTAATTTTGAATAAGGCAAGTGATTTTTTAAAGAAAAACAGTGGCATAAGAATAGAAGTAAAATCGCATACCGATGCTAAAGCTTCCAAAAGCTATAATCAAAGACTCTCGGGATCAAGGGCAAAAGCAACCTATGAATATTTAGTTAAGTTAGGTGTCGATGCCAGTACTATTTCTTTTAAAGGATTTGGTGAAGATGAACTACTGAACGATTGTGTTAATTGGGAGCAATGCTCAAAAGACGAAAATGAGAAAAATAGAAGGTCCGAACTAATAGTTGTGGAATAGCATAATTTCGTTAGCAGTTTTAGCTTTTACATAAAATATAAACCCCTGCCGATTTATAATCGGCAGGGGTTTGTTATTGAGACGGCATCGATATACAATTTTTTATCATAAATAAAATGATTTAAATCAATGGTTTTCAACCATATAAAAGTTTTTAAACGACTACAAATGATTACAAACGAAAGTAAGTATTTTGTAACCGATTAACTTTTAAGACCAGTTTTATGTTTGCAGTGTCCAAATGATAAACCGTGTAATTCACAACTTATTACAGGATAATTTTAAAAAGATTCCGAAGCGAGTTTGGAATAAAGTATGAACTGTTTAACGCTAAAACAAATTATTATGAACGCACTAAAAAACAAAGTACAGTTGATTGGAAACTTGGGACAAGACCCAGAAATTGTAAATCTAGATGGTGGGGCCAAATTGGCTAAATTCTCCATCGCTACAACTGAAAGTTACAAAAATAACAAAGGAGAAAAAGTAGATGATACGCAATGGCATAATGTCGTCGCCTGGGGCAAAACTGCCGAAATTGTCGAAAACTATCTGACCAAAGGAAAGCAAGTGGCCGTGGAGGGTAAATTAATGCATCGCTCCTATGAAACTAAAGAAGGAGAAAAACGATACATTACCGAGGTTCGTTGTAACGAACTTTTGATGTTGGGTAAATAAAAAGAAAAGGCCTCACTGTTACGGTGGGGCCTTTTTTAATTAAACTGTTCTTGTATCTATGACCCTTATGGGTTTTCTTCCTAGTTTGGAAGCCTGCAATTTCTGAATTTCTTTAAGGTCGGTTATTTCAATTTTAGGGGAAACCCTAAGACGCGATCTAAAGTGATCTTTGATATTTCTCAGTAAGCGCTCCGATGCAGATGACGCTGTAATCTTGATTTTAATTTCATCTGTACCGATCTGGTTATGGTATATTTCAATAACATGGTTGGTTACCTCACTGAAATCGTTCAATAAATTATCCATTGCTGGTGGGTAAAGTGTAGTTCCCTTGTATTTGATCATTTGCTTTTTTCTCCCTAAAACCGGCCCCAAACGCAAAGTGTTTCTGCCACACTTGCAGGGAAATCTATGGGCTACAACTACATCACCTGTTCTAAAACGAAGCAGCGGCATGGCTTCTATTCCTAAGGTAGTTATGGTAAGTTCACCTGAATATCCTTCGGGAACCTCATTACCTTCATCATCCAGGATCTCGGCAATGAGTAATTCCGGATGTAAATGTCCGCCTTGTTGTTCAGAACATTCGGTAAAAGCGGTACTCATCTCGGTTGAGGCATACGTAGAAAATAATTCGATATCCCATTCCGATTTAATTTTGCTTCCCAAGACGTTCAGCCCAAAATCCTGATCACGTAACGACTCCCCTATACAGATAGCCGCTCTAATCCCAGAGTTTTTATAGTCGATATTATGGGCTTTTGCGTATTGAATTAATTTTAAAAGAAAGGACGGCACTACTATGAGATAGCTAGGCTTAAACTTGAGTATCGTATCCCATTGTAATTCAGGGATGCCTGCGCCCACACGAATAATTCCCGCACCTAATTTACGAGCTCCTAAGAAGTAGGCCAAGCCAGCCATGAACCTGCGGTCCATAGTGGTGGTCAATTGTATAATATCTTCTTTCCGTACGCCGGCACAAGCGAATGAAATAGCTTCATTATAAGCCAAACGTTCTAAATCCGTATCGGTTAAGCCAATGGTTACCGGGTCACCTAAAGTTCCGGAAGTGGTGACGTAATCTATAATTTCCGTTTTGGGAACACAGAAAAAGTCTTCATTGTATTTCTGCAAATCATCCTTATTGGATGTGGGGATTTTGACTAAATCTTCAATTTTTTTTATTTCAGCAATATTGATTTTGTTCGACTTAAACAGCCTTTGATAAAAAGGAGAGTTTGCTGCCAAATAAAAAATGAGTTTCGTTAACTTTTGTTCTTGGAGTATTCTAATCTCATCTGCTTGGGCCGTTTCAATTTCGGGAATCATATACTACCTTCTATTTATTTTACGAATATAACGCGCTACCGATTCACGATCAGGAACGGTGGTAATTTCTTTTTTCTCTGCTGCTAAAAAATAGGAACGTGCCAGTGCCTCATATCCTTTTTCGTAATTATATACACCCGCTAAGTAATATCCTTCCCAAAAATTTGGATTCAGCGCGATCAATTGCTGCAGCTTTGCTTGTTCTATAGCTAATTCATGGTTAATGGCAGCTTCTATCTCATTTCTCAATGCCCGATAACGTTCATAATCTTTATAGGTGTCCGTATCCAGAAATGGATCTGCTGAGATATTTGCATTGTTCGTAGCGATAGTATTGGTTGGTTCAATACTATCCTTATCCTTGAATATTTTCTTTAAATCGTACGCTACAAACTCGCCCATTTGATACGGATTGCTGGATACCCACACCATTAAATCCTCAGGTTTAAAAACTATCCCATGATGTGCCAATAACTGGTTCAATGCTTTTTCATTACCGTAACCAATTTTTTTATCATCTAAGCCTTCTTTGTTACGAAGAATACCAACAACGGCCTTAGGATCTACTTTTGAGGTTTCTTTCAAGAGTTCCTCCATGCGTTCATAACGGTATTGTGAATGACTTTCAAGAATATGCTTTTGATTCTTTTTATCTTCCATATAAGCGGCACTCTGAAAGTGATTGGCGCAAATCAGTTGATTGGAGTTTTCTACCTCATAGACACCAAAATTTTGAGGAGAGACTTCTATGATAGCTGCTTTTTTGTCTTTTGCACTACCTACAAAAATAGATTCCGATACAAAAACTTCTCTCTTTTTAGCAATGGCAATAGCTTCCTCAATGGTAGCTGCATATTGTAAAATTTCCCTGGTCACTAAAGAGACCGGAGTCTTGGCAATCAAAGGAAACTGAGATTTGCCGGCGTTAATGGTCACGGATAATCCTTGGTCGTTCATGCCAGAAACAACACCTATCATTCCGCCCCATGTTACGGACATGAAAGCGTGCCCTTTATCCGGAGCTACAAAAGCGACGATTTTATTTTTAGCAAAATCATCCCCGGCATAAAAATCGAAATTTCGGCCTATTACTAATTTACCATCATCGGTTTGGTTGCCCCACGCGGCAAAAGAGGAACAACCTACTAACGCTAAATCCTGAAGCGCATGACCAATATCATGTGCGCCATGAAAGTACATGACCCGTTGATAGGGCTTGGCTACATAATCATAATGTGGTGAGGCATATTTAGAAACGCCTAAGAGCTCAGCTTTGAATTGCTCATCTATGTTGAGGTACATTTTCCTATTGAACCAGGCTAAAAATTTTCGCAATAGTTTTTGATATCCTTTTGAAGGAACCAATTCGTCAATCTTTTTAATAAAAATATCTTCCTGTTCGTTAAATAGTTCTTGTGTAAGACTCCCCGTTTTTAGACCTAATTCCAACGGATTTCCGCTTACATAGAGTTCCCAAAGTCCTTGTTTGTTTTTCCGAAGAAAATTGTCCGAAATAGTGAACGTAGTATCGTTTAGTTGAACACGCTCGGGTATTTGTGTTCGGTATTGTGAAACATCTAAATTTTCTTTAAGCGATTTAGATACGCCACAGGATAGCACAAGGGTAAGGATGCCTATTGAAATTACTGCCTGAGCCAGAAACTGTTTAATTTTCTTTATCACTGTAATCTATTAAAATGGCCTTATTAATTTTCCCT
The DNA here is from genome assembly GCF_044594925.1 of Maribacter sp. R77961. Classification (GTDB taxonomy): domain Bacteria; phylum Bacteroidota; class Bacteroidia; order Flavobacteriales; family Flavobacteriaceae; genus Maribacter. Next base: position 2,789,394 of record NZ_CP138991.1, on the reverse strand, counting down.
AATCCGATGGAAGTTAGTTCGGTAGATTCTTATGTGTTCTTTTTATGGCCAATTCATCTTTATAATCGAGCCATTTTTGACCCCAATATTTCCTTGTAAAATTATCAAAATTTCGCATGATAAGTACATTATACAACATATTCGCGAATCTTTTGGGATGCCTTGGTAATGCCCTTAACGTCATGGAGAAACCTCCATCTAGATATTTAATATAATGCCAGTAGCCACTAGGCATAAAAAGTGCGTCCCCATGTTCCATCTCCGCAGTAAGGCCTTCAGCATATTTTAGTGCAGGATATTTTTTAAAGTCTGGATTATCCATATCTATCGATTCCAAATTATGAATGGAATGGGGTACTCTGTACAAATATTTTGTCTGCTCAGGGGAAAAGAGCGTCACGTGTTTATGTCCATCAAAATGAAAATGCATACTATCCGGTAGGTCAATATCATAGTGCATAAATACTTTGGATGCTCCGCCTCCGAAAAATAAAGCAGGTAATTTTTTAAAGAATTTGAGTCCAATATCGGGATACTGAAAATCTTGGGTTAGTTCTGGCATTTTTTTTAAAATCTCATAAAAGAAGATTCTTAGGTCCGTAGGTTTTGTCTTTAGGATTTCTATATAATCCTTCAACTTCATCTCTTTGACAGGGGCATAAACACTTTGCTTATCTTTTGCCGGTTCATTGTTATATAGCGGCACTATTTGGTCCCCAGCCTTATTCTGTATATATTCTAAAGTCCATTTTTTAAATGCGGGCCAATCCTTGGTCAGTCCTTTAATAAGTACCGGCTTTTGAGGTTTGTAGTATTGTTCAATAAAATCCTTTTTGGAAATATGCTCCAATACAGGCACGGCAGATGTCTTAAACGTTCCCATTAGGCAGTGATTTTTTCTTTGTTTTGTTTAGAGGTGGCGCCCTTTATTTTATTGATAAGGTATTCTCCTCCTAGAATTTCTGAACATGTAACTACACCGCTAATAGTTACTCCTAAGATACCATGCATATTAAGACTTTGCCCGGTAAAGTATAAGTTGCTGATCTTTGTTCGGGGGGAAATGAACGATTTTAATGGATCGTTTACATCTTTGACGTAACCATACATAGAACCTTTATTACATCCTATATAATCTCTGTATGATAGCGGGGTAGAGGTGTACACAGATTGTATGCAATTCCGTAAGTCTGGAAATTTTTTCTCCAGTTCATCAAGTAATTTCTCGGTCTTTTCTTTTTTAAAATCCTCATAGTCTTGTCCGCGCTCGTTTTTATGCGCAACGGTGTTGACCGTATTTTCCCAAACTGCCACTTCATCGTAGTTCATGTAGGTGATGGCCGTCAACTGCTCTCCCCATTCTCCTTGATTTTTGCGTACACCCATAGAGATCATATAGGTTTCCGGCCAGCTTTCTTTCGTATACTTATGACCTTCCCAAACCTTTCGGTAATCTTTAAAATGATAATAATTCTTGTTCAGGTATTTGAAGGTTTCTGGTTTAAGTACAATATGAATGCTAAAGGCAGATATAGTACTTTCCATTTGTTCTATTCTATAGTTGTAGGATTTTCTAAAATGCTCTTCCCCAATCATTTTCAAGGTATGTTTGGGTTCAATATTGGAAATAAACAAATCTCCGGACACAATGGTACCATCCTTTACTTGAACTGATTTGAGCTGCTTATTTTCACAGGTCATGTCTACCACCTCACTGTGTTTGTAGGCTTCGCCACCGTGCTCTCTTAATCGTCTAATAAGTAGTTTGGTAATTTGACTTCCACCATCTGCGCAACGGTAAGCACTTTCTATATAGGAGTTAATAGAGAGCGCGTGCACATATAGAGGTGTTTTGTCCGGGTCTCCGGCATATAATAGATTGGAGCCCGCGAGTACAGCTCTGAGTTTTGTATTTGTTGTAATGCTCTCGATATACTCTTTTGCGGATTGTTGAAAAATTTCGGCATCATTTCCGTAGGGTTTCCCTTCTTCTAGGTTATAAAGTGGAAACTTGTGGCAGACTTCTTTAAGTTTGCTGCAGTAGGTCGTAATGGCACTTTTCTCTTCTGGAAATTGTGCTGTTAATTGGGTGATAAAATTTTCGTAGCCCTGCGCATGCGGATAGGAAACCGTGTCGTTATCAAACGTGATAATATCAAAACCGTCGTCGTTTAATTTTTTCAAATGGAGTCCATCCAAAATATCCAAATAATCGAAATACCGATATAAATTTTGCCCTTTTGAGAGTCCGCCTAGATAGTGTACACCTGTATCAAAAATGGTACGTTCCCGAACAAAGGTCTGCAAGTTGCCACCATATTGGTTGTTTTTTTCTAATACACAGACACTACGACCTTCACGCGCTAGAATATTGGCGGCAACCAATCCTCCCATGCCACTCCCTATAACAACTACGTCGTAATGCGATTTCATTTAAGACTTTCTTTTTTAAGTACGATAAATGTATCATTTTGGATAAGAACAGAAAAATCTTCTAGAGATAGTTGGGCTAAGTTCAGATTTCTGCTCGATTTCAACAAGATTAAGGTAGTGATTTCCTGACTTACTTTAGTTTTAACCTTGTTCATGTCTATATCTTTAAGATTAAGAATAAGTACTTGAGCTGTTATTTCAAACGCTGCGGAAGGAGCATCAAAAACGCTAATTTTACTATATTGATGGGTTAAAAAATTATGCTTTAAGATACTTCTGGCGCTTGAATCCCATATGTAGGAATATATTTTACGGTCTATGCTATCCAGTGCTAGCAGCAAATCTAGCTGCCCTTGGTCTTCAGACAAATGTATTATGGTTTCTTTCGCTCCAATAATATTACATAGCTCCTTGTAGGGTGCTGCAAAATCTTTGAGGTCGCTTTTTATTAAATCATATAAGGAAGACCCTTTAAACCTGTAATGCTCTAATACCGTTTTATGCCAATAAGTAGCTGTTTCAATCTTTTTTCTGAGACGCCGGAATTCATCCCTAAAATAGGCTCCAATTAATTTTCCCTGCTGCTTATAACTGCTTCCATAGGTATCGTCATCTGGAGTTATGCGAGGTAATAATTCTACGGTAATACTGCCATCACGAATTACAAAACTTCCCTTTGGTAGTACTTCAGAATTACCATGAATGAGTACGGGAAGAATATCCATATGAAGCTGTTCCGCTAGATAAAAAGCCCCCTTGTGAAAGCGTTTTATTTTATTACTTGTGGAGCGAGTTCCTTCCGGGAATGCAATTATGGAAAATCCTTGTGCTACTTTCTTCTTTAGATAGGCTTCTCCGTTTTCTACGCCACCGGATACCGGATATGCCCCAACAAATTTAGCAGCACTTCCAAAGATTGGAGAATTATAGACCCAATCGTTGACCAAGAAAATCATCTTTGGATGTAGCATCCCAAGACAGAGAATGTCTAAAAACGAGGTATGGTTGGCAATAATCATCGCCGGTTTTTCAAATTCTTCTCCGTGGGGGTTTAGTACTTTCTTGCCAACAAAAGGGTTGGTGTAGAGTACGGAGCCCATAAATTTAGAGACCCATTGATGAAACCCCAAATTCTCTTTAAGAACGCTATTGGGCCTAAGCTTCATAACTATCGAGGCATATAGCGAAAAAAGAAGCCCTATAGTGCCAAAATAAAAAAAAGAAAAAACAGAATGTATAAAATAACGCAATGAAATAGGCCTTTTCCTTGTATTTCCAATAAACAGCCGGAACAGTAAGGGTTGTAGTATAAAGGAAACAAAAGCAGCCGAAAAAATACCTATAAGCGAAACTTTAGATATGGTATATAAGGCGGGGTGCTTAGCAAAAATCATAACACCTACGCCTGCTATAGTGGTAATTACCGAAAGGATTATAGAAGTTTTGTGTGTAGGAAGTATTCTACCTCCTGTTCTATACTCCGCCAAGAGGCCGTTGGTGATAAAGATGCTATAATCTACGCCGAGCCCAAAAATAAAACTACAGATGATGATGTTGAAAATATTGAATTCAATCTGCAGCAAGCCCATAATACCTACGGTCAAAAACCAAGTTAAGAATATAGGTATAACGGTAACGAGTGTTAACGAGAGACTTCTATAGAACACAAGAAGAATTATTAAAACGGTAATAAGAGAATAACGAAGCAAGCTGTTGAAATCGTTTTTTAGCGTGCCCAAGAACGATTCATTTACCTGCTTTCTGTTAATAAGAAGGGTATTTTCGGAGTTTTTGAAACGGGCCGTAACTGCATCGAAGTTTTCTTCTTTTAGTTTTAAAAGTGAGGTTATCGTAGTTCCATTTTCGTCCGTTACAATATAGTCGGATGTGGATAGTGCGGGTATGGTTTCAAATTCTTTTGGTGCAATTGTTTTAAAATCCGTTCGTAGCCAACCATAAAATGCATTAAACGTATTTGGTTTAAAGCCTAGGGTTGTGCCACTAGTAATTAAATTGCGCTGTAGGGTATCTATTTTTTGCTTTTGCCAAAACATTTCCCAATCATTGATTTTTCTCTTTTGTGTTTTTGTAGATTTTATAAGACTTCCAACAGAGGTAAAGTTAACGAGGTCCTTGTCTTGCTTTAATTGTTGAAGTTCTTTAAAAATAGAATCGTTACGCTGTAGTACTGTTTCATCGTCATCCCCATAGGTGCTTAGATAAATGGATTTTGAGGCGATATCCGTAAGTTTTTCTAATTTTTGACGTGCTTTGCTCAGTACTTCCGACTCATAGTTGAGTTTACTGATATCCTGATTAAAAATCACATCCTTATAAGTAAAAACACTGGTAATACAAATTAGCATCAAGAACCCTATGGCAAGTTTGTTTTTATGTAAATCTACCGCTGAAATGCGGTCAAGTATATTTTTTTTAGAAACCTGAATCGTTTTTGGCCTATAGACTACAGGAATAAAAACCAATGCAAATAAAGAGGCTCCAGTAACGCTAACTGCTGCAAAAATTCCTAAATCCTGAAGGGCTTGCGAATCTAAAAAAAGTAAACATAGAAAGGCAGCTGCCGTGGTAAGGCTACTCATGAGTATAGAAGGCGCAATTTCTTCATATAATTCTTTTACCGACCTACCGCTGCGAATATGCGTAAGGATGTGTAAGGCGTAATCTAAGGTCACTCCCAGTAAAATAGCACCAATGCCTAAAGAAATAGCGGAAATATGAGGTCTTAGTAAATACAGAAAAACTAGTGCTAGCAGAGCTCCAAATAGGGTGGGGGCAAATAGAATCAATGGTAGCCTTATCGCTCTATAAAAAAGAATAAGGAGAATTACCAGAAGCATCATAGCTATGCTTACCGTAAATTGTATATCGCTTTTTATCTGTCCGGCATTGGCAACAGCTACCAAAGCAGCTCCAAAAAAAGAAACTTCAACTTTAGAATTGAAGCGTTTTTGAAGCTTCTCCTGTAATTTATAAAGTCCGTCAGATAAAGGTTTGTTTTCAACTGTAGCACTAGATGGGTGTACGGGTGTTATAAAAAGTAAGATGTTGGTCTCTGCATTATTTACTAAAAACCCGTTCTTCAGCTTAAAATTTTCAGCCACACCAAGTTGTTGTAATTTTTTTAGGGCAATAAAGGACAACCCTAGGGGGTCTTTTAAGATGCTTTTTTTTGCTATTATTCCCGACGGTGAAATTAGGGTCCTATAATTTTGAGTGGTTATTGCGGTTATACTGTCTTTGGATAATTTCTGATTTATGCCTTCATAATCCGTTTTATCCAAAAAAAGCGGAAGATGGTCGTAAACAAAATCAAAGGTTTTTAAGACTTGGGCATCCGCTACTTTACCCTGAATATTCTTAATATATGACGCATGGGTTTTTTGAATACTGTCTATAAAATCTGTGGCGTATTGGGTGAGTTCATCTACAGAAGCTTCAGGATTTTTTTCAATATTTACTATAATTTTGTCCGTAAAGGAAATAGACTTTAGGACTTTCTGTATCCGCTGTGTTTCTTCATTGGAAGGGATTAAAGACGTAATATCATCCTCAAAGCTAATTTTTGAAGCAAGAAAACCAAGTAGCCCCGCTACGGAAAGGAGTACTAGAATACTCGTTATTTTATTTTTTAAAATACCTTGGTATGTCCTGAATAAGAGATTACCCATTGTTTACGGCTATTTTCCGCTTTCCTATGTATAGAATAGAAAGATAACCTATTCCGCCGAAAACGAATGCCCCTAGTACAGCCAATACCAAACTGCCTAAGATGTAGGTTTTTAGATTAGTAAGAAAATCAAAATCTGTTGTAATGGAGTCAAGTGACAAAGAAAGTGGTTCGCCTAAAATCCATCCACCTATTTGCAAACTAAAAAAAATGATAAACGGTATAAACGGAGGAAGACTTACATTGGAGAAGGCGAATGCAATGGGTTTATTCAGTTTAAAAATGAAGGCTAGCAGAATTACTAAAAGGGTATGAAGCCCCCAAAAAGGACTTAGACCAATAAAGACGCCAAGGGCAATGGAAAATGCTTTTTTTGACGGAGTATCAGTGCTTCCCAATACATCCTCTAAAAGAAACTTTTTAACTCCTTTTTTCTTTAATCGTCTATAAAAATCCCTTGGTTTTATATAAAAGATTGCCACTAAGACGAACGAGGTGTTCAGTATGCTGATGCGTGTAAAATCCGGGACCGTTCTAAAGTGTGTTACCCGTTCCTCTTCATCGTATAGAATTTTAACCGGCACGTTTTTGACCAATGTTCCGTTCCAAGCGGCCTTTACTATGACCTCTATTTCAAATTCGAATTTAGGGGTAATCAAGTTCAGCTTTTCTATTTCTCTTAGTGGGTATAAGCGATAACCGCATTGGGTATCCGTTAGCCAATTTCCAGTTTCAAACCAAAACCAGAAGTTAGAGAATTTATTCCCGAAACTACTTTTACCAGGAACATCTGACTGCTCCATGTTTCTGGCACCGATGTAAAGCACATTTTTGGTATTTTCTTCTGCTAATGCATCAAGAAATACTACGATATCTTCTGGAAAGTGTTGGCCATCGGAATCAATGGTAATCGCGTAGGAATAATTGAGCGCTAAAGCTTTTTTGAAACCTATTTTAAGGGCATTTCCTTTTCCTTTATTTTGGGGTAAATGAACCTGTTGTACCTGAGGAAAGTTTTTTAAAATTTTCGCGGTGTTGTCCGTTGCGCCATCGTTTATGACAATGATATTTGCGGTTAAATCCAGAATGCCCTGGAGCACTCTTGACAGGGTTTTGTCGTTGTTGTAAGTCGGTACTAGAACACAACAGCCAAATTGTTGCATTCTCTCATGTATAGACGGTATATTTTCTGCCACTTATTACGGTTTTAATGCCGTTACAGGTCGTTGGTATATCTATGACAAAGATACGTATAAGGGAGCCCCTAGAATAATTGCTTTTCGTTCTCCGAAAAAAGCGCTGACTTTGAACTATATTTTTTGATAATTTTTTTTAACGCTTCGTCTTCACTGGAATTATAATTTTTAAGAATAAAGCGTTTGTCGGCTTCGATTTGTTTGTTGTACCGTACAATTTTAGGAGCATTTTCTTGTACCGTTAGCCGAATAAAGTGTATTTCTAGATTGTTTGGTGAAGCACTTAGTGCAGACTCTAACAGTGCAACCCCATTTTTAAAAAATTCCTTTTTATGTTTAATCCCCTTGCTATGCTTTGCTTTTAAAGTGAGTACCGCTCCTTTATAGGCTAAAAAAATAGTATCGTCCGTTTCCTTGATGTCGGATAATGCTGAAAATAGGTTTTCTGTTATTTCAGGACTTTCTTCAGCTTTAGCATACTTTTCACGAACTTCGGAAAGTGATATTCCAAAGGGTAAAATACTTAAAAGAAGAACCAAAACAAACTGTTGCATTATGCCCTGTTTTTAAAAGTAGCACTCAATTTTAGTGCCAAGGTATCATCAAAGCTAACCGTGTTCTTTACTTTGATTTCATCACCTGATTCGGTGAGGTCCAATTTAAAATTTATGGTATCGTTTTTCTCAGGATTAATAACCGCCATAAATTTTACGTTCGAAGCTACAGAGAGCAAAAGTTTTTTGTTCAGTGCTTTTTCCGTAAATTCTTTAATCATTTGAATGACGCAAACGCCAGGAAGGACAGGGTGACCGGGAAAGTGACCCTCAAAAATCTCATGCGTTCTATTAAGTTTTACCTCGGCTTCAATATGCTTTTCTTGGAAGTCAAAATTTAATATTTCATATAAACCTTTTATCAACATAGCGTCTGGATTTTTTTGTACTGCTTACCTGCTATTCAAATGCTTTTAGCTCAATTTGAAGTTTCAAATTCTTGTGGTTGATCTGAATATGTTTTGCAATGTTATTACTTATTTCCGAGAACAGAAAAACCACTTTTTCTTTTTGCCCTCCAACCCGTGCAATGCGCTTTAATTGTCCTTTTCCATAGGTGTAAAAATGAGGATTTCCGTAAATAGTAGTGGCAGCTATGCCGTCGTTGCCGTTGGTATAATTTTTGGTGATTATGGCTTGTTCGTGAATCAAGGTTTTAAAATCTTTTTCAAGAATATTCAAGAGAATTTTGCGGTCCAGTTCTTTTAAAATCCGGTTTATTTTAAATTCTTCGTCAACAATTGAAAAATCAAAAATCGTATTCCCGAGTTCCGTGGTGAATACTATGCGATGTGCCCTAGCAGCTGATTTTTTTATAACCAGGATTCCTCCAAAACTAGTATTAAATATGTTGACCTTTGCCTTGTAAAGATAATCTTTGTTAGTGTCTGAAAAATATTCGTTAGTAACCGTGGTTGCGGTAAGATTCATAGCTGTAAATCCCATTTTTCTGGGATAGGAAGCGCACCCTACGAGTAATAGCGTAAGACTACTGATTAAAAACCGCATCGGGAATGGCTTGGTTTTCTATTCTATTGCTAAAAGTGATTTTGGTGTAATCATCACTAGGCTCGATCATCTTTACCTGTAGGACTTCACCGGTATCGGAAAAGTTAATATGAAAGGCTTTTATGAAGGTCGCAAATTGAGTATCCTTCGGTATAAAATGAACGGTGATTTTTCCATCTACCTTAAAATAAGAAATATAGAACTCTTCGGATATAAACATATCTCCGTTAATACTTGCCGTAATTAACTTATTCAATTGTTTAAAAAGCTTGTTGGAGCCTAAATCCATCGCGCTCTTATTTCCATCGTCATTAACGAATAGTTTTTCATTTTTGAACAATACACTGTAGGTAAAAGGAGTAGTGTATTCCCATTTAACTTTATCTGGCGCCATAAATGCCAGCTTGCCTTTTGATTCTATATCGTTGGAAAGAAAATCTAAATGCTTGTATTGTATAAAATTACTGGTTATGGTTTTTGTAGTCGCCGATTTTTCTTTCACTTTATTGCGTAGGGCTGCAGCTTCTTCTGCATTCATGGGTGTCTGCGCCTGAATAGTGCATGCTGTAAGTAATAAAATAAAAAACGCTTTATTCATATGCCGGTAATTGAAGGAGCTGGTCTACCGCGACCGATCTTAATTCTCTATCTTTCAAAAATAACAATAACTGTTCCAAAACAACTACGGTCTTATCGCTGGTGTCGTGTAAAAGCACAATATCTCCCTTGGCTACCTTAGAAGTAATTCGTTTCAATACCCTTGAACTATTCCTGGGTGTGGTGTCCAAAGAGCGAACACTCCAACCTATAGTGTCTAGTTTTAGTTGTTTTACCGCTTTTTCTATACTTGGATTGGTAACAGCAAATGCAGGACGGTAGAATCTCATTTGTTTTCCAATCAATTCCTTTACTATGGTATTTGTTTTCTGAAGCTCTTGAGTCACTTTTTGTGAACTGAAAAACCCAAAAGACTTGGAATGTGAATAGGTATGGTTGCCAACAGTGTGCCCAGCTTTAATAATAGCTTTGAACAGCGCTGGATGCTCTTCTATATGCTTGCCAATACAGAAGAAGGTGGCTTTGGCGTTGTGATTTTCCAAAAGACTCAGGATTTTAGGAGTAAACTCGGGATGTGGGCCATCATCAAAAGTAATGGCGATATCGTTCTCAATATTGTTTTTATTGGAATGGATCGATTTAAAATGATAGTTCCATCGAATTAGAAAAGAGCCGCATAGTGTAATTAAGAACCAGATGAGCGTTACGAGTGCAAATGCCCACCAAGGAATAGTATGATAAAAAGAAAATAGGGCCAATACAATCAAGGCGATTAAGGCAAAGGTGTTTATGGTTTTACGCCTTAACATTTTTCAAGTAGTACTAGACTGTGGTTTTTTCCTCGGTATTGGTTGTAGATTAAGATTCGTTCAGGGCTAGTGGTTTTAAGCGTATTTAATTGAAGAACTTCCGGAACGGATCGTTTCTTGAATATTTTGTTAGCTACCCAAAATGCAAATGCGGTAGCGGTATCATATTCTCCCGATAAATGCTTGTACGCTATTTGTGAAACGTTCTTAAAAAGACCTTCACTTAAGTGATGATAAAACGTATCGTACTCCGAATCTCCATTATTTCCAAGAACCACTATATCTATATGTTCCAAGGGAATATTTACTTCAGTTAAAAACGAGGTAATAGCCTGGCCAACTTCCGACAAACCTAAAGTGTTATAGGTGCGCACAGCTACTAACTTGGAATAGGTAGTATCTTGTTTTTCGTTGGAGAGCACAAAGAAATGAGCACCTTCTGCGATAACGCAGCCTTTGGTTTTAGCACTTAATACGGCTTCATTGGATATGGGTGCCTCTTTTAAATGTCCTATTAAACGATGGGTTTCCACATGGTGGTTTACCATTTCATCAACTCCGCCCACTAGAATATTTGTGGCCTCATTGGTCTCCAATTGCAGCTTAGCATCCCATAGGCTAGATTCAAAAGAGACATTTGCGTGTACATATGTAAAATTATAGCCCTTGCAGCCCATAGCGAGCGCTATTTGGCCAGCTACGGTATTATGAGAAGATTGTATGAAACGTGTTGGGGTAAGGTATTGTTCATCGTTATCAATGATATCGCTTACAAATTTTTCTGAGTCTCCTAGGCATCCCAAACCTGTGCCGACAATAATTGCGTCTACATCTTCTAAACCCGCTTCCCTTAAAGCCGTTTGGGAACTAACCGTGCTCATTTTTATACCCTTGGCCATTCTTCTGGCTGCTGCAGGAGGAATATATTCTTTATAATTAGGGTCAACTACTTTTAATGTGGTGGCATTGTAGGTTACGATGTCTTCTAAGAACGTAGTAGCGTCATGCGTTTTTTGAACGGAAACGGAACCAATGCTATTGATGTAAACCGATTTTTTCATGCCTCTTTAGAAAATATTAAAGTGGAACAATTGCCTCCGAACCCAAATGAGTTGGAAAGCACGGTTTTAATTTCTTTCTTTTTTAATTCGGTTTGAGGGACCAAATTAAATTCCTTCATTGGTGTTTTAAAGTTCAGATTGGGATAGACCACATTATGCTGAAGTGCCAGAATAGAGTAGATAGCTTCGACTCCCGCAGCTACTGCTAAGGTGTGTCCGGTATAGGCCTTTGTAGAACTAAAGTCTGGAACGTTTTCTCCAAAGACACGCTGCAATGCCCTTCCTTCAGAAAGGTCATTATTCGGTGTGGCCGTGCCATGTGCATTCACATAGTCTATGGCAGCGGGTGCTAAGCCCGCAACTTTAAAAGCTTTTTCCATAGCCAGTACGGCACCGTCCCCATTTTCTGATGATGCGGTTTGGTGAAAAGCATCGTTTGCGTTGCCATATCCTTTTACGTAACCTAGGACTTTTCTGTTTTCCTTAGCCACTATGTCATCGGACTCCAATACCAGAAAGGCTGCGGCCTCTCCAAGATTAAGCCCTTTTCTATCTTCATCGAACGGACTGTTGTACGTATCCGACAAGATCATTAATGTCTTAAAACCGTTAATGGTAAATTTTGATAGGCAATCCGAACCTCCTACTACTACACGTTCTAGTTCTCCGGATTTTATCATCCTTGCCCCAAGCATTATGGCATTTGCAGCAGAAGAACACGCCGTACTTATAGTGGTGACAAAACTTTTTTCAAGACCTATGGCTTCCGCTATTTTTTGGGTAGAATCTCCTGCATGTAGCCCATTGATATGTGCCCAATGGGTATCTCTTTCAAAATAGTCGTAGAAATATTGCTCTGCCTTATCCATTCCCCCAACGGTAGTGCCGGATATAAGTCCTGTTCTATATGAGGAAATATCGGTAATACCTGCTTGTTGTAGTGCCTCTCTGGCAGCTAAGATCCCTAATATAGGCGTTCTGGAATAGGTGTTAGGTTTAAGGTTTAATTGTTGCTCTAATTCTTCATTGGTAGCGGCAACTTCACCTACCATGATTTCATTTTCATGAACCGTTTTAATCTTGGTAATCTTAGAAATCCCGGATTTACCAGCTATCAGGGAAGCATAATTTTCCGCCACATTGTTTCCAATAGCAGAAATCATTCCCATTCCCGTGATCGCAATTCCTTGGTTCATTGAAAGCATTTAAACAAAAGCCAGACTATTATCTTGACTTTCAGTATGGTATTCTAATATTGATTTAAGCCTTATTCGCCGTAATGTAGGCAGCCATAGTATCTATGGACTCAAAGATATTTCTTCCCTCTTTGGGGTCGGCCAATTTTATACCGTAATCCTTATCTAGCATTACAATAAGCTCTAGCGCGTCAATAGAATCTAGACCAAGACCATCACCAAAAAGTGGGTCATTGTCCGCAATTTCATCAACAGAAATATCCTCAAGATTCAATTGCTCTATAATCTTTTCTTTCAGTTCTAATTTTAAGTCGCTCATCGGTCTAATATAATCGGTTTATTTCGGTAGTGGAATGTACAAAAATACCCTTCTTTGCTACAACATACAAAAATGCGTCATATTTTCCATGATCAACATCTACCCATCCGCAAAGCACCTTTTCTGCCTTATTGTTATGGAGTAAATTGCTAGAATAGGAATGTAAAATAGATGGGGAGAATTCATCGAATATATAAAAACTATTCTCTGAAAATAATTTGTGTTTAATACTTATTTCACCCAAACAAATATTTGGTAGTGTATAAACGAACACGGAGGGACTCGGATAATATTGAGTTGGGTCTTTAATGGACTTTTGATGCTTTCTGTCGGTATCTAAACTTGCCGCCCTGTTAGATAAAACCAGGGCCATATTCTTCTCTTTTTCTGTTTTTAAAAGCACATCGGCAGCAATGAAAGCGAGTTTACTTAGATTATCCATTTTAAAGAACTTAACATAATCTATCTGTAGTTTTTTATAGGCAGATTTCATGACCGATTTAAAATCGGTTTCTTCACTTTTGAATATGGTTTTTCCATTAAGACATATTTCACCATCTCTAATATGGCAGTAGTCTTGTATGTAATACGGGTTCTCCAAATAGACTTATATCTTTTTACATACGAACAAGGTATGGAATTCACCTAAATTAACGTCCTCTTTTATTTCCAAGCCCGCCTCGTTGGCCAGAGCAATGAGTTCTGTTGCTTTGTACATTTTACTATTACCGTTTGCAATTGCCGTAAAATATAGCGAGGTGGCTTCTAGGGTAAATTTTGCATTTCCAAACTTTTGCCGGTCTGTATAGGTTTCTATAATGATGAGTTCCGTATCGGAATCCATCGCTCTTACCGCTGTTTTTAAGATTTTTAAAATCTCCTCCTTGGAAAAACAATCTAGGAACTGGCTCATCCAAATTGTATCAGCTCCCGTGGGAATTTCTGGATTGTCGGACAACCAATCTATTTCCGTGCCGCTAACCCTATCTCCATAACCTTTCTCCGCCGTATTGTGCAAGGCTTTTTTTAATTGCCCCGGTAAATCAAAAATCCGAATATTTATATCTGGATCATACGAACAGCATTGAAGCGCAAATTTTCCCGTATTTCCACCAATATCATATAATAATTTTGGCTTATGCCTAAAAACCAATTGCAGTGCTTCTTCAAAGATACCATCGGAGTAGAAGTGGTCAAACGCAAACCAGGATTGTTGCACATGTGGTTCAAGTTGAGAAAGCCCTTCATAAACGGTTTTCCAGTCTCCTAGCTCTTTTAAGCCAGAAGGTTTTCCTTCTTTTATGGCATCCTGTAAATGAAAAAGCCCTTGGTAGCATACGTCTTGGGTAAAATTCATATTAACCTCGGTCATTGGATTATAACTTAGGAAATACCCAATTTTGGTCAATTCGTATTTACCATTTTCATCTAAACTTACAATATCCGCACTTTCCGCAATTTCTAAAAGCACACTCAACCCATACACTGTTAAAGATAGTGCATCGGATATTTCGGATAAGGTAACTCCACCTTTAGCGTTATTTCCAAAAATATAATCAAAAACGCCAAGCTTTTTTAGTGAGACCGTAGTTTGAAAAACAAATGGAGCAAAAGCGATTTTTTGCGCCTCTTGTAACGCATCTATGGCCTTTATATTTTTCTTTGACATGCTAAATGAACAATTTTATCGGCGAATTTAATACTATCCCGTTTATTTTCTAGTATTCTTGAAGTTTTTGAAAGATTACTGCAGTATTACAGCCTCCAAAACCAGAAGCTGTCTTTAAAAAAGTATTGCAGTTCTTGGAGACTGTTTTTTGTATGATGTTTAGAGGCATTGATACTCCTAATTCTTGAAACCCCTTGGAGGCGAATAATGTATTTTGATGTAGGGAATACATGCCTATAATAGTTTCTAGTAATCCAGAAGCTCCTAGTGTATGTCCAAAATATCCTTTTAAACTGTTTAAGGGGGTTTTTTCTAGTCCAGCTCGGTTAAATGCAATCGCTTCCATTTCATCATTAAAGGCTGTAGCGGTTCCGTGAGCTGAAATATAATCTATCACTTCAGCCGAATGTCCTGAATGTTCCAATGCAACCTTAATACTTTTGTATAGACCTTCTCCTGTTCTTGAAGGACCTGATATGTGATTGGCGTCATTACAGGAGGCTTCGCCGATTACCTCGACTGATTCCGGTATTGTTTTTTGTGAATCTTTCGTAACCAGAACGCTGGCAGCTACTTCACCGATATTGATACCAGTTCTTGTTTTACAATACGGTCGACAGGGTTCCTCACTTAAAGCTTGAAAAGCGTTAAAGCCAGAAAGTATAAACTGTGTCACTAAATCGCCCCCTACAACAAAGACGTGATCGTAGGTTCCTTGTTGAATAAAACGTTTGGCGGCAGCAACTCCCAACACTCCAGAAACGCAGGCGTTAGAAAGAACGATGGCTTTGTTTTTAAAACCGAAGAACTCTTGAATTTTGGTGCCAAGTGTGCCCAAATAAGCACGCTCTTCAGGAAAAGGGTTGCGTTCTTCTAAAACATCAATGTTTCCCTTGGTGGTAGAAATAATAAGCCCAACCCGTTCCGTAAGTTCAATGTTAGCTTTTGATAGAGTGTCGGACAAAGAAACCAAGAGCATTTGCTCTAGCCTTGTATGGGCTTCCTTTGGACTTAATTTATGGTACTCTTCCAGTAACTGATTTTGGTCAATTCGTGATGCATAAAAAGGATGGGGAAGAATACGTTTGTCTTCTAAAAGCTGTAAGCTAGAAACTTCATTTTTTATATTGGTAATAGCCGCTTGGGTATGAAACCCATAGGCTGAAACGATATTGTTATGTGAAAGGTAAATCTTAGCCATCCAATAAACCAACTTTTTCTTTCCAATCCAAGAAGAATTCTGGGATGACCAAGGATAGATTTCCGTGGAGCTCAACAAAAACCTGTACCGTCTTTCCCGTGCAGACCACTTTCCCTTCCGGATTTAGAATTTCATACTTAAAAATCATTTTGGCTGCGGGAGAATCAATGTAAGTTGTTTTGATTTCAGCAACATCGCCATATTTTAAGGGTAGCTTATGCTCACAGGCAGAACTAACGATAGGTGTCGAAAAATTATGCTCTTTTTGGTCTAGATAAGAGATGCCATGATGCCTGCCAAAAGCTTCTCTACCATCCTCAAAATATTGAATATAGTTCCCGTGCCAAACAATACCCAACGGATCTGTTTCTGTAAAACGAACCCGTACTTTACTGGTAAAGCTTATTTCCTTTTTTCCGTTAGACTGCATTTTTTCTTTCATTGTATACGATAGCAATAAGGCTTGTTCCTATAAAAAACAGAAACAGGAGTGATATTTCCGGAATGATTTCTAAAAATCCAACATTGCGCAAAAATACGTCATAAAAGGCATTTAGTCCCCAATTCATAGGTGATACATTAGAGAGTATCTGCATGAATTTCGGCATAGCAAATACAGGAACCCAAACACCTCCTATGGCCGCTAAAATAACTACGAAAGTTGCTCCAAAAGGTGCGGACTGTTCTTGGGATTTGGCAATCGTACCTAAAAGTAGTCCTAGGCCTACTGCCGCCAATCCTGCGAAAAACGCAACAATAAAGAGTAGGTGTAACCTTCCTGAAACCTCTAATTTTGGAAGGTCTATTAAAGGGAATAAATAGATGCCAAGTAAAAGCATTAAAGCAAACTGTAATAAGGCCACCGCTAAAAAAACTAAGGCCTTGCCACCTAAAACAGTGGCATAGGAAACAGGTTGAGTTCGCAGGCGAACAAAAGTACCCTGATTTTTTTCCTTTACCATGTTTATAGATAAGGGCAGGATTATAAAGAAAATGGCAAATAGTGTCCAGGCGGGTATATTATGTTGTGTAGAATTGGGGATGGATGCTTGTTTGTCCGTATTTGGAATAATTTCTTTAAAGGAAATAAAACTTTCAGTTTCAAAAAGGGGTTCGGTATCGTCTTCTCCTATTTCTTGCTGAAAGGCTTTGTAGATAGATTGATTCTCAATTTGCGCAATCATCTTGTCGATATTATTACGTACAGAACTTTTGAAGGATTGTTGACTAGCGGGGTCAAAATATAATCTAATTTCTTTATTCGCTATTGGATTGTTCGGAGCCATCTCTTCTCCTACACCGAATTTGGCTAAAATACCTTCTACATTCCTAGCTATTTTTAATTTCAAATCTTTAGAAAGATCCTTGGGAAGAATGACCGCTAGTTGATACGTTCCCGTCTGCACAAGATGTTGCGCCTTACCCTCATCACCCTCTACAATTACCTCAAATAGCTTAGTGGCGATTAAGCTTTCTTTGACCTGGTCTGAAACCGTACCCTTATCCCTATCAACAAACAGAATAGGGATTTTGTTTTCCTGAATAATTTTAAAGGTATTGTCCTGAATAATGGTAATGGTGATCACCAAAAGTAGTGGCATTATAAATAACACTGCCAAGCCACCTAAGTCTCTGGTTAGCAATAAAAGCTCCTTGTGTGTGGAAACCCAAAGTTTATGCATGGTCCCTAAGCGCTTTACCTGTTAATGCTAAGAACACATCCTCTAGATGTGCTGCGCCCTTTTGATTGTTCACCAGGTCTTTTGGTGTGCCCACACCTACTAATTTGCCATGGTCTATAATGCCAACACGCGTACAGAAATGTTCTGCTTCGTTTAAATGATGTGAGGTATAAATGATAGTTGTGCCGGTATGATTAAGTTGCTTCAAAAAATCAATAATAACGGTTTTGGACTGCACATCCACCCCAACTGTGGGCTCATCTAAAAAGAGCACTTTAGGTTTGTGAAGGATACTGGCTATTAGATTTATCCTTCTCTTCATACCACCGGAATAGGATTGTATTTTTTTGCGCGCAAATTCGGATAATCCTAGAATACTTAGATGCTCTTGTACTGAATTTTGGAATTCTGGACCTTTTAACCCGTACATGGCCCCAAAGTAATTAAGATTTTCTAAGGCCGTCAAAGAAGGGTATAAGGCATATTCTTGTGGGACGATACCTATGTGTTTTTTTAGTGTTTTTTTATTTCCAGAATAGTCTAACCCATCAATGCTAAAGGAGCCAGAAGTAGGTTTTATAAGCCCACTTAACATTGAAATAAGGGTGGTTTTTCCTGCTCCGTTGGGTCCTAATAGCCCAAAAATTTCTCCAGCAACGATTTCCAAATCAAACTCTGAGACCGAATAATGTTCGGCTTCTTTATATTTTTTAGAGAGTTGATCGATTTTAATCATATGATTTTATCACAGAAGTTATATTTTAAACCGCTTTTTTAAGCGTTTTGAAAAAGACTTCCTCGCGGTCCGCTATGTGTTCTAGCTGAATGGCTACATCTTCGTATCCGCCACTTTTACTATTCCTATTCTTGTATATTCTAGAGGCGTCCAGAGCAAAATCGCGCCAAGCATCTCCAATTGAGGTCATTTCCTTTGATAGCTCTAAAAGTTTTTCATTCTTTAATATCTGACTTGCTTCCTGCAAAAAGGCGGCATAAATATATCTGAAACCACCACCTCCTGTTCCAATCTCTTCTTGCATACGCACAAGCTGTCCTAAATAATGGTTTGCTTTTTTCGGGCCCAGCTTTTTTGGCCATTTTCTAATATTCCTAGCTACCCAGCGCATTGCTTTTACCCCAACAATAGGCACAGGTGCGGTCATGTCCCTACTAGTTTGTTTTATACCTTTCGTTATCGCCTTTTTTAATTTCAGCTCTTTGGGAAATTCGGTAGGATAGTACATGTGTCCCTTGGGTGCGAAAGCTCCTTTGGCAAAGCGTACCTTCTCTAACTCTTTACTGGAAAGACTGGTAACTTCTTCCATTACGGGGTCGCTTATCAAATAGCGGTCGTCCTGTTTTCCGTATACCACCATATTGTGTGCATTGAAATGGAAGCGGTATTCGTCCGGAAAATACACTAGATTATAAACACCTACTTGTAAACCGACAGGATTGTTCCTGGCTAAGTTCTCATCTAGCCGAACCTTTGCAGCTGCAGGGCTCTTGAACTTTTCCTTTCTCATCTTTACGCCTACACGTTTAGCGAACTTATTGAATATAAAGCCTGGCATAGAACGATAAGTGAATACGGGGGCATAGTTTACTTTTAGAAATGGAAGGTAGCTGAACAACAAGCCAGAACCAATTCCAAAAACCATAGGCTCGCTTATTTCAAAACCTTGATGCCTCATAAGATTGGAGACTACACCATTTTCGCAATGTGCAGATTGGTTGTGGGTGAAATTTATTTTTGGTTCTTTAGGCATCTATTTGTTTTAGTTCACTTAGACTTATTTCAAAAACATCGGCATATTTTTGTAAGGTCTTTTCTTTAAGTTTTTTAAATACCGTGGGTTTAAAATGTCTCTTTACGCGCCACTGCCAAAGTCCAACATAACTCGCTAACACGGGGATGTCCATTTTATGTAGCTCCATGTAATATTCTATGGGACTCGTTTCGCCTTTTAAAACTTTTTCTTTAGCTATGGAAATCCGTTCCTCAATGACTTTAATGGCATTGTCCAGGGCTATGGTCTTTGGGTCCCAACCACTACTTAAAGAGGTGGTGTAATTACCATCTTTATCAACAGCATAGACCATTTCTCTAATATTCGCAGATGCTAGATTGCTTTTGTCCTGCGGAACCTCTTCCTTTTTCATCTGTTTAAACTTCGTGAATGAGACAATTTAAAGTACAATCTACAATTAAATCATCATTTCTAAAAGTCATACAATTTATGGTGCAAATACTAAGTTCGCCCGTATCGTAACGAGATAATAAATTCGCTTTCGTCACCAAAATATCATCTACCATTGGTAGTTGATGAATGACAACACGTTTAATAGCACTAATGTATCCAATAAGTTTATTGCTTGTTCCTTCTAAATCCTCTTTGTCAAAATACCTTTGACCTACAATGGCGGAGCAGGTTTGAGCAGCATTTTCTATTAAACCTGCTTCCATTAGATATTGGTCTTCCACAAAGAGACAGTTCTCTTCAATATGAAATTCTGTAGTTACAGAAGTATCGTCTATATAGGGCATGTTGCTTACCAGTAACATGGGTGGTCTATGGGGCAAGAATTTCTTAATATCTATTTTTTGCCCTTTTCCTTCCATGGTATTTATGCTAGCGCTGTTTTAATTTCACTTGTGGCGATGATTTTTTGATTGCATTCAATTTTGGCTTTTACCAAAGTAACGCCCATAATATCATGTAAGATAGTGACCGTAGTTCTAAGTTCGTCGCCCAGTTTGGGTAAGGCGTAAATCTCTGCTTTTTTAATAGCTCCGATATAACCTACTGGTGCAGGTTCATTTTTTAAGTAGTAGGTGTATCCTTTGTGCATGGCTACAGTTTGTGCCATGTTCTCCATCAAACCGGGCTCCGTGAATTCGTTACCGAAGTAAAGTAAGTTTTCTTCTTTAATAGTAAGCCCCGAAATTATTTCATTTTCTGAGAACCCGTAAAGTTTATCTACCATCACAAAAGGCCATTTTTGAGGTATTAAATCAACGATAAAGGAGGCATCGGTAATAGGTAGTTGCACCATACTCATTTAGCAGACGGTTAAATAGGCGTACATGTAAGAGAAACGCGCACTTTCCGGAACATGACATAAAATTCTATCTCCTTTTTTTAGTTTGCCGCTAGAAACCAATTCTTCTAGCATAATATAAATAGATGCCGCACCAACATTTCCAATTTGTGCTAAGTTTAAGAACCATTTTTCCCAAGGTATAGGTATTCCTTGTTTTTCCAATTCTTTGTAAAGGCCTTCTTTAAAGTAGTAGGAAGATATATGGGGTAGGTAGTAATCGACATTATCAGGGCCTATTCCGTGTTTATCGAAAGCTTGTTTTAAACTATCTACTCCTTTCACCAAAATATTATCGCCAAGAAGTCTTGTGTCCTGTTTCATTGCGAACAAAGACATTTTGCCCCACTCACTAGCAGGAAATTCACTCCATGGTTGTAAATGGCCATCTTGCTTTTTCTCTGCGCCGGCATACATACAGGCTTCCATTTCAAAAGCATAGGAATAGGCCTCCATCCAGTTTATTTTTAAAGGATTTTTGCCTTTTGGCTCGGATTCCAATAACACAGCACCGGCACCGTCGGATAACATCCACCTTAAAAACTCTTTGTTAAATGCTAAAATAGGATTGTCTTCCAGGTCTTTTAAATGTTCCACTTCATTTTCAAATACATCAGACTTCATCCAAGAGGAGGTACGTTCAGAACCTGCGCAAACAGCATTTTCAACTTGCTCGGTCATTATAGAGAGATAACCATATTTAAGCGCACTCATTCCAGAACAACAGGCACCAGATGGCGAATTAATTTCCATATTTCCATTTTCTAGGAAACCATGGACCATTGCGGCATGAGATGGTAAAATCTGATCAGGACTAGATGTTCCACAGGATAACAATTGAATGTCTTTGGTTGTGAACTTTTCATCACACAACAATTCCACCGCTTCTTTAGTAAGTTGTGCGTTGTTATGGGTCACTTCCCCATTATCGTCCAAAGCGTAATACCTTTCTTTAATCTGATTGTTGCGAAGAACTATTCGGCGCGCCTTGGATGTCTTACCATCTATAAATCCCAATTTAGCCTCCATATCTTCATTGGAAACTGGTTTGTTCGGTAAAAATTTAGAGATTTTGGTAATAAATACGTCCTTCATTAATTCTCTTTTAGGGCTACTGAGGAATAGTAGGCCTTGTCTGTTTTTCTTCGTTTAAAGCTCGGTAAATAAGTCAACAAAAATACGATAAAAACTATTGGTGCTATGACCCATATGGCAAATAACAAATAATATTTGAACAAAGTAATCCATTTTAGACGTTTAGGATTACCAGGGGCTCCTTTCTTTATGATGAGGTTGGCCCATTTGGAAAAGAGAACGTTTCCTCGTTTGTCCGTCATCACCAGAAAGGGGTTAATTTTAACTCCTCCGAGTTGTAGGATTTTATCTTGTAAATCTTGAAAATTGTTCGCTAGTAAAGCAGCTTTTATCGGAGGCCCGAATCTTTCCGCATCCTGTATATCCTTGTCGGATACCCCGGGTTTTGGAAAAATACCTAGATAACGGTCTTTTCTTCCCGAGAACATCCAATGCGAAATGGTAATTACACTAATATGATTGATATGCTTATCCACCAATGCAATATGACCTACATGATTAGCATGTACATCCTTTAAGAGTCGCTTCATCTTTTCCTGTGCTTGAATCCACATATTTCTGCAGGCCAATACTGATACAACAGGTGTTTCTTTTAAAATTTGGCCGGCAAAATTAGACTTTAAGAATGAGTTAATAGGAATGGACGGGGTTAAAAACCAAACTTGATAACCGAGAATAACCAAGTCATATTTTTTATTGAGAATGGCTTCCTTGGGAGGATGAAACTTATCAGGAATTTGCAAAAATGATTCTGGAAAGCTATCGTAGAATTTTTCTTGTTTCCAAGGGAAGTCGTAGACAGGGTCGGGTATAATTTCGTAATAAGAGATAGCAATATCATCTCCTTTTATTTTCCTGGCCATGTTCTCCAGAATGTCAAGAAGTTGCCCTGTTTGTGAATAATAAATTATTAAAACTTCTTTCATTGCTTATTTCCGTCTTTCCAAAAATCAAAATAGTTAAACCATTGTAAAGGGTATTTTTTAAGCATCCATTCCATACTTGTTGTGTATTCTTTTAA